>CAJWFD010000001.1 GCA_913031435.1 uncultured Cryomorphaceae bacterium
TCAAAATCGGTTCTGCTATGGATCCCTTCTAATTCCTTGAAGCCGAAAGGGAAATTAAATTCGATATCAGCTGCCGCATTGGCGTAATGCGCCAATTTATCGTGGTCATGGAAACGGTAGTCGCTATCAGCAAACCCCAAACTCTTGTGCCAAGCTAAGCGTTTCGCTTTCCAGTTTTCATACCATTCCATTTCTGTGCCAGGACGAACAAAAAACTGCATTTCCATTTGCTCAAACTCGCGCATTCTAAAAATAAACTGACGTGCTACGATTTCATTTCTAAATGCCTTTCCAATTTGCGCAATCCCAAAAGGGATTTTCATGCGTCCAGATTTTTGGACATTGAGATAATTCAAAAATATTCCTTGGGCGGTTTCTGGCCTAAGGTACAGCGTGGTAGCACCCTCTGCGACAGAACCCATTTGTGTCCCGAACATGAGGTTGAACTGCCGAACATCTGTCCAGTTCATTGATCCACTCACAGGACATTTTATCTCCTGATCCTCAATAAGTTGCTTTACGTCAGCTAGGTCTTCAGCCTCCATCGCGGAAACAAAACGCTTCATGACGGCATCCATTTTCTCTTGGTAGCCAACTACCCGTGGATTGGTAGCTAGGAATTGATCTTCATCAAAACTCTCACCAAATCGTTTAGCCGCCTTGCTCACTTCTTTCTGAATCTTTTGGCGAATTTTTTCAACGTGATCTTCGATCAATACATCTGCGCGATAACGCTTTTTGCTGTCTTTGTTGTCAATAAGAGGGTCATTAAAAGCATCAACATGACCTGATGCTTTCCATGTGGTTGGGTGAACGAATATGGCCGTATCAATGCCTACAATGTTCTCGTGCATCTGCACCATGGCGCCCCACCAATACGCTTTGATATTGTTTTTTAATAGCGCTCCGTTTTGACCGTAATCGTAAACGGCACTTAATCCATCATAGATTTCGCTACTTTGAAAAATAAACCCATACTCTTTGGAATGGGAAATGACGTTTTTAAACTTGTCGTCTGACATGAAATGCAGTTCTTAATGATTTTCAAACATTGGGATTAGGTTGGTGAAGAAGAGCTTCACCGCAATGGCCAGCAAGATAACACCGAAAACTTTGCGGAGAATACTCAAGCCCCCTGCTCCTAATATTCGTTCTATGCGTTCGGTATTCTTGAGCACGAAATAAACAACAATCATGTTAGCAATGATTGCGATGATGATATTTATGTTCGCAAATTCAGCTCTTAATGAGACGAGTGTAGTCATGGTTCCTGCGCCCGCAATTAATGGGAACGCAATGGGAACGATAGAGGCTGAACTGGGACTTTCTTCCTTATACAAGGTAATTCCAAGAATCATTTCGAGTGCTAGAAAAAACAGAACAAAACTACCTGCAATCGCAAAGCTTTGTACATCTACGCCCAGGAGGGTCAAAATGCTTTCTCCTAAAAATAAAAACACAACCATAATAATGCCCGCTACTAGGGTTGCTTTTTCGCTCTGCACGTTGCCAACTTTCTTTCGCAAAGTCACGATGATAGGAATGCTTCCCAAAATATCAATGACTGCGAATAAAATCAAAAATGCACTAAGAGAGTCGTTGTAGTTAAAGTCCATTATACTAAGTTTTATGCAAAATTAGGTGGATTGTTCGATTTTTTGACGTCGGTACTTCGTTAGTTTTGTCTTTATGATAGAAATTGATAATAAACTACTTGTTTCAGAGCTTTTTAAAAAAGAATTCGTGTGTAACCTCTCCGCATGCAAAGGCGCATGTTGTGTACAGGGTAATGCTGGTGCACCGGTGGAGCAAGAAGAAGTAGCTATTCTCGAGGGAATCTATTCCAAGGTAGCACCTTATTTGACTGAAGCGGGAAGAAAAGCGATTGAAAATCAGGGAACAAGTGTAGACGGCTTGGGCGAGAAAGAAACTCCGCTGATCAATGGCAAGGAGTGCGCATACACCATTTTTGATTTGGACGGCACGGCAAAATGTGGAATCGAACAAGCCCATAATGATGGAAAAACAGATTGGAAAAAGCCTTTGTCGTGTCATCTATATCCTATTCGAATTACTAAATATTCCTCTTTTGAGGCGCTCAATTATGACCGCTGGTCTATTTGTTCTGCTGCATGCAAACTGGGTGAGGAATTAAAAGTCCCAGTCTATAAGTTTTTAAAAGAACCGCTCATCAGAAAGTATGGTCCGGACTTCTACAAAGAGGTTGAAAAAGCGGCTGCGTTGATCGAATCTTAAATAATTCTGGCTGTTCTAGCCATGACATAATCACAGATCAAAAGTCTTAATCCTTTGCAGGCCTACAATAGGTTTACGTTGTCTCAAAAAAGAGTTGTTAATAACTGTGGGAAAAACCCAAATTGACCTACTTGGTATCCAATAAAATGATAGCCATGTTTGTATAAGCCGTTGGCATTCATGTCAACGGCTTATTGCCTACTCCGCTACATAAGAACAAGTTAATTAACTAGAAATAAGCTCATTAACGTTTTTTAATGCGGCTTTACAACGAAAAAAAATTGCAATATGCAGCAGGAACCTATTCTTTCAAAAAACAAAAATAGATTTGTAATCTTCCCTATTGAGCACAGCGATATATGGGACTGGTATAAAAAACAAGAAGCATCATTTTGGATTGCGGAAGAGATCGATCTTCACCAAGATGTTACGGATTGGAAAACCAAATTAAATGATGACGAAAGATATTTCGTCAAGCATATACTTGCGTTTTTTGCCGCATCTGATGGGATCGTAAATGAAAATTTGGCCGAGAATTTCGTAAATGAAGTTCAGTATTCTGAAGCCAAATTTTTCTATGGTTTTCAGATTATGATGGAGAACATTCATAGTGAAATGTACTCTTTGTTGATCGATACCTTGGTGGAAGATGATGCGGAGAAATCTGAATTATTTAATGCGTTGGAATTATTTCCAGCAATTAAGAAAAAGGCTGATTGGGCATTGAAATGGATAGAGTCAGATTCATTTGCGGAGCGATTGATTGCTTTCGCAGCTGTTGAAGGTATTTTCTTCTCCGGTGCGTTTTGTTCTATTTTTTGGCTCAAGAAAAGAGGGATCATGCCTGGGCTAGCTACATCAAATGAATTCATTTCTAGAGATGAAGGATTGCACCGTGATTTTGCTTGTCACTTACATAATGAACACCTCATTAACAAGGTTCCTGTAGAGCGAATTACCCAGATTATAGTAGAAGCTTTGGATATCGAAAGAGAGTTCATTACGGAGTCTTTACCGGTTAAATTGATTGGTATGAATTCTAAACTGATGTCGGAGTACTTGGAGTTCGTTACGGATCATCTTTTGGATACATTGAATTGCCCTAAGGTTTATGGCACAGCCAACCCTTTCGACTTTATGGATATGATTTCACTGGAAGGAAAGACCAATTTCTTTGAGAAGAGAGTTTCAGAATACAAGAAAGCAGGAGTTGGTGAATCACAAGAAGATCATAACATTGATAATTCATTTGATTCAATGAATTTCTAAACACACATACTTCCCCGAGTAAAGTACTTACAAAACTTATTATGCGCGTATTAAAACGAGACGGTAAAAAAGAAACCGTAAAATTTGATAAAATAACTGCTAGAATTGAGAAGCTCTGCTACGGACTCAGTGATTATGTAGATCCTGTAGCTGTAGCAAAAAGAGTAGTGGATGGCGTTTATGACGGCGTTACTACGTCAGAGCTGGACAATTTAGCCGCTGAGACTGCTGCTTCATTGACTATAAAACATCCGGATTACGCAAATTTAGCAGCGCGCATTGCCGTAAGTAATCTACATAAAAGCACAAAAAAGAGTTTTTCAGAAACGGTTACGGACCTCTATAATTACGTGAACCCGGAGAGCAATAAACCGGCACCATTAATCGCCGATGATGTCTATGAAGTCATCAGCGCTAACGCGGAATATCTAGACTCTCAAGTCATTTATGATAGAGATTTTTCTTATGATTATTTTGGATTTAAGACCTTAGAGAGATCTTACTTACTGCGTATGTATGGTAAGATTGTTGAACGTCCTCAGCATATGTTGATGCGTGTCAGTATTGGTATTCACAAAGACGATTTACCAGCGGCTTTAGAGACGTATGAGCTCATGAGTAAAAAATACATGACACACGCGACACCAACACTATTTAATGCTGGTACACCAAAGCCGCAAATGTCTTCTTGCTTCCTACTCGCTATGCAGGATGACAGTATTGATGGTATCTATGATACGCTTAAACAAACAGCAAAAATCTCTCAAAGTGCTGGAGGAATTGGCCTGAGTATTCATAATATTCGTGGTACAGGATCCTACATTGGAGGGACTAATGGTACTTCAAATGGTATTGTCCCTATGTTGCGCGTCTTTAACGATACCGCCCGTTATGTGGATCAAGGTGGAGGTAAGCGTAAAGGTTCTTTCGCTATTTATGTGGAGCCATGGCATTCTGACATTTTCGAATTCTTGGATCTTAAAAAAAACCACGGAAAAGAAGAAATGCGCGCGCGTGACTTATTTTACGCAATGTGGATCCCTGATTTATTCATGGAACGCGTGGAGAAAAATGAAGATTGGACCTTAATGTGTCCAAACGAATGTCCAGGACTCTTTGATTGTCATGGACAAGAATTTGTGGACCTCTATCATAAATATGAAGGTTTAGGTAAGGGTAGACGTACAGTGAAAGCTCGTGAGGTTTGGTCTAAAATAATGGAATGTCAGATAGAAACCGGCACACCTTATATGCTCTATAAAGATGCGGCGAACTTGAAGTCGAATCAGCAGAATCTAGGCACCATTCGTTCTTCAAATTTATGTACCGAGATTTTAGAATACACCTCTAAGGATGAAATAGCGGTCTGTAATTTAGCTTCTATAGCACTACCTATGTTTATAGGAGAGGATGGTGCATTTGACCATCAAAAGTTATTTGATGTCACCTATAAAGTGACCAAGAATCTTAATGATGTTATTGATCGAAATTATTATCCAGTTGTTGAAGCGCGTAATTCTAATATGCGTCATCGACCTGTAGGACTGGGTGTACAAGGATTAGCAGATACGTTTATAAAATTGAGAATGCCTTTCGATTCTGACGAAGCGAAAAAACTCAACAAGGAGATCTTTGAAACGATGTACTACGGAGCTATGACATCTTCTAAAGACCAGTCTATAGTAGAAGGACCATATGAAAGCTATGAGGGTTCGCCAATCTCGAAAGGTAAATTCCAGCATAACCTTTGGGATGTAGAAGACTCTGAATTAAGTGGGCGTTGGGACTGGAATGCGCTTCGTAAGGAAATAAAAAAACATGGCGTACGTAACAGTCTATTAATGGCTCCGATGCCAACTGCATCAACTTCTCAGATTTTAGGGAACAACGAATGCTTTGAACCTTACACTACCAATGTTTATACACGAAGAGTGCTCTCAGGAGAATTCATTGTGGTGAATAAGCATTTGCTTCATGACTTAATCGATCTTGGACTTTGGAATGAGGATATGAAGAATACCTTGATGTCAACAAACGGTTCCGTTCAGAATATTGAAGGAATACCTGACGACATCAAAGCGATTTACAAGACTGTTTGGGAAATTTCAATGAAAGATATCCTAGATATGTCGGCAGATAGAGGTTTGTTTATCGATCAAAGTCAGAGTCTCAACCTGTTTATGGAAAATCCAAACATGGGTAAATTGACTTCTATGCATTTCTATGCATGGAAGAAAGGTCTCAAAACAGGTATGTATTACTTGCGTTCTAAAGCTGCTGCTTCGGCCATTAAGTTTACGGTTAAGAAAAATGCCCAAACTGATATGAGTCCTGGGGTTTCAGGTGGTGTTGTTGAGCCAAAGAGCTCGAAAGACACGAAAGATGCAAAGGGTGCTCAGGCGACTCCTGCTTCTGTAGAGTCACGAGTGATTGCCCAGAAAAAAGCAATGGCTTCGATGAAAACGGAGCCTACGGCTGAGGAAAAATTGGCTTGCTCTATAGAAAGCCCAGATGACTGTGTTGCCTGCGGATCTTAAAGAGATTCTATTTATTGAGGCTTACTTAAAATCCCCGCGCTGTGGGGATTTTTTTTGTTCCACTGTAAAATAAGCTTGTCCGTTTTTACTTTGACAACGGCAATTACATTAATCACATGATAAACAGGTTGTTGGCCCTTGTCAATCAATGTTAAAATGGTACTTTAGAGATGAACAACATGTTATAAACGCACTACCATGTCTAACAAACCAAATCGGCGGAGTACAACCAAAGAGCCGAAAATGTCCAAGGCACAACTGTATGCTCAGATTGCCTTGGTAATTGTAATGATATCAGCCATTGTTGTAATGGCATTCATTGTTACGTAATGAATTAAAAAGCATAGGGATTTTGTTCTAAGCCGAGTATCTTTGGTCTTAAGATGAAGAGAATATTTCAAATTTTTGGAGGAGGTCTTGGATGGAGTCTAGGTGGACCTATCGGAGCAATATTAGGTGTTGCTTTCGGCAATATAGTTCATGATTTTGTGGGGTCCTCAGAGGCTTCTGCTTCTAATGCTCAAGCCACTGGCTACCCTAGTGATTTTCACTTGGCGTTACTTGTCTTGGCAGCGAGAGTTATCAAGGCTGATGGTACAGTCGCCCAGAGCGAGCTCGATTTTGTTCGTGCCCAATTCACAAGCATGTTCGGCAAGGAACGTTCAAACGAGAGCTTTAAAGTCTTTAAAAAGATTGTTGATCAACCCATTCCCTTAACAAAGGTATGCGCACAAATCAATAGCTTCACAAATCACAGTACGAGACTTCAACTTATTCATTTCTTGTTTAAGTTGGGACTTGCTGACGGTCATCTTCATGAAAATGAAGTTGCGGAGATTAAAAGAATCGCACAACATCTTCGTATTAACCCGTACGACTTCGCATCCATCATGGCAATGTTTCAAAAGAACACAGATGCTTCTTGGGCATTTAAGGTCATTGAGGTAGGTGCTGATGCTACGGAGCAAGAGGTGAAAAAGGCATATCGTAAGATGGCTTTAAAATACCATCCTGATCGAACACTTGATGCTGGACCAGACGCTCAAGCTGCGTCTAAAGAAACCTTTTTGAATGTCCAGAAAGCCTATGAGCACATTTGTAAAAACAAAGGATGGAATTGATGTCTAGCTTAAATAAGATAAAAAGTCCAGTGCAAGCGGAGATGAAAGAGTTCGAGGGTAAATTCCGTTCTCACATTTCTTCCAAAGTGCCCTTAGTAGACCAAGTAATGCGTTACATGGTCAAAAGAAAAGGAAAGCAAATGCGACCAATTTTGGTTTTTCTGACGGCAAAAATGCTTGGAAAAGTTCAAGAAAGTACTTTCATTGGAGCCTCGTTGATAGAGCTTATGCACACTGCGACGCTGGTTCATGATGATGTAGTGGATGACGCGGACATGAGACGCGGATTTTTTAGTATTAATGCGCTTTGGAAAAATAAGATTGCAGTGCTCATTGGAGATTACATGCTCTCCAGAGTACTCCTTCTAGCCGTGGACACCAAGGAGTATGACCTGCTGGGTGAAGTGAGTAAGGCCGTAAAGAGTATGAGCGAAGGGGAGCTGTTGCAAATTGAGAAAGCACGTAAACTAGATATCACTGAAGAAGTTTATTACGAGGTCATACAGCAGAAAACAGCAGTACTCATAGAGACTTGCTGCGTCGTTGGCGCCCAAAGCGCCGGAGCATCTGTAGTGGATCAGGAGAAGCTAAGAAGATTTGGAAAGGAATTGGGTCTGGCCTTTCAGATTAAAGATGATCTATTCGATTTGGAAAAAGTAAACTTTACAGGGAAGCCCACGGGTATAGATATCAAGGAGCAAAAAATGACTTTGCCTTTGATTAATGCATTGAGCACGGCGAACGCTGCGAAGAGAAAGGAAATCATTCGCATCATAAAAAAACACAACGATCGTCCAAAGAAAGTTCAAGAAGTAGTGGATTTTGTGAACCAATCTGGTGGATTAGAATATGCAAGATCGAAAATGGAAATGCATCTTGAAAATGCACGTGAATTGCTTTCTGAATTTCCTTCTTCCGTTGAGCGTTCAGCCCTAGAGGAACTCATTAGCTATACTGGAAAACGTAAAAAATAACCTCAATTAATTATGGAAAGTACATTAGGAGTTTCCTTGGATTTCATCAAGAATACAGCCTTATTGTGGGGTAAGCAGTTTCTGATTGCGATACTTATTTTCTGGATAGGTATGCGCGTGGTAAAAATCTTGATGAAAGGATTTAAAAGGGCCATGCAGCTTCGTGAACTCGATAAAAGTTTGGCAGGTTTCCTAGAGTCGCTGTTAAAAATGGCTCTTCAGACTTTTGTTGTTATTGCAACAATCAATCAATTGGGAGTGGCAACCACGAGTATCGTGGCAGTTTTAGGTGCCGCAGGTTTAGCAGTGGGTCTTGCACTCAGTGGGACGCTCCAGAATTTTGCAGGTGGCGCTATGATTCTTATGTTCAAACCATTTAAGGTGGGAGATTTTATTGAGGCTCAGGGACATACGGGTTCGGTAAATGCGATTCAGATCTTCGTAACAACGCTGACTACACCAGATAATAAGGTGATTATAATACCAAACGGCCCCTTGAGTAATGGTAGTTTGATTAATTACAGCGCACAAGATGTCCGAAGGGTAGATTGGTTGTTTGGAATTGGCTATGATGCTGATTTAGATGAAGCGAAACAAACAATTAGGGAAATCCTAGAAGCAGATGAGCGAACGTTAAAGGAGAAAACTTTTACCATAGAACTTGCTGCAATGGCAGATTCCTCATTAAATATTGTTGCTCGTGTATGGGTGAATGCTCCTGATTATTGGGACGTTCATTATGCCGTGAATACCGCTGTCTTTAACGCGTTTAAAGAAAAGGGAATTAGTATTCCATATCCTCAAATGGATGTACATTTGCATAAGTAAGCTAAGATTTACTCAGCTTGCGAGCCATCCATCGGGGTGGCTTTTTTTATCTATAAGGCGTATCTTTCAGAGCAATGGCTAGAATTCCTCAAGAAATAATTGAACAAATTTTCACTACTGCCCGGATTGAGGAGGTGATAGGCGAGTTTGTACAATTAAAAAAATCAGGAAGTAACCTTAAAGGTCTGAGCCCGTTCAATAACGAACGTACCCCCAGTTTCATGGTGAGTCCAGCTAAGCAAATTTTTAAATGCTTTTCCTCGGGAAAAGGTGGAAATGCGGTGACGTTTATGATGGAACTTGAGCAAATGAGTTATCCAGAAGCATTGCGCTGGATGGCGAAAAAGTACAACATTGACATTCCAGAGGCAAGACCTCAGACTACGGAGGAAATAGAAGAGAGTAACTTACGCGAAGCGGTTTACTTAATTACTGACGTAGCAACTAAATACTACCACGAGCAACTCCTTGAGTCAGATGCTGGGAAAGCGATAGGCCTTAGTTACTTTAAAGAACGTGGTTTTACTCAGGAGACTATTGCGAAATTTTTCTTAGGCTATAGCCCGGAGCAATCTACAGCGTTTGCGGACTTTGCTATTAAAAACCAGTACAGTGAAAGAGCCTTAGAGGCTTCCGGAATTTCAATGAAAAATGAACGTGGCTGGTATGACAGGTTTCGTGGTCGTGTCATGTTTCCTATTCATAGCGTCTCAGGTAGAGTATTGGGTTTTGGAGGGAGAATATTACAGAGTAACGCTAAGGCCGCAAAGTACCTTAACAGTCCGGAGAATCCGATCTATCACAAAAGCAAGGTACTGTATGGCCTTTACCAGGCTAAGCAGGAGATTGTAAAAAAAGATGAGGCCTATTTGGTGGAGGGATATACGGATGTCTTGAGCTTTCATCAAAACGGGGTCAAAAATGTAGTGGCCTCTTCAGGTACTGCATTAACGGAGGGGCAGATAGCTATGCTAAAGCGCTACACCTCTAACGTCACATTATTGTTTGATGGTGATGCTGCTGGTATAAGAGCTAGTTTCAGAGGTCTAGACATGATGCTCGAGCAAGGTGTAAATGTCCGTGTAGTCTCTTTTCCAGACGGTGAAGATCCAGATAGTTTTGCACAAGCAAACAGTACAGAGGAATTAGATGCTTTTTTAGCCAAAGAAAGAAAAGACTTCATTAGTTTCAAGACTTCGATCCTAATAGAAGAGGCGGCTGGAGACCCTCTTAAGCGTGTGGAAATGGTTCGTGATATTGTGGCTAGTATCGCCAAGGTCCCAGATGGCATAGGACAAGAGATTTTTATTAAAGAGGCAGCACGAATTCTAGACGTTGACTCTAACTTATTGTATCAAGAGCTTAATAGGATACTTGGTCTACAACAAAGACAAGCAAAGAAGCAGCAGGCTCAGGCCCCGCCTATGGAGGTTTTGCCTAAGACGGATTCTGAGCTCACCCAGGTGCATGGATATATCCAGGAGCAGTGTATTATTCAACTACTTATCGATAAGGGTACGAAGGCGATGCTCGACGACACTCTTGAAGAGGAAGATGTGGTTCCGATAAGTATTGCAGAATGGGTTATTGCTGAGATTGAAGACGATGGAATCATCTTTGCAACACCTCTTTA
The DNA here is from genome assembly GCA_913031435.1 of uncultured Cryomorphaceae bacterium. Taxonomy (GTDB): domain Bacteria; phylum Bacteroidota; class Bacteroidia; order Flavobacteriales; family Schleiferiaceae; genus UBA10364. Next base: position 10,619 of record CAJWFD010000001.1, read on the forward strand.
TGCTCAAATATTTAAGATGCTCTTAGAGGAAGTGGATAAAGAGCATATACCCGATCATTCTTGGTGGGTACGTCAAGAAAATCCTGAAATATTGGCTGTTGTTACGGAAGCACTCACCGAGAAATACACACTAGCAAAGTGGGAAGCAAGAGAGATTTTTTTGCCTAAAGAACAGAATATTGTTTTCCCATTGGTCAAAGAAACGACCTTTAGGTTTAAGTATGTTTATGTAGAACGCAAACTCGCTGAATTGAGACATTACCTGTCTCAAGAAAATGCGGACATGGATTATTATTTAAACGAATTTTCTAAGTGGAATTCTCTCCGTCAATTAATCAACGAACAACTTAATAGAGTGGTGTAAAACCAATTTGTTGAAGTGCGCTAGTAGCTTCTTTAAACCTTTCCTCAAAAGTGAGCCCATGCAGTTCAATAACAACGTTGCTTGTGGACTGTAATGCGTTTTTATATTTTTCATGTAGCTCACTGCGCCTATCGCCATCTACTCTTAAAGGGTCAGGTGTGAAAGTATTGTTCGGGACACACAATAAATAAATAATGTGTTGAGGTACATTAAAATACTCTTGCTTAAAAAGTTCAAACTTGTCCTGAGACCAAACGCCTAGGGTGAGCATATCCGTGTCAAATATTTTCGAAGTGACTTCCGGGTCGTAATACCCCATATCATGTTGTAGTTTTATTTGACCATCGGATATTTGATCCAGTAGGTCTTTAGGAAAATTAATCATATCGACACTGCCGTGTAGTTCTTCCAAAAATTTCCGGGCATACTCTTCCACCACCTCTAATGATAGGTAGTCACCTAGTGCGTTCGATAGCGAACTTTTAAAAGTGCTCTCTACGCCAGTAAGTACTAGGTGGTAACTCATAGATCTAGGGCATATATGTTTAAGGTTTGTTTCTCCAACGAGCTTCTGTTTTGGGGATCAAGGGTGCGGTCCTTAGCTACACCTTCCAAAGGTGATTTTTGAGTGAGTATCATATTGACCTTTTCTAAAACACGAATACTGGCTTTATTATCCGAAAGTGTACGACCAATTATTCTAGTCAAACCTGCCGTTTTCGCCCACTTCAATCCACAGAATGCGGCCTCAGTAGCTATTCCATTCCCCCAATACTCGCTAAAGAACCTAAACCCTAGGTCTATTCCCCATGGATTGTTTTTTAGTCCACACCAGCCTATGGGACGATCGTCTTTTTTATGAATGACCATCCACCTGCCAAAACCGTCTCGCTGGTAGTTAGGGTAGGATTGTATGAGTTGTAGTGCTTTCTCCTGCGAGGAGAATCCGGCATCACCGGTGAACTTGATTACCTCAGGATTTGAGTTTAATGCACAAAGCCATGACGCATCACTTGGATTCCATTCACGCAGCTCTAACCGTTCTGATTGGAGCGGTGTTAGGGGTTTTCTGTGTGAGGCTACCGCTAAGTATTGACCATTTACAATGGCCGCTTGTACCAAGCATTGTAAAGGTAGTGGTCTATCTTCACAAGTAGCGTTGATCCAAGCTGTTCCCCAACCATTTAATTGTTCTTCATTCCAATGAAAACTCGTGATGGTTAAGTGCTTTTTAAAGTCAACATCACCATGGCCATAAAGCTTGAATAAGCTTTCTTTTATTCCCCAAACACATTGAAGCGCATCTGCTTCGTTCGTTGATATAAGTGCTGTTTCTTCTTTAGTTGTGAATTTGGGTGCAATCCGCAAAATCTGACTTCGCTTTGTTTCAATATCTATACCTACTTCTAGGTTTGCCGAGTATACTGCTGCTACTCCCTTCGAACAATGTGAAAGACTGACGTTTCCTTTTTCAATGAATGGCTTTTTATCTCGATAATACAGCTGTTTCAAATCAGTACTTGAGAGTGCCTTCGACAGCGCTGTCCTACTCCATAACAACTCCTCTTTCTTTGTCTCGGAGACCAGAGACGCTAGTTTTTTATTGTCTTCAAAGCACAGGTCATCTACCCCCAAAAGTGTTGTCTTTGTTGGATTGACACATACAGTGACCTCTTTTTCTAACAGTGGAAAAGGATAAGTTATAGTCATAAGGATGAACCGTTTGTCAGCTCGATACGTTGTGTATCTTTGCACTAAATAATTTAAGTTAAATGAGCGAATCACCGAAGTACGTTGCGTACAAAGTTAAGGATATGTCGTTGGCTGATTGGGGCCGTACAGAAATCAAATTAGCAGAAGCCGAAATGCCTGGTCTTATGGCATTACGTGAAGAGTTTGGAGCGAGTAAACCACTTGCTGGTTCTCGTATCGCAGGCTGTTTACACATGACCATCCAAACTGCTGTACTTATAGAAACCCTTGTTGAGCTTGGTGCTGATGTGACGTGGTCTTCATGTAACATCTTCTCAACGCAAGACCATGCTGCTGCTGCTATCGCTGCTGCAGGTATTCCTGTGTATGCATGGAAGGGTATGAATGAGGAAGAATTCAATTGGTGTATAGAGCAGACCTTGTTCTTCGGTGAAGACCGTAAGCCGTTGAGTTTGATCCTAGATGATGGGGGTGATTTGACTAACATGGTATTTGATGAATATCCAGAATTAGTTGCGGGTATCAAAGGATTGTCTGAGGAGACCACAACCGGTGTCCACCGTCTATATGATCGCGAAATTAACGGTACGTTGGTATTGCCAGCAATCAATGTTAATGATTCGGTGACCAAGTCTAAGTTTGATAACAAGTATGGTTGTCAGGAGAGTGCAGTAGACGCCATTCGTCGTGCAACGGATGTAATGATTGCAGGGAAAGTTGCTGTTGTTGCCGGTTACGGTGATGTAGGAAAAGGAACTGCAGCATCATTGCGTGGTGCGGGTGCTCGTGTTATTGTAACAGAGATTGATCCTATTTGTGCTTTGCAGGCGGCAATGGATGGGTTTGAAGTTAAGCGAATGGCTACGGCTATCCCACGTGCGCAGATCATCGTTACAGCTACCGGTAATAAAGATATTATCAAGGAAGAGCATTTCCGTTTGATGAATGATAAGACCATTTTGTGTAACATTGGTCATTTTGACAATGAGATTGACATGATGTGGTTGAACGAAACCTATGGAACTACAATGAAGGTAATCAAGCCTCAGGTGGATCTTTACAACATAGATGGCAATGAAATCATCTTATTAGCAGAAGGTCGTTTGGTAAACCTAGGTTGTGCCACAGGCCACCCTTCGTTTGTAATGTCAAACAGCTTTACGAATCAGGTCTTGGCTCAATTAGAGCTTTGGTTACGAAACGAACAGTACGAGAACAAAGTATATGTCTTGCCAAAGCACTTGGATGAGAAGGTTGCAGCATTGCATCTAGAAAAGATAGGTGTGGAGTTAGAAACGCTCCGCAGCGATCAAGCTGATTATATTGGCGTTAAGGTCGAAGGCCCATTCAAGCCTGAACACTACAGATACTAAAGATCAATTATCCGGGGCCGCTTAGCGGCCCCGGATTTTTTAAAGACCATTTATAAGTTGGTTTTTTGATTATTGGCATAGTTTTTTGGAACTTATACCATATCTCTACAACATCATCCATGAAAAGAATTTTCGCAACAGTACTTATTCTATTAGCTCCGTTATCGTCAAAGGCACAAGCAGCTTTGGTGTTAGGAGAAATAGATATGGGTATTTTGGCGAGTTATCATGTGATTATTACGGATCCCGAGAACTTTGTCTTGGGAGAAGAGTATGAGCTTGGTGGTTATTTACATGACCTGGATAATGGCGGGATCCTAGCGATTACGACTTCTTATATCCGTAATGGAGCTTTTGGTTCAAATAGCTTCTTACCGCAGAATAATTATCAAATCGGAAAGTTTAGTACGGCTAAAATGCGCTTTGGTAAACTTTGGGAACTCAACGCTATTGATATTTTTGCTTCCGTGGGTTTTGGTTGGATGGCAGGAGCAGATTACGGGGACAGGGAAGGCTTTATTGACCTGCTTTTTATAGACCCTGGGAACCCCGTAGGGACCTTTACTATTCCACTGGGAGTAGATCTACAGTGGTATGGATTTGACGGCAGCATCAATTCCGTAGGCATCAAATACGAAATCAACGGATGGAACAATTATCTTGGTATCGGAGCCAGCTACCTTCTCTAAGGTTCGTTAAGGTAGGTCAGATCTGGTCGGTATAAATCGGAATATTTAGTCCAAAAAAACCCGGGTACGTGCTGTAACCGGGTTCGTTAAATGCTTTTTAAAGAGTGAGTTAGCTTCCGCATGCCTCACAATCTGGGTTTTCAATACTGCAGGCTTTGGGTTGCTCTGCTTGTTCTAATTCTTGTACAAAGCTTGCGAAAGAATCATCCATTCCGAAATCGTTAGTATTCATTTGTGTTGTGTTTTGCTTTAGACTTATCTCTAAGCTAGACAATCAAAAAGTAGGTTCAACGAATATCATTTTTGCGTTATCAACAATTTGGTTTTTTGATTCTGTGATAGTTACGTATCGAATTTTTGATAACTCATGGTCGTGCTAGGTGAAAGTGTGCTATTCAAAATGCAAATTGTAGCCTAAACCGGTTTAGACATGATCTATAAAAGATTCACTTACCTTATTTTTCTCTCCTTCTCAGTGCTTAACGCCTACTCCCAGTCTACTGTGAGGCAACAGTACGTTGCTACATACGCTCAAATAGCTGTAGATGAAATGAATAGATCTGGAATTCCAGCTTCTATTACATTGGCGCAGGGGATTTTGGAGAGTGGTGACGGACAGAGTGATTTAGCACGTAAGTCAAAAAATCACTTTGGTATCAAGTGTCACAAGGATTGGACGGGCGAGCGGGTGTACCACGACGATGACGAAAAGGACGAATGTTTCCGTAAATACAAAAATGTCCGGTTCAGTTTCGAGGACCATACAGATTTCTTAGTTAGAGGCTCTCGCTATGACTTCTTATTTGATCTTGATCTGTCAGATTATAAGGGATGGGCTAAAGGGTTGAAAAAAGCAGGATATGCCACCTCACCTAGTTATGCAGACCGCCTGATCAAAATCATTGAAGCAGCAGAATTATATGCGTATGATGATCTTCAGGTAAACACCTTACAAGTGTCTGTGAGGAATGCACCAGATGATAAGGGAACTAAGGTAAACCAGAGGAATAGAGTCGTAAGAGGCAATAAAAAGAAGTTTGTGATTCATCGTGTAAAACACCTCACTGGAATATCTCCGTTTATTGAGCTGAAATCTGTTGAAAGTATCGAGGCTGTGGCGGATTCTATGCAAATGCGTTTGGCCGTGTTGCTTGATATAAATGACGCTACATGGGAAACTATATTTCAAGCAGGTGATCGTGTTTATGTAGACTATAAAAAACCCAATGCACAGCAGAAATGGATGAAAGTTGTGTTCGGGCAAGATATGCGTAGGATCAGTCAAGCCTACGGAATAAAGCTCAAGAAACTCTATAAGTACAACAACTACGAGGTAGGTCAGCAACCAAAGGTTGGTGAGCAGCTGCGACTAAAGCAATGGGGTGTTTTTGAAAAAAGAGGGCGTTAGACGCTGTGGTATTTATGCCAAGCGACGGAGCTTATAAACACGGCTCCAAAAACCGCGCTGGCCATTAATAACAGTGGTGCACCCATTAAATGAAGTACTTTGAAAACCACACTAAAAATTAAACTAGATGCAGCTAATACTCCCGTGATATAAATAATTTTTCTCATTATTTTTCAAAAGTAACGAAATTCTGATATACTTTTGGAGGGTCTCAAAGGGGTGCCCAGAAAGTTGAAAAACCTACGGGCTGAGAGTATACCCATAGAACCTGGGCAGGTAATGCTGCCAAGGAACGATAAGCAATAGATGTGTAATTACGCGTTATTGCCCCTTGACGTGGTTGAACAACCAAATAATGAAAAGATATTTTTTAAGTGTACTGGCTTTAGCGGGAAGCTTCAGCTGTGCTCAAGCGCAAATTTCAGATTCCTTAAATGTGGATAATTTGCTGCTCATTGCCCCAAAATTAAAGGAAGTAAACGTTCTTGGAACATGGGCAAAACAGGATGATCCTATTGCTCAAGTCAATCTTAATTTGAAGGACATTGAATCCCTAAATACAGGAAGAGACCTTCCTTACGTGCTTCAGGATGTGGCCGGTGTGGTCAGTTTCTCGGATGCAGGCAATGGTATTGGATATACCAATATGCGAATTCGTGGATCCGATATCACAAGAATTAACGTGACGGTGAACGGTATTCCAATGAATGACGCAGAGAGTCATGGTGTCTTCTGGGTAAATACCCCAGACTTAATGTCTTCAACTAATGCTATCCAGTTGCAAAAGGGATTGGGCACCTCTACTAATGGTTCAGGCGCTTTTGGAGCTACTTTAGGCCTTAACACCCTCGGTGCAAAAGAGCAGGGAGGACGCGTAACTATGGGTTTGGGTTCTTATGGCACTCAGCGAGCTACGGTTGAAGCTAATACCGGACAAGCTAAGAGTGGCTTTTGGCTCAACACACGTCTTTCGACCATTACCTCCAACGGTTATGTCGACCGTGCTTCTTCAGATTTACAATCCTATTACCTCAGTGGGGGCTTTACTGGTGGCGATCATTCTGTCGAAATAGTAAGATTTGGTGGTGGTGAACGAACGTATCAAGCGTGGTATGGAATTGATTCAACCACGATGTATGGTGGAGCATATGACGCAGCACCTACTACAAATTCTGCAGGTGCGATTTACGACGATAATTGGAATGTTCTAGGCTCATATGAGGACCAAGTGGACAATTATGGTCAACAACACACGCAGCTTCATTATCGTTTTGACAATCTTCTAGGCGGGGCGCTAAATGCAGCAATTCATCATACAGCTGGAGCTGGATACTATGAAGAATATAATCAAGGTTATGGATTTGCTGACTTTGGTATATCGCCCTATTATAATTCTACTGGAGACACCGTGGCCTATGGAGATATAGCTACCAGAAAATGGTTAGATAATGATTTTTACGGTGCCACTGCTTCTTGGATGACTTCCGCTAAAGGGAATACCTTCATACTTGGGGGTGGAGCACATCGCTATGAAGGTGGACACTTTGGTCAAGTGATCTGGGCAAATAATCCAAATGTTGATGCGTTGTCCCAAAATTACTACAGCGGTGATGCCCTAAAAGATGATGCTAATATCTACGCGAAATGGTCAAAAAAACTCAGTAAAATGATGTTTTACGGAGATGTACAATACCGTTTTGTCCAGCACTCTTCCACGGGTGGATCTGCAACTGGCCCTGCAAATTTTGACAGAACATTTAATTTTATTAACCCCAAAGCTGGATTGACGTATAGTCTAAAAGGGAAGCAAGTACTGGGTGCTTATCTAGGACTTGGTCATAAGGAGCCCAACCGTACGGATCTTCAGAATGCTGAATTCGCCAACGATATTAAAGCGGAGCAAATGTTAGACCTAGAGATGAATTACCGTAATTCTTCTGAAAATTGGGATTTAGATGTAAATATCTATCGTCAACAATATCAAAACCAACTAGTGCTCACAGGATCTTTAGACGCTCAGGGTTATCCAATTCGTGCAAATACAGGCCTGAGTTTTCGTCAAGGATTGGAAGTCGCGGGTAGATATGATTTCACTAAAGAATTACAATTCTCAGCAAATCTAGCGCTAAGTCAGAATCAAAATGTGGATTGGATTGGTGGGACTTCCTCCCTTGTACAAGGTAATACGACTATAGCATTCTCTCCGGCAGTTGTTGGAGGCGGAAGATTAACCTACGAAAAGAAAGGTTTTGAGGCGTCTCTATGGAATCAATTCATAGGCAAGCAATACTTGTCAAATGATGGTTTAGAAATGCAGACACTACCCGCATATCACTTGGTCAATGCACGTGTCTCTTATACGTGGAACTGTGATGCTAATCAGCGAATCATAGGATTTGTGGAGGTGCGTAATCTAGGTGATCTATCTTATGCGGCGAATGGATATATGTGGGGAGTAACACCCTATTACTACGCACAAGCTACCCGTAATGTAATGACCGGTGTCACTTTTGAATTCTAGTCAAACATAACATTGTAACTAAATAAAAAAGCCCCTTCGCGTAGCGAAGGGGCTTTTTTATTTTTTGCAGGCTACCAGGATCCTGATGCGCCACCACCTCCGAAAGAACCTCCGCCGAAGCCTCCGAAAGAACCTCCGCCAAAACTTCCTGAGCTTCCGCCGCCAAAGCCGCCTCCACCCATGGTGTGTCCCATGCCCATGCCGAACAGCAAAGGCCCTATGCCCGATCTGTATCGACCACCACCGTTTCCACCGCCACCGTTACCTCCTCTACGACTCATGTAGATGATGATCATGACCACAAGTAGAATAAGTTTACCTATGCTTCTTCCTTGTCTACTGGTTTTTTTACCTCGACCGCCGTTGCCTTCATAACTTCCAGCGAGGACCTCAATAATGGAGTTCGTTCCGACATCTAAGCCCTTGGCATAGCTTCCTTGTTTGAAAAAAGGTAGGATGTCATTCTCAATGATCATCTTAGAAGTGAAATCCGTCAAGTAAGGTTCTAGACCATAACCGTTTTGAATGGAAAGCGACCGATCATCCGTGGCAACTAAAATAAGACAGCCATTGTCCTTGCCGTCCTGACCAATTTTCCATGATTGTGCAATTTCAGCAGTAACAAGGTTGATATCGTCTCCTCCTGTGGATCCAATGATCACAATTGAGATCTGAGTACTTGTGGTATCAGCGTAGTCTAAAAGCTTGTTTTCTAAAAAAGCCTTGTCGTTCGCACTAAGTACATTACTGAAATCTGTCACTAAACTTGTAGGGGCTTTCATCTCTAAAAGCGCCTGTGCATTTTGCCCTATTAAACCTAAGGGTAGAAGTAATGCTATTATCCAACGTTTCATGGGCTATCCTTTTGATATTTCGTTCGATAATTCGTCAACATCATCTTCTTGACGTGGAAAAAACTCCCCTAAAGCGTTACCGGCTTTCTCTACACCGGCAATGAGCCCCTCTGAGAAGTGTCCTTGCTTGAATTCGGAAATGATGAGGTCGACAATCTCTTTCCAGAAATCAATAGGAACCTTAGCGTTAATACCCTCACCTGCCCAAATGGCCAATTTTTTATCTTCTACAGCTAGATAAAATAACACCCCGTTCTTCTCGGCTGTTTTATGCATTTTAAGTGCTCCAAAAAGAGATTTCGCTCTTACTTGCGCCCCTTTTCTACCGGTAGATTTCTCCAAGTGAATTCGAAGTTCTCCAGAGGTAAGGAGCTCTGCGGCAGTAATTGCTTCAACTAAGGTTTGTTCCTGTTTTTCGGTAAGTATGCTTCGTATATAATCACTCATATTTAAAAGTTTACCTCAGGTGCTTGTTCTGTGCCTTGATCGGCTTCAAAATACCCTTTTTTCTCAAATCCAAAACTTGAAGCAAGTAGTGTCTTAGGAAACTTACGTATAGTTCCGTTGAAGTTTTTGACGCTCTCGTTAAATCGATCTCTCTCTATTTTAATGCGATTTTCTGTTCCTTCTAATTGACTTTGAAGGGCGAGAAAGTTTTGATTGGCTTTTAAATCTGGATAGCGCTCGACAGTAACCATCAATCGACTCAGGGCACCACTTAGTTTTCCTTGAGCGGCCTGGAAGTTAGCAATAGCCTCCGGGGTTAGATTATCCGTACTAACATTGATGCCAGTAGCTTGAGAACGGGCCTCAATGACACCAATCAATGTTTCTTTCTCAAATTCAGCATAGCCTTTTACGGTATTCACTAAGTTTGGAATGAGGTCTCCACGACGTTGATAGGCACTTTCAACTTTTGCCCATTTGCCGTTTGTTTCTTCATCTAAAGTTACTAATCCATTATAGGCTCCGACTACCCAGCTGACTAGGAGTGCAATAACGCCCACTACGATGAGTAGGGTAATGGTTGATTTTTTCATGTTAAGGGTATGATTAGATTAGGATGATTTAAGCCTCCGACTTCATAGTACGAAGTATTTTTTGCAATTCAGATTTAACGTAAGTCAGCTTTTCTAAGGCTTCATGCTCTCTTTTTACTGCGCCAATGCCTTCAGCATTCAGCTTCTTTCTAGCGCCATCGAGCGTTAACCCACGTTCTTTGACCATTCCGTGAATAGCACTGATCAATTTAATGTCGTCTACAGTGAATTTTCGATTGCCGCTTTTGTCTTTTTTTGGCTTGAGTTTACTGAACTCTTTTTCCCAATATCTAATGTTTGAAGCATTGATATCTAAGAGCTTAGATACTTCCCCAATAGAGTAGTACAGCTTTTCTAGGCTGTCGAAATTGAGTGTTTCTTTCATAAACTTAAAGTTACACAATCTTTCGATGAGGGCTGATAAATCTAGACTGCAGTGTACTAGAGTTTAGCGCTTGAATTAATCGAAGCTTTGGTTGGAATGTGAGCTGATGTTCAACATTTCTTCATATTGCATTGGAGTCAGGTCATTAAAGAAATAATTCACTGGATTCACTTTTCGACCATCTTTAATAACCTCATAATGTAGGTGAGGTGCCGTTGACGATCCTGTTGAACCTATGTATCCAATGATATCTCCACGCTTTACGCGTTGACCTTTACGCGCTTCGATTTTGCTCATGTGCGCATACAAGGTTTGATAACCAAACCCGTGATCTATAATGATGTGTCGGCCAAAACCGGAGCGGCTTCTTTTATAAGTGGTGATTTTACCGTCACCTGTAGCGTAAATTGCTGTCCCAGTAGGCGCAGAAAAATCAGTGCCCCAGTGCATTTTACGTACCTTATAAATAGGGTGTATTCTATAACCATAGCCAGAGGCCAATCTTTTCAAATCTTTGTTTGCAACCGGTTGAATGGCTGGAATAGCAGCAAGCATTTCCTCTTTGTTTCTTGCCATCTCCACGACGTCATCAAAGCTTTTTGTCTGCACGTAAGCTCTTTTCGCAACTTGATCTAACTTTTTCCTCGTATCAACAAGCAGTTCCGAGTTGTCAAAGCCTTCCAAGTTTTTATAACGATTTGCACCGCCAAAACCTGCTGTACGAACCTCGATTGGAATAGGTCCCGCCTCAAATATGGTGCGGTAAATCTCGTCATCTCGCTTCTCAATATCGCCTAAAACATCTGTGAGTTGCTCTAGTTTTCCGTCCATGAGTTCGTATTGGATGACCATGTTATCCAGTTCACGTTTCATTTTGCGTTCTTTCGGACTCTCGAACCAAAGGTCGGCCGCTAAGTAAAAAACGAGGCCAAACGCCATCGCTGCGACGCTGAAAATAGTAACTTCCTGCAGTCTTTGCTTCCAGGTACGATCTATCCTCCTGTAAGACAGGTTTTTAGAATCGTACGTGTATTTTACTTTAGCCATAGTTTGTGCGTTATTTTTGCTTCGACGCAATAGTCACGCTAATATTGTGCCACAAAGAAACAAATTTAGTTTAACACCTAATCCAATCCTGGGTAATGATTATTGACAACATACTCACTTCTAAAGATATACGCAGAAAATTCTTAGCGTACTTTGAGTCTAAAGGACACGCCATAGTTCCTTCAGCTCCCGTCGTGAATAAGGACGATCCTACGTTGATGTTTATCAATGCCGGCATGAATCCGTTTAAAGACTATTTCTTGGGTAATGTCCAGCCTAAAAATCCAAGATTTGCTGACACGCAAAAATGTTTGCGCGTGAGCGGAAAACATAATGACCTTGATGAGGTCGGCCATGATACGTATCACCACACTTTATTTGAAATGCTTGGGAATTGGTCGATTGGTGATTACTTCAAGCCCGAGGCAATAGAATGGGCATGGGACTTACTTACTAATGTCTACGGTCTCGAAAAAGAAAGACTCTACGTGACTGTTTTTGGCGGGGATAAAGCGGACGGTTTAAAAAGAGATAATGAGGCGGCTGATATATGGAGTGCATTTATTCCCTCGGAGCGTATTATTGATGGTTCCAAAAAAGACAACTTTTGGGAAATGGGCGAGAGTGGTCCATGCGGTCCATGTTCAGAGATTCATGTTGATTTGCGAAGTGAAAAAGATAGAGTTGCTATATCTGGCGCTTCTCTAGTCAATGAGGACCACCCTCAAGTTGTAGAGATTTGGAATTTAGTTTTCATGCAATTCAATCGTAAATCGGATGGCAGTTTAGAAAATTTACCAACCCAGCATATAGATACAGGAATGGGCTTTGAGCGACTTTGTATGGCAATACAGGGCAAGCAGTCTAATTATGACACCGATGTATTTACTCCTTTGTTGGATAAGATCGCGTCCATCTCAGGGATAAAGTATGGTCAGTCTGAACTAACAGATATTGCCCAACGCGTAATAGCTGACCATATTCGCGCTGTTGCTTTTGCCATCGCTGACGGACAACTCCCAGCAAGTGGTGGTGCCGGATATGTGATTAGAAGAATTCTGAGAAGGGCCATTCGTTATGGTTTTTCTTATTTGAATTTGAAAGAGCCTTTCATGTACAAATTGGTTGATGTCTTAGAGAAAGAGATGGGTGAGTTTTTCCCAGAGCTAAGCAGCCAAAAAGTACTGGTAGAAAAAGTTATTGAGGAAGAGGAGTACAGCTTTTTAAAGACACTAGCCCAAGGGTTATCTAGGTTAGAAGAATTTTTCAAGAGCAAAGAAAAAGTACTTGATGGAAAGCAGGCATTTGAGCTATATGATACCTATGGGTTCCCAATTGATTTGACAGAACTTATCATGCGAGAAAACTCTATAACGGTAGACATGGCTGGTTTCACTGCGGAAATGGCCGCTCAAAAAGACCGCTCACGTGCTGCTACAAAACTCAGTACGGAGGATTGGACAGAGTTGATTTCTAATGAAAAAGAGGAATTTATTGGCTATGATGTTACAGAGGGAGATGTTAGAGTAACGCGTTACCGAAAGGTTAAAGCTAAGAAGAAGGAATTCTATCAATTGGTTTTCTCATCGACACCTTTCTACCCAGAAGGGGGAGGTCAAGTAGGAGATACAGGTATCCTATCATTAGGCGATCAGACTGTGAATATCACAAATACGAAGAAGGAAAATGGTGTAATCGTTCATTTTAGTGATGAGTTACCAGAGAACATAACGGGAGTTTGGAAGGCAAAGGTGCACGTTGAAAACCAAATGGAAACGGCTAAAAATCACAGTGCAACTCACCTGATGCATGAGGTGTTACGTGAGGTTCTAGGAAACCATGTAGAGCAAAAGGGATCTTTAGTCCAGCCGGACTATCTAAGGTTTGACTTTTCTCATTTTAAAAAGGTAAGTGGCGAAGAAATGGCCACCATAGAGGAAGCTGTAAATTTAAAAATCCAGGCCAATTATCCTTTAGAAGAGTTTCGGGAAATCCCAATATCCCAAGCTAAACAGATGGGCGCCATGGCACTTTTTGGTGAAAAGTATGGAGATTCCGTTCGAGCCATCAAGTTTGGTGGATCCATAGAATTATGTGGAGGAATTCATGTTCCAGCCACGGGTTCGATAGGCTTGTTTAAGTTCATCTCTGAAGGAGCCGTTGCTGCCGGTGTGCGCCGTGTGGAAGCGGTAACGGGTATGGGTGCGGTTCGTTACATTAATACGGAGTTGATGAAGCTACGCGATACCCAAGAGGTGCTCAAGAATCCTCAAGACTTGGCAGGGGCAGTTACTCAGTTGAAAGAAAAGGAAGCGACAGCACAGCGCGAAATAGAGTTGTTGCGCAAGGAAAAAGCGATGTCTACCATCCATGATTTCGTCGTAGGAGCTATTGAATTTCATGGAGCTAAAGCAATTGTCGCAAGAACTGAAATGGACAACGGTAGTGTTAAGGATGTAGTTTTTAAGTTAAAATCTGAGCCAGGTCGATTGGTAATTTTAGCCAATGTTTTTGAAGGTAAAGCAACTATTAGTGTTGGTTTAAGTGATGATGTGGTCAAAGAAAAGAGTTGGCATGCTGGAAATGCAGTTCGCGAATTGGCTAAACATATACAAGGTGGAGGTGGAGGACAGCCTGCATTTGCAACAGCTGGCGGAAAAAATCCGGAAGGAATAGATAAAGTATTGGCCGATTGGCAAAACCACTTCTCATGAAAAATTGGATAAAAATTGGCGCAGTAGCGCTCGCATTACAAGTAACGTTTTCTGCTCAAGCTCAAACAGAAGACCCTATCGAATACTTTACAGATAGTAAGATTAGCGACACAAAATTTTCGTTAGCAGCTATTTATGCTCCTTCATTCGCTTCTCGTAGGCTGGCATTATATGAGCCAGTGGCCGATGGTAATGAGTTATTTGCGATGCTAAACAATAACGCCGGTGGTGTATTTGCGCAACGTTATGGAATGATGGCTTACTATGAATTACGTGGAATGTTCCATGTCGGAGTTGGTTTTACAACACAGAAAAGTGGCTTTATTTCAAAGGAATTCGCGGTGTTTGATCAGAATGCCATTTTTCAAGACACCGTAGGTATTTTCAATGCTAAGACTTCGTATTCCGCATTGAACATTCCGATTCAATTCATTTTTCATACCCAGATAACAGATATTTGGGCATTGCAAGTGATCCCATCCTATGACCTCATATTCTACAACATGATCGACCGTTCATGGGTGGGTGAAGGTTTGCCAAATTATTCTGCGGATGCCGTGGAAGGTGTATTAGGTACGATGTACCAGCGTGGCGCTACGTCCACTCAATACCACAAAGGATTCAATGGATCTATAGGCTTTGCGTTGGGTAATGAGTTCACTGTTGCAGATAACTTAGCCTTAACACTTAGGGCAGAGTTCCGACTGGGCTTATTGCCTATTAACGCTGCAGATATTGCGCTTAGCGAAGTGCCTTATGGCGTTGGCGGCTCTGTTGGTTTTAGGTATTATTTATAATAAAATACGCTTGAGCGTCCTTCGATACATCAAAAAAGCCCCTTGTGAAGCAAGGGGCTTTTTTGATTGGTCCAAAAAAGTTGGATTATTCCTCTGACGTAGAGTCCTCTGATACTGCGCTGGACGGTATAGTTTCCATACCTTCTGTTAATTCATCACGCTTTGCATTGAGCATGGTAACCATACGCTTGGTAATGTCATATTCTGTATTTGCGAAGATGATCTGTCCCCCTTCTTCATAAAGTAGAATGAAATCTAGGTTGAGCTCGTCTTTAAGGACGTCAATCGCTACGTTCATATCCTCACGCATTTGAGTGGTCAAAGCGTTTTGCTTTACCATCAGACGTTCTTGAGCACCTTGTTCTATAGCCATATATTGCTGTTGAACGCGTCTGAGATCAGCTTCATTGACCTCTCTCTGGCGGGCGTTCATCTTAGGAGCTTCTTGCTGGTATAATTCTATATTTTCTTGCAAGGATTGCTGACGACGCTGCAGTTCAGTTACAATTTCAGCTTCTTCTGCCTGCAACTCAAGGACCAATTCTTGGAAGTAATTGTACTGGCTTTGAAGGGAATCTATGCGTACATACGCCAAACGGATTCCTTTATCAGTGTTTTCTAATGCAGGCTGCTGGCAACTCGCAAGTAAGGCAATACTAGCAATGGCTAGGAAGAACTTTTTCATCGTTAAAAGTCTAGTTTGTTTAATATTTCTTCATTCACGAGTTCCGGAACAGTAACCTTTAAAGAGGGTGTACGTTCCATCTCTCGATTGATAGCGAATATAGCTTCTTTATTTCTAGCCCAAGAGCGTCTAGCAATTCCATTGTTTACATCATAAAGAAGCATATTTTCAATACGTTTATCTGTTTCCAAACTTCCGTCTAACAGCATTCCAAACCCACCATTGATTACTTCTCCCCATCCAACGCCACCACCGTTATGAATACTCACCCAAGTTGCGCCTCTGAAACTTCCACCAATCACATTCTGGATGGACATATCTGCAGTAAAACTAGAGCCATCGTAAATGTTACTGGTTTCTCTGTAGGGACTATCTGTACCACTCACATCGTGGTGGTCACGACCGAGCACAACGGGTCCAATTTCACCCTTTTCAATAGCGCGGTTAAATGCTTTAGCGATTTCAATTCTGCCCTCGCTGTCCGCATATAGAATCCTGGCTTGAGACCCTACGACAAGTTTATTTGCTTTAGCGCCTTGGATCCAACGGATGTTATCATCCATTTGTTGTTTGATCTCAACGGGTGCTTTTGCCATAAGTGCTTTGAGTACTTTTTCGGCTATCGCATCTGTCTTGTCTAGGTCTTCTGGGTTTCCTGAGGCACATACCCAGCGAAACGGGCCAAAACCGTAATCGAAACACATAGGTCCCATAATGTCCTGAACGTAAGAAGGGTATCTGAAGTATTCGCCATCCGCATCCATGATTTCAGCACCTGCCCTAGAACTTTCTAATAAGAATGCATTGCCATAGTCAAAGAAATACATGCCTTGATCTACCAGAGTATTAATGGCGGTAACGTGTTTCTTCAAAGTCGTTTTAATACGTGCCTTAAATTCTACAGGGTCACTAGACATCATCTCATTTGCTTCATCGTAGCTCATTCCTTGTGGATAATATCCTCCTGCCCAAGGGTTGTGTAAAGAAGTCTGATCTGAACCCAGGTCCACATGAACGTTGCGTTCTGCCATTCTCTCCCACAGATCAACGATATTACCTAGGTAGGCGATACTTCTTGCTCTTTTTTGATTTTGAAAGGTTTGTGCCATATCAATGGCTTCGTCTGCACTAGTCGTGATCTCATCTACCCAACCTTGCTCATGACGTTTGTAAGCAGCTTTTGGATTGATTTCAGCGGTAATACTAACCACCCCCGCGATGTTAGCTGCCTTTGGCTGTGCTCCGGACATTCCACCTAATCCGGCAGTGACGAAAAGCTTTCCCTCTGGTCCCCCTTTGGATTTCATTCGAGCTGCATTGAGCACAGTAATGGTCGTTCCATGAACAATACCTTGAGGTCCAATGTACATGTATGAACCTGCCGTCATTTGTCCATACTGTGTAACGCCCAGTGCATTGAATTTCTCCCAATCGTCTGGTTGACTATAATTAGGTATCATCATCCCATTTGTAACAACTACGCGAGGTGCATCCGCTGTAGATGGAAAGAGGCCCATTGGATGCCCACTGTACATATGCAGTGTTTGCTCCTGGGTCATTTCACTGAGATATTTCATGGTGAGTACGTATTGTGCCCAATTCTGAAATACACCGCCATTTCCACCATACGTAATTAGTTCTTCGGGGTGTTGAGCTACTGCAGGATCCAAGTTGTTTTGGATCATGAGCATGATACATGCCGCTTGAGCACATTTAGCTGGATAATCGTGAATAGGACGAGCTTTTATAGCATAGTTGGGCTTGAAACGATACATGTAAATGCGCCCATATTCTTTAAGTTCTTCCAAAAACTCTGGTGCCAATTCTGCATGCCATTCCTTTGGGAAATAACGTAAAGCGTTTTCCAGAGCCAATCTTTTTTCACTGGGTTTGAGGATGTCTTTGCGTTTTGGCGCTCTATTAACATCTTCTGAAATAGTTCTTTTCGGAGGAATTGTGCCTGGTATACCGGCAACTATTGCCTCCATAAATGGGGTTACTGTAGTCATTTAATTTCCTTTTACTCTTTGAGTTCCTTTGTCATAGCCGTATGGACAATGCTTGCAGCCGCTTAGACAGCAATGTCCTCGTTTAAGATGGTACCGCTCCGTGAAGACAATAAATCCCTCTGGGCTTTTGTAGTAATCTTCTGGATCCAACTCTTTATTAAACATAATTATGGACAATGGGTTCGTAAAGGTACACTGCATTAGTTTTGTAACATGGTTCAAGAAGAATTTCCCTTTCACTTACCGTCACCATTTCAGAAGATCGATTATTTTAATCATCTGCCCGAGCTTTGGATGAAAAGAGATGATTTAATTCATCCTGTGGTATCTGGTAACAAATGGCGAAAGCTCAGAGGATTCTTTCAAGACTGCGACAAAAGTAAGACTGTTCTTACTTTTGGTGGAGCCTACAGCAATCACCTTCCGGCCGCATCATTTGCGCTAAAATATTTTGGTATGCATGGGGTCTTGATTGTTCGAGGAGAAGAGTTGAACGAACGGAGTAACCCATTTCTGTCGTATTGCGCAGCTCAAGGAATGCAGCTCCATTTTGTTTCGAGATCTGAATACCGAGCCTTAAGAGCACGCCAATGGCAGCCTACGCAGGAGCAATTGCTACGGTGGAAAATAAAAGAATTCCAAGTGCTTCCAGAAGGAGGTGCTGGTATTCATGCCATTCAAGGATGTGGTGAAATCTGGAGTGAAATCTACCCGATATTGACGCCAAGACATCTCGTGTTGGCTTCTGGTACAGCCTCAACAGTTTTAGGAGTATTACATGCGATGCCCGTGAATAGCGATACACAAGTTCACGTGGTCAGTGCGGTGAAAGGCGCGAAAAAAGAACAGGAATTGGTCACGGATTTAGCCCATAGTAAAAACATAACACTGTCTTGGATTGATGAAACATCCTTTGGTGGGTTTGGACGTGTTAATGATGTGTTGCTCGACAAAAAAACATCGTTCACAGAGAAAACGGCTATTCCAATAGACCGCAACTACAATGCTAAAGTGCTAAACTACCTGAGTAATGTAAGACTTAATGGCACCGTAGTGTGGTTAAATACTGGTGGTTATCCGCTTTTCGAACGCCTCTAAAGAGCCTTTAAGATCATCTGCTCTACCTCGTCACTATCCCAGTTGTTCTCTATTCCCGGCATCGCCAATACCTCTTCCATGATGACATCGTGGCGCTGTCCTTCCATTAAAGCATCGTAGTATGGGATGTTTGTGAATTTGACTTGGGTATACAATGGGGTCCATAGTTCAGGATTGTTGCGTTGCACCTTCGCTTCAATCTTCTTGCGTAACTGAAACTTTGGGTCAGCCACCAGGTCACGCATCTCTACAAAATTCCGAAGACTTAAATCCGCTATTGCATTTCCGGCAGGCACCCGTTGCTTGCTGTATTCTTGGAGTACCGCCTGTAAATCGCTATCACCATGCGTGTCTAGTAGTTCACAGAATACCCGCACATCCTCTAAAGAGGCATTCATGCCTTCTCCATAAAAAGGAACGATAGCATGTGCAGCATCTCCAATTAACATTGTGTTACTTCCCCAGTGATAAGGTTTACATCGGATAATAGCTAAGGCTGAGGTAGGATTGTTTTCCCATTGTTCTCCAAGATTTGGAATCAAGGGAATGGCATCTTTAAAATACTTTTTGAAGTATCTCAATCCATCTTCAGCAGTATGTAAATGATCAAGGCCAAACTCACCGTCGTAAGGTGCAAAGACAGTGCCCGTAAACCCATTGTCCGTATTTGCCAGACCCATAAGCATGAATTGGCCTCGTGGCCAAATATGTAGAGCGTCCAAATTCAACTGAGGACTACCATCCTCTGCAGCAGGAATATGAACTTCTTTATATCCGCTGTCTATATATTCTTGGCTGAAGTTGAATCGTGGTATTCCCTGAAGAGATTTTCTCACTGCGGATCCTGCGCCATCCGCCCCTACTATGAGATCAGCTTTAACCTCTATGGGATTGTTGTCGCCAACAAAATAAGCAATACCAGCCTTCGTGTCTACGCCACTGCATGAGGTATTAAAATGTAAGCTGACGTTTGGTAAAGAATCCGCTAATTCAACTAGTTTTTTATTGAATTCGCTACGTGAAATACTGTGGATAGCCTTTCCTTTAATACTGTACGGAAAGTAACTTTCATTGCCTTCTATATCATGTATTTGCCTTCCATGCGCGGGGACAACGATTTGTCGAATAGGCTCCTCTATACCAGCATATTTTAAAGCGGTCCAGCCCCGATGCCCCACCACTAAGTTAATGGAGCGCCCGCTCCCGTATGATGCGGATCTAGGGTCTTGACGTTTTTCGAAAACCTCTACGTTGTATCCTTTGGTGCCGAGTGTGTAAGCCATATATGACCCTGCTAAACCTGCACCTACAATAATGACTTTCTTCATGCTTAATGACTTTCTAAATAGGTTTTAAGAATCTGGCCAAACGACCTTATGTCCTCAAATGAATTGTACATAGGAACTGGAGCCATACGAATTACGTTGGGTTCTCTCCAGTCTACTATAACGCCTTCCGCCATCAAATGATCAAACAGAGGTTTCCCATATCCATGCACATGGACAGAAATTTGAGCACCACGGGCGCCTTCAGGAGTTATTATCTCTAAGAATTTATCGGTTTCGATGGCTACAGCCTCGATAACTTGCTGCAGATAGGCGGTTAACTTCTCGCTTTTAGCACGTAGGTTACGAACCCCTGCTTGATCTACTAGATCGAAGCTGGCGCGCACCGGAGCCATCGCCATTACTGGAGCATTTGACAGTTGCCAGGCTTCAGCTGTAGGAATAGGCTTAAAAGTTTCCGGCATTTGGAAACGTGTTTCTTTGTCGTGACCCCACCATCCTTCAAAGCGAGGTAGGTCACTTTGTCCATGATGTTTTTCGTGGACAAAGTAGCCGGCGGTAGCACCTGGACCAGCGTTCAGGTATTTATAATGGCACCAGGCTGCGAAATCCACATTCCAATCGTGGAGGTGCAATTCGATATTACCAGCACCATGAGCGAGGTCCCAGCCCACAGTAACGCCACGTTTTTGAGCATGTGCTGTAAGTTCCTCCATGGCCATTACTTGGCCGGTATAATAGTTTACGCCGCCAATCATCATCATGGCAATTTCATCACCATGTTTGTCTATGGCAGCTTTGAAATCTGCCGTATGAATATGATGTTCGCCTTCTCTTGGTGCAACTTCGATGAGATGCGTTGCAGGATCGAGTCCGTGAAACCGCAGCTGTGAGGCCAGCGCATATTGATCAGAAGGGAAGGCCTTAGCTTCACATAAAATTTTTGTTCGTTGACCTTGAGGTCTGAAAAAGCTGACCATGAGTAAGTGAAGGTTGTTTGTGAGAGATCCCATAACGACTACTTCCTCCGGCTTCGCTCCAACTATTTTAGAGAGACTTTCTGAGAAGAACTCGTGATAAGGCATCCAGGGTCTACGTGCCCGAAAATGACCTTCAACTCCCCAGTTTTTCCAGTCCTCTAATTCCTCAGAGAGGTACTCTTTGGCGTTCTTAGGCTGTAACCCCAGCGAATTCCCTGTGAAATATAATGTTTGCTTGCCGTCGATCACCGGAATGTGAAATTGATCGCGGAACGAGGCGAGTGAATCGGCTTGGTCGAGTGCCGCTGCATAACTCTGGTCTAAGACATTCATAAGCATTTATTCTGTGTACTTAAAGATAGGGTAAAAGGGCTACTAGGCCTAATAATAACCAGGGTAGACCTTCTATAAAAAAACTGTAATACAAGTCCCCGAAGCGATGGTTTGCGATAATGATAACGGTGGCGAAAAAGCAGAACAACAGGAAGGTGGCGGGTAGTGGTAATCCAAAGTAGAGTACTAAAGTTGCAAAGCTCAACCATAAAAACGCGTGTGCGATAAAGATGCTGTTTCTTGCTCCCAATAAATGAGGTAAAGTCTTGATGCTTTTGCTGTCGATACTGGAATCTCTAACGTCAAATGGAATAGTTAAAGCTGCCGTCCAAAGTATTCTTTCAAGAAAGGGAAACCAGCCATTTACACCGTTCCAAACAGCAGGAATAAATGCCGTGATGTAAGCCCAAAGGCCAGCGATCAGCAGTAGCTTTAAACCAGGTATGGAACGAAGCCCGCCTCCTGTATGCTTTAAAATAAATGGTAATGGATATAGAAATGCAACAGCTCCGCCCAATGCATAGTGAAAGAGAAGTTCCCAGGAATTTAGGTGTATTAACTCTATGATAGAGATGGCTACGCCTGCGATGATACTGAGCCAAGATATTCGGGGCATTTGTGCCCTCCATTGCGATATTTTTGAGGATAAATCAGTATCCGAAGGACCTTCAAATAGGCGAGCAAACCCATAGACGACCAGGGTACCTGAGGCATTTAATAAAGCCAGGGAATGTCCTTGGCCTTCAACGAGGTATTCGGTAAACTTGGTCAAGGCCCAAACAGCGCCTGCAACCCAAAAGTTGGCATAAACAACCAATCTTAATAGGCCTAAAAAAGTGTTAATAATTGTGTTTAAACTTCTTTCCATTCTAGGGTGTTAAAAGTAGGTAATGTTAACCACCTGTGATGTAATTTTACGTCACTAAAAAACTGAATCACAATATGAAGCGCAATTCATTTGCTTATAGACACATTGGGCCAAAATCGATAGATGTAGATCAAATGCTATCTACCATCGGAGTAGATTCTATTGACACATTGATTGACCAAACCGTTCCAGCTGCTATTCGTACGGACAAGGAGTTAGATCTCGAGCCCGCGATGACAGAAGCTGAATTTGCGACGCACATTACTGCATTGGGCGAATTAAACCAGGTGTTTAAAACGTATATAGGAATGGGATACCATCCTACAGTTCTTCCAGGCGTGGTTCAGCGTAATATATTAGAGAATCCAGGTTGGTATACGGCATACACGCCCTACCAAGCTGAGATTGCACAAGGTCGTTTAGAAGCATTAATGAACTACCAAACCATGGTAGTTGATTTGACAGGAATGGAGCTTTCGAATGCTTCATTGTTGGATGAGGCGACAGCTGTTGCAGAGGCAATGAGCATGTTTTACGGTGCTATGCCTAGAGCTAAGAAAAAGTCAGGAGCGTCAAAGTTTTTTGTCGACCACAAGACTTTTCCTCAAAGTTTGGCACTATTAAAAACAAGAACTGAACCTATTGGCGTTGAAATCGTCATGGGAGATTATAGAGACTTTAATCCTTCCGACGACTTTTTTGGAGCGATAGTACAATACCCTAATGCGGATGGATCTATCGAAGATTACCGTGCATTTGCATCAAAATGTAATGCTTCGGAAATTCAGTTGGTTGTCGCAGCAGATATATTGTCTCTAGCCCTACTTACTCCACCTGGAGAATGGGGTGCGGATGCAGTTGTTGGAACAACCCAGCGTCTTGGCATTCCTCTTGGGTACGGTGGTCCGCATGCAGCGTTCTTTGCTACGAAGGAGTCTTATAAGCGTTTTATTCCAGGGCGTATTATTGGCCGTACAATTGATACAGATGGCAATCCTGCACTAAGGATGGCACTTCAAACTAGAGAGCAGCATATTAAACGCGATAAAGCGACATCAAATATTTGTACTGCGCAAGTATTACTAGCTGTAATGGCCGGAGCTTATGGTGTTTACCATGGTCCAGAGGGGTTGATAGATATCGCTGAAGGAATTCACATGAAGTCTGCAACCTTGAATGAGGCCGTGAAGGGTATGGGTCTGGTACAGCATAACGTTACGTTCTTTGACACCTTAAAAATCTCACTTAAAAATAGCGATAGTGATTCTCTAAAAAAACAAGCAGAAGACGCCCACATAAATTTCAGATACCTAGATGCAATGACTATCGGGATATCGTTGAACGAGACGACTACCGACTCAGATGTGGCTGAAATCATTGCTTTATTAGTGAAGGCAGAAGGTGTAGAGACCATTGAAATGGCGGATTTATCCATGTATTTACCCGTAGAGCTTTCCCGTACTACTGATTTCATGACACATGAAGTATTTCATAGCTATCGTAGTGAAACAGAGATGATGCGTTACTTGAAGTATTTAGAGCGTAAGGATTTAGCCCTGAATCACAGTATGATATCATTAGGGTCGTGTACCATGAAATTAAATGCTGCCTCAGAGATGATCCCATTATCAAATGGGTCTTGGAACTCATTGCATCCTTTTATACCTACGGAGCAAGCACAGGGTTACATGCATGTGATCGAAGAGTTGGAACGTGATCTTTCTGAAATCACTGGATTTGATGCAACTTCCTTGCAGCCTAATTCAGGTGCACAAGGAGAATATGCAGGTTTAATGGTCATTAGAGCGTACCATCAATCAAATGGTGATCACCACAGAAACATTGCGTTAATCCCTTCTTCTGCTCACGGAACTAATCCTGCTTCCGCTGTGATGGCAGGTATGAAAGTGGTCGTTGTGGGTTGTGATGAGAACGGAAACATAGATGTAGAAGACCTGCGTGCGAAGGCTGAATTACATAGTAATAATTTATCATCATTGATGATTACTTACCCATCAACACACGGTGTGTTTGAAGCTAGCGTAAAAGATGTGACAGCCATTATTCATCAGCATGGAGGTCAAGTTTATATGGATGGCGCTAATATGAATGCCCAAGTTGGACTTACCTCACCCGGTTTGATCGGTGCAGATGTTTGTCACTTAAACTTGCACAAAACATTCGCTATTCCTCATGGTGGTGGTGGTCCGGGTATGGGGCCAATTTGTTGTAAGGCACACTTAGCTCCGTTCTTGCCGAAACATTCGGTCATTGATATGGGCGGATCACAAGGGATTAGTAGTATATCTGCTGCTCCATGGGGTTCTGCTTTGATTTTGTTGATTTCTTATGCCTACATAAAAATGTTAGGTGCTCAAGGACTCACCGACAGTACAAAGTATGCTATACTCAGTGCTAATTATATCAAGGAGCGTCTTGCTGGTTCTTTCGAAGTACTCTACACTGGAGAGAACGGACGTTGCGCCCATGAGATGATTTTGGATTGTCGTCCGTTTAAACAAGATGCAGGAATTGAGGTAACTGACATCGCTAAGCGCTTGATGGATTACGGATTCCATGCTCCTACGGTCAGTTTCCCCGTAGCTGGAACCGTTATGGTAGAACCCACAGAAAGCGAAGGCTTAGACGAACTAGATAAATTTTGTGATGCGATGTTGAGCATACGCAAGGAAATTAAAGAAGTCGAATCAGAGGAATCTGACGCGGTTAATAATGTCTTAAAGAACTCGCCCCATACCCAGTACATGATTTGTGCAGATCAATGGGATTTCCCTTACACCAGATCTAAAGCCGGTTTCCCGCTTCCTTTTGTGAGTGATAATAAGTTTTGGCCCACGGTGCGTCGTGTGGATGATGCGTATGGCGACCGTAACTTAAGTTGTACTTGTGCTCCAATAGAAAGTTATATGGAGACTAACGAGGCTTAGACGTACGTTGCGTTGTAAAAAAAACCACCCCTAAGGCCTTGGCCTTAGGGGTGGTTTTTTTTATGTTCTTTTAATTCTAAATAGATTGTATGGAGCGAATGTCTGCACCGGTTGGCTTTTGAAACAGTGCTAAATCGAAATGTCGGGTAGCTGCATACAAATGGTCAAAGATATCGGACATAATATTCTCGTAAACGCTCCATTCTGTTGTGGTTGTAAAACAATAAACTTCAATGGGAATACCTTCCGTGGTAGGTTGAAGTTGGCGGACCATTAACGTGTAGTTTGCGTGGATATCAGGATGCCGCTGCAGGTAAAATTCTATATATTTTCGGTACAAACCAATATTTGTTTGACGCCTTCCATTAAGTAGGTTTCCGCCCTTAATATCTCTTGAAGAATTAACACTGTTAATTTCAGTTTGGCGCTCCTCCATAAAGGAACGTATGAGATCAATTTCTTTCAACGTATCCGACAATCCTTCGTCCAGATGGCGTATCGATGTGATGTCAATATTAATATTTCGCTTGATTCTACGAGCTCCGGAATCATCCATACCCCTCCAGTTCACAAAGCTTTCTGATACAAAGGCTATGGCAGGAACCGTACTGACTGTTTTGTCAAAATTCTTCACTTTGACGGTGGTGAGGTCGATACTCAGCACGTCACCATCGACTCCATATTTGGAAAAGGTTATCCAATCTCCAACTTTTACCAAGTCGTACATGTGTATTTGAAAATTGGCCAATAAGCCTTTGATACTGTCTTGAAACACAAGTATAAGAATAGCGGTCGTACCTGCAAAGGCACCTAAAATTGATCCTGCCGAAGTTCCAGTCAGTAGAGAGATTACAGCGATTCCCGCACCGAAAAAAGCAAGTAACCTCATGACCTGGGAAATCGTACGAATAGGGGTATTAGTATACTTGTCATTTTGGCTGAGCCAATTCTCAAGTGCCCTCAGCGTTCTATTGATAAGGCTAACCATAAGTACTAAGAAATAGACCACAATGATCTTCTCCAAGAAGGGAATAACTGCCGGTACATCGTTAAAAACGTAGGGAAGACTTTGATAAACGATACCTACCGGCACCAAATGCGCAAGATTCTTAAATACTCGTTGCTCGAAAAAGTAGTCGTCCCAAGTCGCTTTTGAACGCTTAACTGCAGCATGAATGGCACTTATAAGTATACGTCTGGACAGGAAGTCTGCTAATAAAGAAATAACAATTAGAATGACGAGATCGATACCAAGCGATATCCATTCGATCCATTCTGGAGCTATGTTTTTATTAGCGAGCCAATCAGTAGCCCAGTGAAGTTTTTTCATTAGTAAGGATGATACATGGTTACGCTGTCAAATCTAACGGAAGTTGCGTAGAAATAGCCAAGTCCAAATACGGTGGTGTCATCTTGTCGTCTAATATTCCCGATTTGAGGGCTGTAAGGGACACTAAATAAGCCTCCATTATTGACATTTGCACTCATGATATTCAAGAAATCAAACAGCGGAGGTGATATTGTACGAATCTCGTACACAATATCAATCAGAGTATCAGTGTAGACTGTGTAAGGACGACCTATGAAGTTAAATCTACTAATCTGAGGTCCTTCAATGAACTCTTCATCATTAAAAATGACAATGCTTGAAGCAAGACTTACTTCTGTTTCCTGCGGTTCTAAAGGCCCTAGTAGACCATTAGGTGCATATATTTTAGTGGTTGCGTAAGACTTCACCCAATATCCGTTTCCTACTCCTACTGGATCATTCCAGAATTGATATGGACTATAAAAGGCAGAGTCGGCATCCGCATAAAAAACGGTGTCATCTACTCTGTAATCGTAATACAAACTGTCACCCTCAAGTATGGAAAACATGGGTCTGATTTGAGTAAATGGAGCTTTACATTCGTCTAAAGTGCTTTCCCAGATACCGGATAATGTTCCATAGGCTTCGGGAATAACTACTTCTACGCGATAGAAGTGACCAGGCGTACTTTGAAAGTTAACCTCTTCATAGCGACCGTTAACAGTTTCTGTCAGTGCTCCAAGTAAAGAGTCACCGTCAAATAATTGAATACTAGCTCCCTCAATTCCTTGAAGGGCCCCGTTATCTAAATATGGGTTGCTTAACTTTAAATCAACGTAGGTACCCAGCGTGTCTATGTTAGTGATGGCTCCACTGATACTTAAAGATGAAGAGTTGTTGTAAACGTCAGTACGTACTTTGTCCGTAACATCTGTTTCACAAGAGGTAAAAGCGATGGCGATGGCCGTGATGGTTAATAATTTTTTCATGACGTATTAAAATTCTAAGTTGTAAGTAATGGTAGGGATAGCGGTTGCAAAAATACTCAGCTGAGTAGCCTGGGTATTGCCCGTTGGATTATTGTCAACGTCTAGTTCCTCTTCAAAGAAAATGCTGAATGCGTTTTTACGAGCATAAGCGTTGTACACGCCAAAATTCCAGCTGCCTTCCCAATCGCGATTCTTTTTATTTGGAATTTTCACGTCCATACTAAGGTCTAAACGGTGATATGCAGGAGTTCTGCTGTTGTTTCTGGTGAGTGAGTACGGATAGACAATCCCATCAAACTCACTCTTGGCTTCAGGATAGGTAAATGGTTTCCCCGTTTGAAAAATAAACGAACCTGAGAAGCTGATGTTAGGCTTCCAAGCGTAAGCAGCGACAACAGCTACATCATGAGGTTTGTCTTGGGCGGCAGCGTACCACTGACCAAAATTAATCCACTCATCTGGTGTTGATCCCAAGTCTACTTGAAGTTCTGAACGGCTAAAGGTATAGGCAACCCATCCTGTTAAGGAGCCTACTTTCTTTTCAAGTAGAACTTCGAGGCCATAACTCCTACCTTGACCCGTCATTAGATCAACTTCAATATTATCAACTCCTGTAGGTTGAGCTCCGTTTTTGTAATCCACCAGATCTCTCATGCTTTTATAGTAAGTCTCTAAACTGAGCTGCCATTCACCATTTTTGAAGTTACGATTAACCCCAGCAGCGATTTGATCTGCCGTTCCTGGATCAATATAGGTTCCTGCGGGCCTCCAAGTATCTATAGGAAGGGAAGATGTAGTGTTGGATATTAAGTGGATGTATTGGCGCATTCTGTTGTAACTCAATTTAATCGCGCTGTTTTCAGAGCTTTTATAATTGATTCCAAGGCGAGGCTCAAGACCTTGAAGTCCATCAAAGGCAGCTATAACAACTCCTTGATCGTAGCGTGTAGTATCGGTAATTCGATCATTACGATAAGTTCCTGAGCTGGTAGGGTTGTAGTTCACAACATTACGCGCACCAACATTATAGAAGCTACTGTAGCGCAATCCACCCCGAACGGTGACTCTGCTATTTACCTTCCAATTATCCTCAATGTAAAGCGATGGTTCAATACCATATTCATTTTGTAGTTCAATAGAAATATCAGCAATCGCAGTATCAACAAAATTAGCGTTGACACTGAATGGTTCAAAATCATAAATAGTGGCTTCTCCTCCAAAATTCACTTGGTGCTTTGCGCTTGGAAACCAGCTAAAACCAACTTTGTTGGATTGATTGTTGATGTAGGCGATATTGTTGATTTCGGCGGTCGGGAAATCAAAGCCAATGGAATAATCATAATCTGAATAGATCGTACTTACATTCAAGAATAGCTTATCGTTTATAAGGTAGTTCCAGCGGCCTGTTAGGCCCAGGTTCCCCCAATTAAATTTTACTAATCCAGGAACACCAAAGGCATCCTTGCCATAGTAGGCACTCAGGAATAGGCGACTCTTATCGCTAAATTTATAGTTAACCTTAGCGTTCAGGTCATAAAAATTAGCAATGATGCTATTTATGTCGTCATCTGGAGCAAGCCTCAAAAGAAGATCTTGGTAGGAACGTCTTCCAGCAATCATGAAACTCGCTTTGTCTTTAACCAAGGGACCCTCTAGCATTACCCGAGAAGAGAGTAAGCCTAAACCAACTGATCCGCCAAACTCTTTTGTATTACCTTCTTTTTGATGAACATCTAAAACGGATGATAGTCGTCCTCCAAATGGAGCTGGGATACCACCTTTGTAGAGCTTCAAGTCTTTTATGGCATCACCATTAAAAACAGAGAAGAAGCCAAATATGTGTGAGCTATTATATACAGGAGCTTGGTCTAATAGAATTAGGTTTTGATCCGTTTTTCCGCCACGTACATTAAACCCACTCGCTCCTTCACCAACTGTCGTAACACCTGGAAGCAACGTGATGGATCTAATCACATCAAATTCACCTAAAAACTGAGGAATGGTCTTAATCTGCTTCGCTGTTAACTGGGTAGTGGACATTTCCGCCGTATTGAGATTTTCGTCAAGTCTTTTGGCCGTCACTTGAACTTCCATTAACTCGTTAGTAGCCTCTTTTAACTCAAAGTTCACAGATTGACTAGCGTTGAGATTGATGGTCTTGGTAATGGTCTCGTAGCCTATATAGCTAATCGTAAAGGTTTGATTACCAGCGGGAAGAGTAAGAGAATAGAAGCCGTAGATGCTCGTTACCGTTCCTTTGCGATCTTGATTTACTATAGAAGCGCTGATAAGCTCTTCGCCGTTGCCTGCATCTCTCATGTACCCACTGATGGTTACATTTTGTGCTGCGACGCTAGCACTAAGTAATATGCCTACTAAGACAAGCCAATTTCTCATTCTATTCAAGTTTAATACTTTGTTAAGACCAATACAGCCTTTTTTGTTTTCGTGGATGAACAATTAATATGCCACAACAGGCTACTCAAGCTATTCTTTTAGGAAGAGTTTGAAACCAAGAATGGTCCCACTTAATGTGCATCCGATAATGTTGGCAAAAATTAGCGGGAGATCATTAAGGCTGAAGCCATAAATGAGCCAGCAAAACTGACCGGAAAACATCATAATGTACATGGTCAGGCTAAGGCTTTTAACTTGCTTATCCCTAATGATTTTCACTGCTTGTGGAACAAATGCTGACGTAGTCAGCACAGCAGCAGTAATGCCTATGATTGAAACTATATTCATAACGTAAAAGTACTTTTTTTGGTGTTTTGAACACGTATAAAGAGGAGATGAATAACCAGCGTTTGTCAGTAACTTGTTAATAACTAACATAGCGCCCTTCAGTTTCTGCTTCTATCAGTTGTCTAGAACAACCCTGTAAACTACTTTTGCTGCTTCTTTTAAAACTAGAAATACAACATGTCACAATTAGTTGGAAAAATCTCTCAAATAATCGGCCCTGTAGTGGACGTTAAATTTGATGGTACAGAAGGCGAGCTTCCTAGAATATATGAAGCACTAGAAGTAACAAAGTCTACCGGCCAAGTTGTCGTACTAGAAGTTCAAAAGCACGTGGGTCAAGACACCGTTCGTGCTATATCTATGGATTCTTTAGACGGATGTCAAAGAGGTCAGGAGGTACGATCTTTAGGTTCTTCTATCACAATGCCAATTGGTGATCAAATCTATGGACGTGTATTTAACGTCGTAGGAGAAGATATAGATGGTATTGGCGGGATTGATCGCTCAAGAGGTCTACCCATTCACCGTCCAGCTCCAGCTTTTGAGGATTTAAGTACAGCTACTGAAGTACTTTTTACGGGAATCAAAGTCATTGACCTTATTGAACCTTATTCTAAAGGTGGTAAAATTGGTCTGTTTGGTGGTGCCGGTGTCGGTAAAACCGTATTAATTCAAGAATTGATCAACAATATTGCAAAGGGCCATGGTGGTCTTTCTGTATTTGCAGGTGTCGGAGAGCGTACTCGTGAAGGAAATGACCTGATGAGAGAGATGCTAGAATCAGGCATTATCAATTATGGTCCAGAATTCATGCATGCTATGGAAAATGGCGGATGGGATTTGAGCAAAGTAGATAAAGAGTTGATGAAGGACTCAAAAGCAACCTTCGTATTCGGTCAGATGAATGAGCCTCCTGGTGCGCGTGCACGTGTTGCGCTTTCTGGTTTGACCTTAGCAGAATATTTCCGCGACGGAGAAGGCGACGGACAGGGTAGAGATATCTTATTCTTCGTTGATAATATTTTCCGCTTTACGCAAGCGGGTTCTGAAGTAAGTGCACTTTTAGGGCGTATGCCTTCTGCAGTGGGTTATCAACCAACTCTAGCCTCAGAAATGGGTGCGATGCAAGAGCGTATCACCTCTACTAAAAATGGATCTATTACGTCAGTACAGGCAGTTTACGTTCCTGCAGATGATCTTACTGACCCTGCACCTGCAACAACTTTTGCTCACTTAGATGCGACTACGGTATTGTCCCGTAAGATTGCGGAACAAGGGATCTATCCAGCGGTTGATCCATTGGATTCTACGTCTAGGATTTTGACAGCTGAAATCGTAGGTGCTGAACACTATGATACGGCCCAAAGAGTGAAAGAAACGCTCCAGCGTTACAAAGAATTGCAAGACATCATTGCTATTTTAGGTATGGAAGAGTTGTCAGAAGAAGATAAACTCATTGTTTCGCGCGCGCGTC
This sequence comes from uncultured Cryomorphaceae bacterium, assembly GCA_913031435.1. Classification (GTDB taxonomy): domain Bacteria; phylum Bacteroidota; class Bacteroidia; order Flavobacteriales; family Schleiferiaceae; genus UBA10364. The sequence goes on from CAJWFD010000001.1 coordinate 42,248, forward strand.
GTGTAGCACGTTTCCTTTCTCAACCATTCCATGTTGCAGAACAGTTTACTGGTTTGACTGGCGTGTTGGTAGATATTAAAGATACCATCAAAGGCTTTAATATGATTCTTGATGGCGCTTTGGATCAATATCCAGAGGCTGCTTTCAACTTGAAAGGAACTATCGAAGAAGTGATAGAAGCTGGTGAGAAAATGTTGGCTGAAGCTGCTGAATAAAATAGATTATGTACTTAGAAGTCATCACTCCTGAAGAGGTGTTGTTCAAAGGAGAAGTTAGCTCCGTTCAGTTGCCGGGTAAAGATGGATTATTCCAAATTTTGAATAACCATGCACCGTTGATTGCGACTCTTGCATTAGGAATAGTGAGCGTTCGCGTTGCAGACGATACAAAAACCTTAGATCACATGAGTTCTAGAGTTATTCTGGACGTAACAGATGATAAGCTCTGTACCGTTGAGGTAACAGGTGGTATTGTCGAATGTAAGAATAACGTAATCTCAGTACTTGCGAGCTAAAATCGACCGAGTAAACTACTGCAATCCCCAAGACCTTAGTCTTGGGGATTTTTTTGAACCCTATATTCGCGATACTAATTCGCCCTTACTTAAGACCATGAGAAATATTTTAATTGTCACCGCACTCCTTTTAACCATTTTAACAAGTGCACAAGAATTTGGACAGCGCTCTGGTTTGAGAGGAATTGTTTCGAAAAAAGAGAGTCCAACGCTATTAAACGAAGTCGAAGTGAGCACTTCTGTAGTAGGAGATACCTATGCTGATGCTGCGCGTACCGTAACTATTATTACTGCTAAGGAGATTCAGGAATTGCCAGTGAATACGATCAATGAACTACTTGAGTTTGTGGCAGGAATTGATGTGCGTCAGCGTGGGCCCCTGGACGTTCAGTCTGACTTGGGTGTTCGTGGAGGAACGTTTGACCAAACTCTGGTTCTAGTGGATGGCATTCGTATGAACAACGCGCAAACCGGTCACCACAATATGAACCTTCCTATTCCTATCGCGATGATAGAGAGAATTGAGGTCTTGCATGGAGGAGCGTCAAGAGTTCATGGGGTGGGAGCCATGACAGGAGTGGTAAACATTGTGCTAAAGAAAGCGCAAGCCAAAATCAACGGAGGATATAGAATGTCTGCAGGTAGTCATGGGCTTCAGCACCATGGATTTAATGCGGGAAAGAAGATAGGAAAATGGGGTGCACAGATAGCTTACCAGCGGGATCAAAGTAGTGGCTACATTCCGAACACAGATTTTAAAAGCGATAGATTTATGATGTCCCTAGACCGCGCTGTAAATTTTTCTGGAGCAACGGGTGATTTATCATTGTTATATGCTGAAAATCAAAAAGGTTTTGGTGCATCCAATTATTATTCCTCAGCGTTCCCAGATCAATTTGAGGCTACATCTACTCGCGTCCTGGGAGCACGCTTGAATTTGAAAAAGAATGGTTTTTCGTACGACCTTAAGTTGAATTATGTGGGTGCTACGGACAGGTTTGAACTTTATCGCGAAACTAAAGGACTCGCCGGTTTTGATGCGGATCAGGTTGCATATGTAAGAAATAATAGTGGAACTTATTTCCGTGCTTCCACCGGGGACACTGCGGCATCGTGGTATGGAGGTCACAACTTCCACAAAACAGCGGCATGGACTGCAAACACCCACGGCTCTTACGAATGGAATCCACGTCACATTACTACGGTGGGTTTAAATGTACGGTATGACGAAATTCTATCCAATGCCTTAGGCCAAACGGGTATTATAGACCCTGTAGAGGTCCCAAACTGGCCAGCGTCTTACACACGTTACCAAGACCAATTAAACCTCAGTTACTTCGCGGAGCACCGTTACAGTGATGGTCCTTTAAGAATCACAGCAGGTATGTTATTCAACCAACGTCAACTGGGATCAGAAATGATCGTTAGTGCTTGGAGCCCTGGAATTGATGTAGGCTTTAAGCTTGATAAACTATCTACTTTGTATGCCTCTGCAGACCAAAGTGTACGCTACCCCACCTATACCGACTTGTATTATGCACGTGGAAATGCATTTGGATCCTTGGATTTAGATCATGAGAGTGCCCAGAATTTTGAACTAGGTTACCGCCACGGGGTTCAAAACAATATACGTTACAACGTTGCTGCATTTCATCGCCGTTCTACCAATCTTATTGATTGGGTGAAGTTCCCTGGGAATGATACGGCATTTGCAAAAAATATCACCAACCTCAATCTAACTGGTGTAGAGGGTAATTTTGCTTATTATGCCTCAAAACGCAAAGATTTTGTACGCAGTATTGTTGGTTCATTTTTGTTCATGCAGGGAAGCACACCTGAGGTCGAGTACGCGTCTTTATATGCTTTAGATTACTTAGGTGCAAAAGCTAACATCACGGTGAACAATAGACTAGGTAACGGTCTTTTTCTTAAGTGGGCAGTAACTGCTCAAGACAGAATGGGCACGTATCAGTCTTTCACTACCGGTGAACAGATTGACTATGCTCCATTTTTAACGGTAGATGCTAAGCTGTATTGGGCTCCTGTTGCTGGAATAACTCGCCGTCAAATACCTTTCCAAGCGTTTTTAAATATCAACAATGCGCTGGATCAAGACTATTTTGATAGAGGTAATGTCGCACAGCCAGGTCGGTGGATTTCTACAGGAATTGAATTAAGATTTAGATAGTTAAATCATTCCAAAAATTAAAAAGCCGCCTCTAATAAAGGCGTCTTTCTTATTTGTGAGATCATGCTCATTTCAATTTTTTATTACTCTGGTGCCGTTCGTGATCACGATCCCGCTTAACCTTCATTTTTTTATCAAACGCTACTTGAAGGTCGGTGCCTGTTTGATTAGCCAAACAGATTATGACGAACATCGCATCGCTGAGTTCTTCACCTAAGTCTTTAGATTGGTCACTTTCCTTTTCACTTTGTTCGCCATAACGGCGCGCTATGATTCTGGCGACCTCTCCAACTTCCTCAGTAAGCTGGGCCATGTTCGTGAGTTCATTGAAGTAGCGTACGCCATGATTCTTTATCCACTCGTGTACTTCCTTTTGGAGTTTTCCTAAGGGGAGTGATCGGTCAACATTTATAGGGTCTAGAGCCATATTATTCTCTGTTTTTTGAATCTATCCAGATGGTTACAGGACCATCGTTAATGAGTTGCACCTGCATGTCTGATCCAAATTTACCAGATTGTAAATCTCTTCTACTCTCAGAACGTAGACGGTCTTTGAAGTATTCGTAAAGTGGCTCAGCTTCAGCAGGACGTGCTGCTTTGATATAGCTTGGTCGATTACCTTTTTGTGTACTCGCCTGTAAGGTAAACTGACTGACCACGAGAAAGGCTCCATGCGCTTGCATGATATCAAGATTCATCACGAGATCTTCATCAGGGAAAAGACGCATATTACTTATTTTCCGACACAACCAATTGGCATCTTCTTGGGTGTCCTCAGATCCAATACCAAGTAAAACAACCAGACCTTTGGAAATTTCTCCCAACACGTTTCCCTTTACTGCAACAGATGCTTGAGAAACTCGTTGCAGTAGCGCCCTCATTTAGTTAAATGCGGGATTAGGAAACAAGATTAATTTATCAGCTACTTCCTCGTATAATTGGCTTGCAGATTCACGCATTGCATCAGTCATTCCAGTAAAACCAGAAGCTTCGCCCAAACTCGTGGTAAGAATCATACCTAGTCTGTTTCCGTTTTTCAGTTCTGTCAAAGTCATATTTTGAGCCTTCGATCCGGGACTTATCTCACCTTCAATAATACAGGACATTACTTCGATTTGCATCTCACGTAAATCCTGTATGATTACAGAGATTTCTTTCTCATTCGCTAAAAGATAAACCATAAGGCCTCTTTCAGAACAAGCTCTCAAGAAAGTAATTCCCCTTTCGCTGTACACATTTTTCGAAAATCCAGCAAGTTCATCTATTCTAAATGCTGTTCCCGGCTCAACTACCTCTGTGAAAAATCTAGTAGTTGCCTGCGGATCTATGAGTAAAAATGGAGCATCTATACAAACGGCTTGACTTGTGCCTTTCGATGCTATTGCGTCTAATTTAGATTCAGCGAGGTCAAAGGTTTGTAGATATAAATAGGCGAATTCGCCACCTTTACTCCATTCAAAAGCAGTATTGACGGGTTTTACTTTCGCTACTACGTCAGTGGCAGCAACAACTGTCTTTGCGGTTCCAATACAAGAGGTAAGGGCGAGGGCACTAATGGCTAGTGCTGCGGTAATGATTTTCTTCATCATAGTCGTTTAATTGGTTAATATAGCTCTCATATCGAGTTGGTGCAATATTATTGGACTCTATTGCTTCTTTAACGGCGCAAAGCGGTTCGTTTACATGCAGACAATTGTGATATTTACACCCTTTACTCAGAGCAAAAATCTCCGGAAAGAAGTGGCTGATTTCTTCTTTTTCCATATTGACGAGGCCAAATCCCTTGATTCCTGGTGTATCAATAATGTCACCGCCAATCTGCAATGGATGCATCTCAGCGAACGTAGTTGTGTGCTGACCTTTGTGATGCGAGGAGGTACTTACCTCACCGGTTCTGATGTCTAAAGAGGGCTCCACAGCATTTATCAACGTGCTTTTTCCAACTCCACTGTGGCCACTTAAAAGCGTGTTTTTATCTTTTAACACCTTTTTAAGTTCTTCTAGACCTATAGACTCTGTTGCAGAAGTCTCTAGTATGGTATATCCAATAGCTCCATAAACGGCTTTCCGATATGCGAGTTCAGCCAACTCCTCTTCGCCATATACATCCAATTTATTGAAAACGATGACTGTGGGAATATTATAGGCTTCCGCCGTTGTCAAAAACCGGTCCATAAACCCGGTAGATGTCGCTGGTTGGGCTAGGGTGGTTACTAACAAGGCTTGATCCATATTAGAGGCAATGATCTGAATGCGCTTACTTAGGTTGACACTTTTTCGGACGATATAGTTGCGTCTGTCTTCTATGCCATTGACAATACCTTGCTGCTCATAGCCGTCTTCTAGTTCAAAAAGGACTACATCTCCAACAGCAAGGGGATTGGTGCTCTTGATACCAGTAATGCGAAATTTCCCTTTGATTCGGCAATTCACCAATAAACCACTGTCGATCTCTCGAACTTGATACCAACTTCCTGTGCTTTTTACAACGACCCCTCTCATGGTGCGCAAATTACGCAATTAACTGTTCGCGTACATGTTTTTGTAGTAGTCCTGATAAGATCCTGAAGTGACATTTTTTAACCATGCTTGATTGGCCAGATACCAGTCAATTGTAATGCCCAGCCCTTGTTCAAAGGTTACGCTAGGCTCCCATCCTAATTCTCTTTGAATTTTAGTGGCGTCTATAGCGTATCTTTTGTCGTGACCTGGACGGTCTTTTACATAGGTGATCAGCTTCTCGCTGCTCCCTGTTGTTCTTCCGAGCTTCTGGTCCATCTGTGTACATAATACCTTGATCAGATTAAGGTTTGTCCACTCATTAAAACCTCCAATATTGTAAGTCTCGGCGTTCTTTCCGTTATGGAACACCAAGTCAATTGCTCTGGCATGGTCCACCACATACAACCAGTCTCTGGTGTAGTTTCCGTCGCCGTAAACGGGTAGTGGCTTTTCTTGAACAATGTTGTTGATGAACAGTGGAATAAGTTTTTCAGGGAATTGATGCTGCCCATAATTATTAGAACAGTTGGTAATGACATAGGGAAGACCATAGGTCTCGCCATAAGCCCTCACAAAGTGATCAGAGCCTGCTTTAGAGGCGCTGTATGGACTGTTTGGGTCGTAAGCAGTAGTCTCTTCAAATAAGCCCTCAGCACCCAAGCTACCGTAAACCTCATCCGTAGAGATGTGGTAGAAGCGCTTGCCTTCAAAATCCGTATGAATGCGCTTGAAGCTGTTCAGTAGATTTGCAGTACCTAAAATATTCGTACGTAAAAACGCAAGTGGGTCTTTAATGGAGCGGTCTACATGACTTTCAGCAGCCAAATGAATCACACCTTCTGGCTGGTATTTATCAAACAAAGCATCCACTGCTGTGGCATCTACGATATCGACATGCTCAAACACGTAGTTTGGCGCCTTATCGATGTCTTGTAAGTTCTCGAGGTTTCCCGCGTAGGTCAAAAAATCAGCATTAATAATGCGGTAGTTGGGGTACTTGTTCACGAACAAACGCACCACATGTGAACCTATAAACCCGGCTCCGCCGGTGATAATGATGTTTTTCATGATAAGTTTTTTAATAGGGCTTGCTCGAAATTCCATGCATCGCGCAGCATATCTTCTAACGTTTTTTCAGGAGTCCAACCGAGCACACGCTGGGCCTTACCGATATTGGCATAAACAGCTGGTACATCTCCGGCGCGGCGCGGCGCGACGTGATAGGGAATGGAAATATTTGTGGCACGCTCAAAAGCGTGGATCATTTCTAATACTGTAGACCCGTTTCCGGACCCTAAGTTGATGACATCATATCCATTTTCCTCGCTATCTACCAAGTGCTGCACGGAGAGAATGTGAGCTTTTGCAATATCTATCACATGAATATAGTCGCGCAGGCAAGAGCCATCCCTCGTGTTGTAATCGGTCCCAAAGACCTTTAACTCTTTTCGCTTCCCTATCGCTGTTTCCGTGATGTAGGGAACCAAGTGATGTGGCTCGCCATCTTGGAATTCTCCAATAATACTAGATGGATGCGCACCAATTGGGTTAAAGTACCTTAAGCTTAGCGTATTCATCACCCCTGTAGCCGTGAAGTCACGAAGAATTTCTTCGCCCATTTTCTTGGTATTGCCATAGGGACTTTCCGCTGGTTGAACAGGTGCACTCTCGTCCACATGAGGATTTTCGGGGGTACCATAAACCGTACAGGAACTAGAGTATACGAGGTTGCGTATACCATGTTCCTCCATACTCCTTAATAGATTCATGGTGCTCAGTAAATTGTTGTAATAATACTTTAATGGGGCGGTGACACTTTCATTGACCAAAAGAAATGCAGCAAAGTGAATGCTTCCAGCAATCTTTGGGAATTCTGTTAAAACAGCATCTATGGCTGCTTTATCACACATTTCAACTTGACGAAAAATGATTTCTCGACCCACGATTTTTTCTATACGAGCCTTTACTTCGATCGGACTTTCACTCAAGTTGTCAATAACAATAGGCTCGTAACCCGCATTTATGAGCTCTACAACCGTGTGTGAGCCAATATATCCGAGTCCTCCTGTAACGAGTATTTGTGTCATGGTATTGGTTAGTATTGGTCCAGTAAATATCTACTTTCTCCTAAAGTCGGCAAAGTCCCTATGCTCTTTTCTGTATAGTTTCTCTTCCGGTAAGCTTTGAAACCACTCGTAGGTTTTTTTTAGCCCCTCCGCCCGCAAAACTTCGGGTTGCCAATCCAGCAGCTCTTTCGCTTTTGTGATGTCTGGTTTTCGCTGCATAGGGTCGTCGACCGGCCTTGGTTGGTAAATGACTTTTTGGGAAGTACCGGTGAGCTTAATAATCTCTTCAGCAAACTCACCAATGGTTATTTCATTGGGGTTTCCAATGTTCACTGGCTGCGCATGATCACTTAGGAGTAGTCGGTATATCCCTTCTACCAAATCATCTACATAACAAAATGACCGCGTTTGTGAACCATCACCAAAAATAGTAAGGTCTTCGCCGCGCAATGCTTGACCTATAAAAGCAGGCAGTACACGGCCGTCATTAAGCCTCATGCGAGGTCCATAAGTATTAAAAATGCGTGCAATACGCGTTTCTAAACCATGATAGGTATGATAAGCCATGGTCATAGACTCCATAAAGCGCTTGGCTTCATCATAGACCCCACGAGGCCCTACGGGATTAACATTTCCAAAATAGTCCTCGGTTTGAGGGTGAACTTTAGGGTCCCCGTAAATCTCAGAGGTAGAGGCTACTAAAATCCTTGCCTTTTTATTTAATGCTAATCCTAATAAATTGTGTGTACCCAGTGAACTCACCTTAAGTGTTTGAATGGGTATTTTTAGGTAATCAATAGGGGAGGCTGGAGAGGCAAAATGTAGAATGTAGTCCAACTTTCCTGAAACATGCACGAAATTACTCACGTCGTTGTTGTAGAAAGTGAAGTTTGGGTTGCCCAAAAGGTGCTCCAAATTCTCCATGTTTCCCGTGATCAAGTTGTCCATTCCCAGAACCTCAAAGCCTTCTGCCATAAACCTATCGCAAAGATGAGATCCAAGAAACCCTGCGGCTCCTGTGATAAGTACTCTTGGCATAATTATCTTTTTTCAGCGATTGATTCGCCCATTCCTATTCCAAAATAATCATATCCGTGTGCGATCATGGTTTGTTTACGGTATAGGTTACGTCCGTCAAAGACCACCCTGTTAGTCATAGCATCTGCTACGGCATCCCAGTCCGGCATGCGGAACTCTGCCCACTCTGTGACCAGGGCTAAAGCATCAGCGCCATGAACTGCTTCCATGTCACTCTCACAATACGTAATGCGATCTCCTAAATCATGCTTGGCTTCTTCCATAGCTACTGGATCATAAGCACGAATTTGCGCACCAGCATCTAGCAGTAAGTTAGCAATCACCACAGACGGCGCTTCTCGCATGTCATCTGTATTAGGTTTGAATGACAGTCCCCAGAACGCAATAACCTTGCCTTGAAGATCACCGCCAAAGTAGGCGCTTATTTTATTGAAAAGCACACTCTTCTGATCGTCATTTACTTCTTCAACGGCTTCAAGTATACGCATGGCATGGCCATGTTCACGACCTGTTTTAGCCAATGCTTTTACATCTTTTGGGAAACATGATCCACCGTATCCAATCCCTGGATAAATGAATTTATTACCAATCCTAGGATCGCTCCCAATTCCTTTTCGTACCCAGTTGACATCCGCTCCCATGATTTCGCACAAATTGGCAATATCATTCATGAAAGAAATCTTCGTAGCCAGCATCGCGTTAGCTGCATATTTAGTCATCTCCGCTGAAGGAATGTCCATAAAAATCACTGGATGGCCATTCAACGTAAAGGGACGGTAGAGCTTGTCCATGATCTCTTGAGCGACACTGCTGTCAATGCCCACCACAATACGGTCAGGTTTCATAAAGTCATCTATTGCAGCGCCTTCTTTTAAAAATTCTGGGTTAGAAGCTACATCAAACCCATGATCAATGTTCCGTGCTGCTATGGCTTGTGCTACAGCCCCTCGCACTTTCTCAGCGGTGCCTACTGGAACGGTGGATTTTGTAATGATGACCATATAATTTGTCATGGTCTTACCAATCTGGTCTGCAACGGCTAAAACATACTTTAAGTCTGCAGATCCGTCCTCTCCAGGAGGTGTTCCTACTGCAATAAAAGCAGCTTCACTGCCTTGAATAGCCTCGCTAAGGTTGGTAGAGAAGTTCAAACGGCCTTTCTTGAAATTACGCTTAACAATCTCTTCAAGACCAGGTTCGTAAATGGGCATGATGCCATTCTTTAAGCCGTCTATCTTGTCTTTATCTATGTCTACACAGGTAACTTGAATGCCCACATCAGAGAGACATGCGCCTGTTACTAAGCCTACGTAGCCGGTTCCTATAACAGTTATTTTCATAAGGGTAGGGTTGCTCCTGTTTAAAATTGGTGATGTTCAACTTTGCTCTGCTAAAATACATTATACCAAAAGACTCCTAAGCCTTAACTTGCGCTTAGAATGAAACATGTATTCAAACATATTAAAATAGCTTTACTTATCTGTTCGATGATAAGTTCTTTAACCATGCTTGGACAAGTTACGACCAAGGATAGTACCCGCACGGTTCAGCTATGGTCGTTATCTACAGGGGGGCATATTCCCCTGTTTGATTTAGCTAAACGGTATACCCCTTTTGCAATGATCAGTGTGGACTACGCAAAGAAAAACACGGATGGATGGCTGTATGGGGCATCTTTCGATGCTATGTATGGCACCTCGGTGAAGAATTCTGAGGATATTTTTGGAGGATTAACTGATGAGTCCGGAAATTTCATGGGCGTGAACGGGGAGTTTGCAATTATTCAGCCTGGCTTGAGCGGTGCTCAGGTGTTGGTGAACACGGGAAAGCTTTTAAAAAGCCACTACAATCCTAATTCTGGTTGGGTATTTATGCAAGGTATAGGCGTGACTCAATCGAAAATCGGACTAAGAAACCAGCGAAATAACTTACCACAGCTGGAATCACCTTTTTTAGAGGGCTACGATCGTTTGCACAGGGGTCTAGTAACTAAAACGACCTTGCGATACATGCATTTAGACCATAAAGAGCGCGTAAACTACGCCTTTAACCTATTGCTTAATATGGGTCTTACACGTAGCGTTCGAGGATTCAATATCGATACAGGTCTCTTTGATGACAATTACAAATTCGAAGCTGGTGTAGGAGCGTCATTTACCTGGTTTCTGCCTATCTATGCCAAGCAAGAAAGCTTTTATCTCATAGATTGATGCTTTATCCTACACTTACCGAAGCAGGATATAAAATAGCCCAATGGGTTGCGCCTAAAACGTCATGGTTTTCTGTGATTACCTCGAATGCACTGGTCTGGAAAAAATCTCAACCCCTTCAGGGAAAAGTGATTTGGATGCACTGCGCTTCCTTAGGTGAGTTTGAAATGGGTAAGTCTGCATTTGAACTATATCTAGAGCGTCATCCGGACTGGAAAGGAGTGGTCACGTTTTTCTCTCCATCAGGCTATGAACCAAAGAAAACCTACAGCAGGGCACAGGTATTCTATTTGCCCTTTGACTCTCCGAAAGAGGTAAAGCGTTGGTTGACTTTTTTAAAGCCTTCTTTAGCCGTTTTTGTACGTTACGATCTTTGGCCTAATCATATTCGCGGTCTTTACAATAGCAACGTTCCAATTGCCGTTATAGGCATGTCTGCATCCCGGACACCATGGTATTTATCCAGAGGTTTGCCCATGATGAGGTCTCTTTTTAAGAAGGCTATATCTCTTTGGGGCGTGAACTCTGAGCAAGACAGTGCTGTTCTTTCTTTTGCTGGACTTCATAGCAGTGTTCTTGGAAACCCTAAGTATGATTACGCGGTCCAATTAATGGACCAACCCGCTAGTCCACTGATGAGAACATGGAGAAGCCTTCAGGTTAAGCCTGTCTTATTACTAGGTAGTGCGCATTTGTCCGACGTCGAGTTTGTATTAAAAAGTACATCTCTGAGCAATTATACGCTATGGATCGTTGCTCATGACCTTCAGCAGGTGCCTGCAATGGCCTCGTTACTTGACGAAAACGGATTAAGAATAGCTTATTCAACGCAACACGAGCCGCAGGTTTGTGAAGTTTTCATGATTGATGAGATGGGTATTCTTCCTACGTTATACGCTTTAGCGGATGCCGTATTCATTGGTGGAGGCTTCGGAAAGGCAACCCACAACGTGCTGGAGTCCGTTGCACAAGGAAAGACCGCCGCCTCTGGGCCTAATTGGCAAAAAATAGCTGAAAATAGCGCGCTCGTCCAACAGGAATTCCTGGTACCATGTAGCACTTCAGGGGAACTCAATGCGTTTTTAAACCAGGCTCAAGAGGATGGTTTTGCCACAAATGAAAAAGCCCTCAAATGGTTGAGGGCTCAATCTGGAAGTTCTTTAAAAATAGTTGAGGCCTTAGAACAGACCATTTAGCTCTCCATCAATCAAATTAATGATTTCACCCAAATCCTCCGGGTTCTCAGGGAAATTGTTCTTATCGACATTCACGATAAGCACTTTGCCTTTGTCATAGGTATTGATCCACGCCTCGTAACGTTCGTTTAGTCTACGCAAATAGTCTATTCTTATGCTGTTTTCATAATCTCTGCCACGTTTTTGAATATGGTCCACCAAAGTAGGTACAGAAGCTCTTAGGTAAATCATGAGGTCTGGCGGCTGTAAGTGTTTTTCCATCAGCTCAAACAATCCTTTATAACTGTTAAAGTCTCTCGCGGTCATCAGGCCCATTGCATGCAGGTTTGGGGCGAAAATATGCGCATCCTCGTAAATCGTTCTGTCTTGGATAACATCTAAACCTTCTTCTCTGACTTGCGTTACTTGTTGAAATCTAGATCTCAAGAAATAAATCTGAAGGTTAAAACTCCACCGTTGCATTTCTTCGTAGAAGTCGTCCAGGTAAGGATTGTCATCTACATCTTCGAAATGTGGTTGGTAATTATAATGCTTTGCCAACAAGCTCGTTAAAGTTGTTTTACCAGATCCTATATTTCCTGCGATTGCTATGTGCATCAGATGTATTTTTGTAGATGCAAAGTAATAAAAAGTGTCAAAAGGAACGATGAAAATAGACTACGTAAAATCACAAATATCAAATGTTCGCCAGGAATTGATCGATCATCAAGCATTTACATGGGTTGACGACTTAAATAAGGCGAGAATCTTTATGGAATCTCATGTTTGGGCTGTTTGGGACTTTATGGTCTTATTAAAGGGCTTACAACGCCAACTTACCTGCGTGGACACCTATTGGGTGCCCACTGGAAATCCTGAAGTACGCAGATTGATCAATGAAATTGTATTTGGAGAGGAAAGCGATATTGATCAAAACGGCAACGCAGTAAGTCATTTTGAGCTATACGTTCAAGCAATGGTCGAAGCTGGAGCGAATACGCAGCCTATTTTGACCTTTATAGAAGAATTGAAGCTAGGGGTCGATCCAAAAATTGCATTGGAACGAAGTGCGGCACCAGAGGGTTCTAAGAAATTTGTTCTTGCAACGCTCGATGTTGTTGAGCGCGGACATGCCCACGAAATAGCAGCGGTATTTACTTTTGGGCGAGAAGACTTGATCCCCGACATGTTTATTGAGATTGTTAAAAATCTTAAAGAAGCATTCCCCACCGAGCTTAGTCTCTTTACTTATTACTTGGAAAGACACATTGAGATTGATGGTGATCTACATGGTCAATTGGCTGAGAGAATGGTGCTTGAGCTGTGCGCGGATAATAAAAATCATTGGGAGCAGGCCTTAGCGTTATCCTCAGCTGCTCTTCGTGCGCGCATTCAGCTCTGGACCTCTGTTATACAGGAACATCAAGACGTCTGTTTAGCGCTATAAATTGCTCCATAAATAAACGGTTGTTGCTGAGACGTGGAATCTTGTTTTGACCCCCAAGTTTACCTTTTAACTTGAGCCAGTCATGAAACAAAAAATCTCTTGCGATGACCAATTCTAATGGTCCTAGGACCAATCCGGATTTACGCTTGGCGCCATAATCTGAATTTAGACTTTGAATGCTCTGGTCTAACGAATGGGTAAAGGCTTTAAGGTCTTTAGGTGTTTTTTCAAACTCTATGATCCACTGGTGAGCGCCGCAGGATGCGTCTTCCATAAAAATGGGTCCAGCATGAAAGTCACGGACGCTGCATTGGTGTATTTCGCATGCGTTTTGTAAAGCTTCCTCTGCGTTAGAAACAATCAATTCTTCTCCAAATGCGTTGATGTAATGGGCTGTTCGTCCGCTCAGCTTAATACGGTGCGGTTGGGTAGAGAGGAATTTAACGGTATCACCTAAGATGTATCTCCACAGCCCGCCATTAGTCGTGATAACGATAGCATACTCCATGCCTATGATAACTTTTTCAAGGGATATCGTATTACTTTCTGTGCCGTGGAAATCCGACATTGGAATGAATTCATAGTAGATGCCAGAGTCTAGTAAAAGAAGCATCCCTTCGTGATTAGGGTCATCTTGAATGGCGAAAAATCCTTCTGAAGCATTGTAATTTTCCATGAAGGTTACTTGATTCCCTGGCATCAACTGGCGAAACTGATTTTCGTAAGGGACGAAGTTTACTCCACCGTGTGCAAAGAGTTCAAGGTTGGGCCAAACCTCCAAAAGATTATTTTTTCCAGTACGTTCTAAAACCTTATTGAATAATACCAGAAACCAGCTACTTACACCCCAAAAGGAGGTGATGTTTTGATCAATGACTTCGTCTAAAATGGCTTCTATTTTTTCCTCCCATTCTGTCATCAAAGCCGTGTTAGGGCTAGGTGCGCTCATAAACTCTGCCCAAGTAGGAATGTTTTGAATCAGTATGGCGCTTAAATCTCCCGACTTACTCAATCCATGCTGTTCAAGGACTGTTGATCCACCTAAGCGGAGTCCAAGTCCTTCAAATAACTTAGAGTCTGGCCGGTGGTTAAGGTAGATGGCCAATTCATAACGTCCGCCGGCGAAATGACAACTGTTGATGCTGTCTTGAGAAACCGGAATATACTTGGATTTCCCTGAGGTAGTTCCAGAGCTTTTTGCGTACCATTTTATTTGCCCTGGCCAAAGAACATTTGATTCACCAGACCGCATACGTTCAATAGATTCTTTAAGATCACCATAAGTAGCAAGTGGAATACGTTTTGAAAACGTTTTGAAGTTGTGAATGGTGTCAAAACCATATGCTTTTCCAAATTCCGTGTTCTTGGCTTTTTGTAACAATCCGGACATCACAGCACGTTGCGCCACAAAAGGCTCCTTAGAAGAATGTAACAGTTCTTCCATGTACTTCTTAAGATTGAAGCGAATAACTTTATTAACGAGCGAATAAAACACGGTTTTGGCTTAGGCTTGTGGATTGATTTATAACTTCACACTTGTCATTAAAAATACTCTAAAATGCGATTTACTGGTCCCTTACGGAAAATGTCTACTCAATACGGTGAAACAATAAGGTACGCCCTTAAATTGGGAGAAGATATGCTCTTTGTGAATCAATTGATTGGAAAAACCATACGTATCCAATTCGTGGGCAATCATACCTGCTTTTGTGGTTCAGTAGTGCCTGAAGTATACAGACAAAACTTTTGTAAGGAGTGCTTCTTTTCAAAGCCTGAGGCATCTCCTTCCATCATGAGGCCGGAATTAAGTCAAGCTCATTTGGGTATAGCAGACCGGGATCTTGAATTCGAGAAAAGAATGCAGCTTCAGCCCCATTTGGTCTATTTAGCGAAAACAGATCGAATCAAGGTGGGGGTAACACGCAATACTCAGATGCCCTATCGATGGATGGACCAGGGTGCAAGGCAAGCCATAATTCTCTTAGAAACGCCCAACAGATATTTAGCAGGAGAAGCAGAGGTAGCTTTGAAGGATCATTTCACGGATAAAACTTCTTGGCAGGCCATGCTCAAGGATTTAGGTACAGATGCACAGTTGGGTGAATCTAAAGAAATAGCCCTTGCCGCTTTACCACCGCACCTCAAGAAGTATTCAGAAGTGTCAAATAAAATCTGGGATTTCCATTACCCTATCGTTCATCAACCTGAAAAAATAAAAAGTATCAGCTTTAAGCAAAAAGGGGATCAGTGGGAAGGTGAGCTATTTGGTATTCGCGGACAATACCTGATCACGAGCGTTGGTGTATTCAATGTTCGTTCTCATGAGGGTTTCATGGTAGAAGTAGAAGTGAGGTGACCTACAATTGTATTTCTTCGCCCTTTTTGATTCCGAAATAAGACCGCGCCCAGGCCATGAATCCATAAATTATAAAGGTGTCTAGCGCTGCGAAAATAACTTTAAATAGCCACCCGTCTGAGATATAAGAACCCATTGTGGACCAGCTCTCTACGCCAAAAAACAAAATAACTACTACCAGAGTAGTGTCTATAAATTGAGAAATCACGGTAGAAAAGTTATTTCGCACCCATAACATTTCTCCTTTCGTTACGCGCTTCCAGAAGTGAAACAACCGCACATCGATGAGTTGTGCCACGATATATGCCATCATAGAAGCTGCGATAACACGCCACGCATTTTGAAAGACTTGGTTGAACGTTTCGTCATCTATAGGAGAACCTTCGATCGCGGGAAATTGAGCGCCAAGCCAAAGAATGAACAATACGAATATGCTCGCAAACAGACCGGACAGTACCACGTGCGTTGTTCTCTTCTGGCCGTATAGCTCACTCAATATATCCGTGATTAAAAAAGTAAGAGGGTAGGGCAGTACACCTGCACTAATGACAAAGGTTTTGAACCCTAAGTCTATGGAAATAAATTTATTAGCGATTAAATTACAGGTAATCAGCGCCGCTATGAATAATGCACCTAGAATATAGTACAGTCTTTCTGCTACAAACGCTTTCTTAGTCATTGAATTGGCGGAAAATAGGATTCATTCTCGCTTGCATTCCAGGATTTTCAATCAGTGATTTCAACTCTAACATCGCGGGATGCTGGTCTACCATCTGCAGTACATTGTTTGAGGTTGAATGACTAGAGGAAGATATAGAAGTGAATGCTTTTAAATAACGCTCAATCCCTTGATCAAGATTGGGCAACTCATAAATCCGGTAGTCTGAAACCTCTCCTAATTCAGCTGCAAAGGCTATGGCATCCTTAAGATTGCCCTCATAATCTGCCAGTCCATTTGCTACAGCGTCGTTACCTGACCACATGCGACCTCCACCTATAGATTTAACATATTCCATCGTCGTGTCTCGGCCAGCTGCCACCTTCCCCGTGAAGTCATCGTAACCGAAATCAATCATTCGTTGAAGCAACGCATATTGTTGCACCGTAGGATGGCGATAGAGGTTGGGAAAGTTAGCAAAAGGATGCGTTTGTACTTCTTCTATGGTCAAGCCAAGTTTTTGGTTGATTAATTCCTCTGCAGTAAATAAACTCATGAAGATCCCAATACTTCCTGTGATGGTAGTAGAATTCGTGAATATGGCATCTGCATTACAGCTGATATAGTATCCGCCAGATGCAGCATAATTCCCTTGACTAACTACAATAGGCTTCTGAACTCCTTCTATAGTATGGTGAATTATATCAGAGGTCAAAGCGCTACCACCAGGGCTGTTTACCCGGAGAACGATGGCCTTGACTCTTTTGTTGTTGTTCGCCTTTTCAAGGGCTTTAATGATGTTTTTAGTACCAATGCTTGACTCATCTCCAGTGCCATTTCCAATGGTTCCATTCGCATAGATCACGGCAACACGATCTTTCGCAGTTTCTTTTTGCAAGGATTGTTTGTAGCTGCTCCAATTCAGTATTTCATATCGCTCCTCAAAGCTTTTGATCACATCTTCTCTGTAGCCCAACGCATCTACTAATCCTGATGCTTCAATCTGTGCTGCATTCATGCCCACCCATTGATTTGCACAGGAATCTATCGCAGTCTGGTTCAGTCCTTTCTGAGATAATCCGTTGGAAATAAAATTCCAAAACTGAGAAGTTAAATGGGTCAACTGAAGTCTGTTTTCCTCACTCATTTCGTTTGAAATAAAGGGCTCAACAGCGGCCTTAAAGTTATTACCGGTTCCTCTGACCACAAGTGGCTCGATACCTATTTTTTCAAAAAACGCCTTGTAATACGTACTGCTAATACCTATTCCTCGAAGGTCATATATGCCGCCGGGATGAAGTATAGTCGAATCCGAATAGCTTGCGAGATAGGCCCCCTTTTGGGTATAGTATTCTCCATAGCTGTAGACAGGCTTACCGCTTATGCTTTTAAATTCTTTTAAATAGTCTCCAAACTCCTCTAGCGCACCGTAACCCGCGGAAAAAACCCCTTGATCTAGAAGTATTCCCTGTATGTTGTCATCCGTGGCCGCCTGATTTAGTCCAGCCATGAGTTCGTTCAGCCCTAGAGTCAAATCACCATCTAAGCCGAGACTTGATAAGTTCAGCTCCGCCAATGGGTTTTCAATAGCCCGGTCCTCAAGGCTTCCGGATAAGTTGATTTTTAAAAGACTGTTCTCTTGTACCTTTGGTGCATCAGATTCTGTAGTTAGCCCGATTGCGACAAGGAGTACAACGGACAAGACAAATAAGGAAACCAAGGCTGTCAATACAGCTAATACGGTAGTAAAGAATGATTTCATGAGCACAGGAATTCTATTGTTGGGCACAAATTTAGGCGATAAATACCGTAATATACAATCTGCCATAGACCACTTGCGTGACTTTTGTAATGTGCTAAGCGAGAGTCACTGTTATGAAAGTCCTGCGTGGGGCTATGATAGTGAATCCACCTACATAAATCAGGCGGTAGAAGTTCAGTTCGAACATTCTCCTGAAGAATTCATGACGGTCCTACTTGAGACGGAAGAGCATCTGGGTCGAATACGACTTGCAGAAGGTTACTCGGATCGTATTATTGATATTGATATTTTAGCGATTGAACGATTTCAGTGCGATACGATCCATCTAAAAGTGCCCCATCCCAGATTGAATGAACGACTTTTCGCTCTACTACCTATGCAAGAATTATGGCCTTATTGGATAGATGGAAGGCTTAATAAGTCTATCTCAGTGTTGATTAGCGAATGTAACAAGAAGGATATGCCTATCCAGATAGGAAAGCACCAAAGGTAGGATACTAGTTTACTCGTTTGAAAGCTGCTTGTGTAATTCATAAAGTGCCATTCCTGTGCTCACACTGACGTTTAAACTGTGTTTGGTGCCGAATTGTTTGATCTCAATTACATCATCACTAAAATCAACGACCTCCTGAGCAACGCCTTTGACTTCATGTCCTAGGACAAGCACAGTAGAACCAGTAGCGAGGTAATCTCTTAAATCAACACTTCTTTCCGCTTGTTCTAAAGAGGCAATCCGATGTCCCTCCTTTCGTAACTCGTCAAGGCAACTCATGGTACTTTCATGGTGTGACCATTCCACACTCTCTGTTGCGCCTAGGGCTGTTTTTTCAATTTCAGCGTGCCCCGGCTTTGGGGTTAATCCACACAGATAAATATGTGCTACTCTAAAGCAATCGGCAGTTCGAAAAATGCTTCCTACATTATGCATGCTTCGTATATTGTCCAAAACCAATATTAAGGGTGTCTTTTCTGAGTTTGTATACTCCTCAGTAGATAATCTGCCTAATTCACTATTACGTAGTTTTCTCATCGGACGGAACCTCTTACATTTGATAATTATTCTTCACCTGAAGTGAAGCTGCCACAAAGAACGATATAAATGGCCAAACAGACCACGAAGAAGCAGACGCCCATGATGCGTCAATTCGATGAAATAAAGGCGAAGCATCCTGAAGCATTATTGCTCTTTCGTGTAGGCGATTTTTACGAAACCTTTGGTTCGGATGCTGAAAAAGCAGCCAAAACATTGGATATTATATTGACAAAGCGCTCTAACGGATCGGCTTCTGCGATTGCTCTTGCCGGCTTTCCGTACCATGCGTTGCAGACCTATTTACCAAAGCTGGTCAAAGGGGGCCATAGGGTCGCTATTGTAGAACAGCTAGAGGATCCCAAGACGGCAAAAGGCTTGGTGAAGAGAGGTGTGACGGATATGATTACTCCAGGAATCAATCTTAATTCAGCATTACTAAGCGGTAAAGAGCATAATTATCTTGCCGCATTATATCCAGCAAAAAAAGGAAATTGGGGTCTTGCAATAGCAGAAATAAGCACAGGAGCTTTTTTCTATGCCCAGCATTCTGATGAGAAAATACTGAATGCCCTTCATACCTACTGCCCTAAGGAAATCATACACCCAAGAGATATAGATGGTGTACTAAAAAAGAAGTTAGAGGAAGATTTTTATCTCTTTGGCGTTGATACTTGGGCATGGGAAGCGCAGTATACATTGGAGCAGTTGGAAGCTCAATTTAAAACAAAGGGACTCAGTGGTTACGGTTTAGAAAAGGGCGCTCCTGGAGCAATTGCGGCAGGAGTTATTCTGCATCATTTAAATAGAAGCGAATTTTCTACGCTTGGTCACCTATCCACATTGTCAAGAATTGCTCTAGACGACTACATGTGGCTAGATGGTTTTACCATTCAAAACCTTGAACTTTTTCAGCCAAATCAGCGAGGTGGAACATCAACTCTGGACGTTATTGACCGCACTGTGTCTCCTATGGGAGCAAGAATGTTACGCACCTGGCTCTCTCTGCCATTGCTGGAGTTAAAGAATATTTCCGACCGACAACAAACGGTTGAAGAGCTTTTATCGAACGATCCGTTGCGCCACGCTTTGCGAGACACCTTAAAAGGCTTGTCGGATATTGAGCGTCTTTGCAGCCGTATTGCAACAGAGAGAATTAGCCCTAAGGAACTGGCCAGACTTAGATCAGCGCTTGACGCTGTTGAGCTACTGGTACGCGAAGTAAGTGGCCATTCCTTAAGCCTACCGGAAGCATTACCTACATTATTACCAGAATTAAAGCAGCGACTTCAAGAGGCATTAGTGGAAGACCCAACTGCAGTATTAGGTAAGGGGCAGGCTATTAAGAGTGGATTTAATATGGAATTGGCACACCTCAGAGGGTTGTTAAATGATGCAACATCTACGTTGGAAGATATTCGTGCCCGGGAAGCAGAGGCAACGGGAATACCCTCCTTAAAACTCGCTTTTAACAATGTATTTGGCTACTATCTCGAAGTACGAAATTCTCATAAAGATAAAGTCCCCGAGAACTGGCACCGCAAGCAAACGTTGATCAATGCGGAACGCTACATCACCGAGGAGTTAAAGAAATTTGAGGTTGAAGTGCTTGGTGCGGAAGATAAAATCAGGTCAATTGAATCTAAGTTATACCAGGAGTTGGTCGAATACAGTAATAATTACTTATCACCTCTGCTTGAGATGGCTCGTTGGACCGCTACGTTGGATGTGTTAAGCGCTTTTTCTCAGGCAGCCTTAAGTTATAATTATGTCCGTCCATCCTTTGTAGAAGGACAAAATATAGCTATTAAACAAGGTCGTCATCCTGTGATTGAACAGGTGCTTCCGGAACACCAGCCTTACATTGCTAATGGCATTGATATGAAGAGTAAGGATGCTTCCATCGCCATGATTACAGGTCCTAACATGAGCGGTAAAAGTGCCTTGCTACGCCAGGTAGCGTTAATTCAAATCTTAGCTCAGGTGGGGGCTTTTGTTCCTGCTAGCGCGGCCATACTCCCTATTATAGACAGGTTGTTTGTTAGGGTAGGAGCCTCGGATAACCTGAGTAAGGGAGAGTCTACTTTTATGGTAGAAATGAATGAGACCGCTACCATTTTAAATAATATTAGTGAGCGATCATTGGTTATTTTAGACGAGATAGGAAGAGGGACTTCCACGTTTGATGGCGTCAGTATTGCATGGGGAATTGCAGAGTTCTTGCATCAGCACCCAGCGGAGCCTCTCGTACTATTTGCTACTCATTATCATGAGCTAAATGAAATGACCCATACTTTTAAAAAGGTGTCAAATTATCATGTTGCCGCAGAAGAGCACAATGGAGAGATCATCTTTACTCGTCAGCTCAAGCCTGGAGGAACTGCGCATTCTTTCGGGCTGCACGTTGCAAAACTAGCAGGTATACCTTCTTATGTATTGCATAGGGCAGAAAGAGTGCTAGATAGACTGGAAAAACAAACTAAAAGCGAGGCAAAAGCAAACCCTGAAAACAACAATTCGCCACAATTAAATTTTTTCTCACTTGATCGACCGGAACTTGAAGATCTCGCTAGTGAATTGGAAATGTTGAACTTAGATGAACTTAAGCCCATTGAGGCTTTGATGCTCCTAAGCACCTTTAAGGAAAAACTCGCAAAAAAATAAGTGAGAGTATTGGTTTAAATAAATTCGGTTCTATATTTGCCGACCCTAACGCGAAAGTAGCTCAGCTGGTAGAGCACGACCTTGCCAAGGTCGGGGTCGCGGGTTCGAATCCCGTCTTTCGCTCAAAAAGCCCTCCACCAATCGGGGGGTTTTTAGTTGCCGCCCTGGTGGTGGAATTGGTAGACACGACGGACTTAAAATCCGTTGAACAGCAATGTTCGTGCGGGTTCAAGTCCCGCCTGGGGCACGATATAAGCCCATCCGTAAGGATGGGCTTTTTTTTGTTCATTTCACGTGGAAAACATCACGACTTGTTACTGCGGAATGAGGCATCTAAAAAGCCATATTTGTTCCATGCAGCAATACCACGACTTAGTGCGCAGGGTTCTCGAGGAAGGAACCCAAAAAGGCGATCGAACAGGTACAGGAACCATGAGTGTTTTTGGCCATCAAATGCGTTTTAACCTTCAAGAAGGTTTTCCATTACTCACTACAAAAAAAGTTCACCTGAAAAGCATACTACATGAGCTGTTGTGGTTTTTACAAGGGTCTACTAATATTGAGTATTTAGCTAAAAACAACGTCCGCATCTGGGATGATTGGCCTTTTGCATCCTTTAAGAAATCTGCATCCTATCAAGGAGAGGATATCCGAGAATTTGCTGCTAAAGTGGCAAGCGACCAGGTTTTTGCTCAAAAATGGGGAGAATTAGGACCGGTTTATGGTTACCAGTGGCGTTCATGGCCAGCACCTGATGGAGGTCACGTGGATCAAATAAGCCAAGTGATAGATCAAATTAAAAACAACCCTAACAGCAGAAGAATCATTGTCAATGCATGGAACGTCGGCTTTGTGGATCAAATGGCCTTACCTCCTTGTCATGCGTTTTTTCAATTTTACGTGGCAGATGGAAAACTAAGCTGCCAACTTTACCAGCGTAGTGCAGACATCTTTTTGGGCGTACCCTTTAACATCGCCTCTTATGCGCTTCTGGTCCACATGGTAGCTCAAGTTTGCGGATTAGAGGTAGGTGATTTTATACATACACTGGGGGACGCTCATATCTATAACAACCATAAAGAACAGGTCGAGTTACAGTTAACCAGAGACTTTAGAAATCTTCCATCACTCCACCTGAACGCAGAGATTACGGATATATTTGACTTTAAATTTGAGGACTTCGAGATCAAGGAATACAATCCACATCCACCCATTTCAGGTAAAGTAGCAGTATAAATGATATTAAAAGCGATAGTGGCTTATGCGGATAACCACGTCATAGGCAAGGATAATGATCTCATATGGCATTTGCCAGATGACCTTAAACATTTCAAGCGTCATACGAAGGGCCGCACCATTATTATGGGTCGCAAAACATGGGACAGTCTTGGTGGAAGGCCATTGCCTAATAGAAGGCATATCGTGATTACGAGGACCCATGGATTTCTGGCTGAAGGGGCAGAGGTCGTGCATACCTTGGAGGATGCCATCGCACTAGCAAAACATGAAGAAGAGGTGTTTGTGGTAGGTGGTGCTCAGATTTATGAATTGGCAATGCCATTTTTAGATGTTCTGGAAATCACAGAGGTACATGCTTTACCAGAGGGTGATACTTATTTTCCTAAATGGGATTCGTCAGTTTTTGACTTAGTCTCACAGGACAATAGACCTGCAGATGAACAACATGAATATAGCTTTACTTTTAAAACTTGGATGCGAAAGCGTTAACTGAAGAAACATACCACCTTATTCTTATTATGAAAAAAATCACACTTTTATCTTTATTAGCAGTTGTTGCTTGTCAGTCACCTACTAATGAGGCAGAACCGAACGCTACTGCGTTTGCTTTAGATAATTTAGATACTAATGCAGCAGCCTGTGAGGATTTCTTCCAGTATACCTCAGGTGGATGGCGAGAAGCCAACCCAATACCTGAAACAGAAGTAAGGTGGGGAGAGTTTAACAAGTTAGCGGAAGCCAACAAACAAAAGATAAAAGTACTCTTTGAAGAGGTGACCAAGGGTTCCTATGAGAAAGGTTCAGACGAACAATTGATAGGAGACCTTGTGACGAGCGGAATGGATAGTACCTCACGTAATGAGCGAGGTACGGCCGAGCTTAGTTCTTATCTTGAAGAAGTGGATCAAGTGGTCTCTTTAGAAGAGCTGTTTGCATTGATGGCACGCAATAAGTTCGCAGGAATCAGTGGTCCCATTTCGGTTTATGTAAGTACGGATGCTAAAAACTCTAATGCGCATGCACTTTATGTAGGTCAAAGCGGAATTGGTCTTCCGGATAGAGATTACTATTTGAAAAGTGATGAAGAAAGTGCCCAACTTCAACAAAAATATAGGGATCACATTTCAGCGATGGGTGACCTTTTAGAGAGTCCTATAGATGCCCAGGAAATCTATGAGCTAGAATATGCCTTAGCCTCTGCTATGAAATCTCGTGTTGAAATGAGGGATGCAGATGCGCGTTACAACTTAATGACACAGGTAGACTGGCAGAACCTTGCTCCAAGCCTTCCTATTGAAGCGTTCATGGCTGAGTTGTCTCTGTTCGCATCCGGTCCTGAATTGGCCACGGAAGAAGTGGTAAATAGCTCACCGGAATTCTACAGCCGTCTGGAACTAGTACTTGCCACCTTTGATTTAGCGGTGTGGAAAGACTACCACAAATGGCATATTATCAAAGGAGCGTCAAGTGCATTGAATGACGCTTTAGAAATACAGGATTTTGAGTTTTACCAAAAAACCTTGAATGGCAAGCCGAAAATGAACCCAAGATGGAAACGTGTTCAAGGATCTACTGGAATGCTTGGGCAGCAGGTAGGACACTTGTATGTGAAACGTTTCTTTTCAGAAGAAAGTAAGGCGGAAGTGGAGCAAATGGTTGAAAACCTTAGAGAAGCGTTTAGAGGAAGGATTGACCAGTTGAACTGGATGACTCCTGAGACTAAGGTGAAAGCCAGAAAAAAATTAGATGCCTTCACCTATAAAATTGGTTATCCAGATACTTGGAAAGACATCAGTGATCTTGAAATCTCTAAGGACAGCTACTTTGCGAACATGAAAGAAATGCAGCACTATTTTACAAAAGAAAATCTTCAAAAATTAGACCAGCCTGTTGATAAATCAGAATGGGGGATGGGTGCACATATTGTGAACGCCTACTACAATCCGCTGAACAATGAAGTGGTATTTCCTGCGGGAATTCTTCAGCCACCTTTTTACAATCCCGATGCCGATGCAGCTATTAATTATGGGGCTATTGGCGGGGTAATCGGTCATGAGTTTTCTCATGGATTCGATGATCAAGGATCTAAATACGGCCCTGATGGTAATCTTGAGAATTGGTGGACTGATCAGGATAAATCCCAATTCGATTCTCTGACTGAGCGACTTGCTAGTCAGTACGACGCCTATGAAGTTTTGCCAGATGTACATGTAAATGGTCACTTAACCTTGGGAGAAAACATTGCAGATTTAGGTGGACTGACCTTAGCCTATTACGCCTATCAGAATTACAAATCCACGAAAGAGGTTGCTCCAGTGGATGGTTTTACTGACGATCAACGCGTTTTCTTGGGTTGGGCACAAGTATGGCAGAGCAATGCGAGGGAAGAGTACTTGAAAAATCAAGTGACCACAGATCCACACAGTCCTGCTCAGTTTAGAGTATCAGGTCCTGTGAGTAATATGCCAGAATTTAGAGAAGCATTTGGCTGTGAAAGCGGAAATAATCTAAAAGAAGAGGGGACTGAAATAATTATTTGGTAAATGTGATTAAAGTCTCACCACAGATAAATTTGCGGTCTTACTTTTACATTAAAACGAACAACATACAATATGGATATCAACGAAGCAATCAACCACGATAACGCATCTCTTGTGGATGTTAGGACTCACGAAGAAGTGGCTATGGAGCCAGTTCCTGGAGCAACACATATTCCACTGGATGAAATCCAGGTGCGCTGGGAAGAGTTCAAGTCTATGCCTCGTCCTTTAGTACTGTTTTGTCGTTCTGGTGGGAGATCAGGTCAAGCCTTGGAATTTTTAGCGTCTAAAGGAATTGATGATGGGATGAATGGCATGGGCGCTTCTGATGTTATTATTCACTTGATGTAACACGTTATGAGAGGTTCTTTTTTTCTTCTTTTTGCTACACTTGGACTGGTCGGAACATTGAGTTGTCAAGCCTTACCTGACCAGCATGTATTGAGTGTTGATGTCAATGTTGAAGATTTCGCTGCGTTAATAGATACTTCTGGCTTTGGCTTTTTAATGGATGTACGTACGGATGCTGAATTCATAGAAGGACATCTAAAAGGTGCTACGCAACTGAACTTTTATGAAGCTTCTTTTGAAACATCATTAGATGCCATGGATAAGGATATCCCAGTTTTTGTTTATT
Source organism: uncultured Cryomorphaceae bacterium (assembly GCA_913031435.1). GTDB lineage: Bacteria > Bacteroidota > Bacteroidia > Flavobacteriales > Schleiferiaceae > UBA10364. The sequence continues at coordinate 68,274 of CAJWFD010000001.1, forward strand.
GTAGAAGCGGAGGCAGGTCAGGTAAGGCAGCCAAAAAAATGAAAGAAAAGGGATTCAAGTCAGTCTATAATCTTGAAGGAGGTATAATCGCTTGGCAACGCGAACATAGCGTAGTGAAATAACATGGCAAGTTTCAATGAGATCATCGCAAGTGATACCCCAACACTAATTGATTTTTTTGCCGAATGGTGTGGTCCATGTAAAATGATGCCACCTATTCTCAAAGAATTGGCGGATCAAATGGGCGACTCAGTACGAATAATTAAGGTGGACGTTGATAAAAATACCGCACTGGCAAAGACGTTAAATGTACAAGGTGTTCCTACCCTCGCACTTTTCCAGTCGGGAGAAATGGTATGGCGCCAAAGTGGTGTTATTCCTGCTTTTCAATTGGCGCAAATCATCAAAGATCATAGTACTTTAAAATCGAAATGAAGTATTTAGTAGTCGTTCTGGTCTCCTTCTTTTTTCTAGGACTAACCTCTTGTGGACTTAGTCTAGACCTTGTTGATACGACGCCTTCCGTTCCAGATTATACTAATCTTTCCTCTTGGTCTGCTCATCCGGAAATCGCTGATGATACCGATGAATCCTACAGTGGTTTAGTATTAAATCAATTCAATATCCCTGTTTTCTTTGCAAGTCCAACCGTTCATTTTCCTGAGAAAGGTGGAAGTTGGAATGCTGATATTGGAAACCTGGATGTTCGATCATCCTTTGGTACTCCCGTTAAATATCAAGCCAGCGCATTTAACGTTGCAGGCCCTGTGTATGCTCCATATTATCGTCAGGCAGCATACCAGGTATACAATGTAGCGCCTAATGTGATCACCACTAAAAGCTATCATATTGCTTATGAAGATGTGAAAAACGCCTTTGAGCAGTTCATGTCTGAAATAGGCCCGGAAACCTCGTATATTTTAGCCAGTCACAGCCAAGGCACTGATCATTTAGAAACACTTTTAAAAAGCCATTTGACCAATGCTCAATTAGATCATTTAGTAGCGGCATACCTGATAGGAATGGAGGTCGATCAATGCGCTATGCCCATACCTCTTTGTGAAATACCTAATCAAACTGGATGTTTTGTTTCTTGGCGAACCTATCATAAATCTGTACGATTAAACAATAAATACGACCCTGAATGTATTGGAGTTGTCAATCCAATTTCCTGGAAGACCACAACGGAATTCCAATCAGCAGAATTAAATAATGGAGCATTAATTAATACGGAGCGCGAATTGTATCCAGGTTTAGTCGGTGCGACGATCAAAGGTGGAATTATCATTACAGAGCGTCCCCATTTTCCTGGAAGCAGGCTTATGCGAACGAAAAACTATCACAGAGGAGACATTAATCTGTATTATCTCAATATTCAGGAGAATGTATTGGTGAGATGCCTGTCGTATCAGAAGGAGCGATAGGGTCGGCATCCTCGATCTCGTACCACGGTACTAAAGTCTGAACCACAAAGGCATCAGGAAATTCAGTTTTCCAATGAACCAATGCTCTTTCTGCTGCAGATACATCAGGAAAGGAGCCCATATGTATTTTAAAGTTGGGTTCTCGATATACCATTCGTGCGTCTTGGTCAGCGCCTAATCTTAAAATTTTGCCTCGAGTTTTATTGGCATTAGTTCTGTCACCACTAAAGATTTGTATCGTATATCCTTCAAATAGTTCACTTATCGCATGCTTCGTATAATGATGAAAAGCACTGTCTGTATCCATAGCGATATGGAGTGTATCTCGTTGGTATTCAGATATAGATGAGGCTATTGCGCTGCACCAAAGGCTAGATAAAACAACAGATAAGCACAGTTTCCAAGAATTCATAAACGAGATATTTAGTCAAAATTACACTTAGGGTTTGGGACATAAAGCAATGCATCTCAAACAACCGCTAATTTAGAACCATTTTAAATTGGAAATACATCCAATAATGGTCTTGAATCTGAGGTCTGGGTCTTATTTTTGCGCCACAGTGAATAGCTATTTAAAGCAGTATATGTACACTAAATCTAAATCCAGGAGACTCGCATCATTTTTACTAGTGGTCGTATTTATGTTCTCCTCATCATCAGTGCAGGCCTTCGAAGGGGATGCCAAGAACGGAAAAAAGCTTTTCAAGCAAAATTGTGCGAGTTGTCACAAACTTGATAAAAAGCTTGTAGGACCCGCTTTGACAGGTGTTACGGACAAATATTCTGAAGAATGGTTGTTGCAATGGATTCGCAATAATGCTGAGCTTCGTGCTTCCGGAGACGAAGATGCAATTGACATTTTCGAAGAGTATAACGGTTCTGTAATGAGCTCTTTTACAATGCTTTCGAACCAAGACATTTTTGATATTCTCACTTACACTGTAGAGGGGGATCAAAAACCTGTTTTAGCAGATGTTGTAGGTGGAGCTGTTGTTGTTGCAGAAGCAAAAGATTACAGTAATCAAATCACCATCGGGTTAGGCCTATTGCTATTTGTTATGGTAATGCTTCTGGCACGGATGAAAAACACCTTACGACTTGTTCAAGGTGAAGAAACGGTTTCTATTCTTGACGAAGCAGGGTGGTTTTGGGGTAGATTGATCAAAAACAAACGCATTGTTACGTTAGCTACTGTTTTAGTAACTATCGTCTTTCTGAATCAACTGTATGCTCTTATGATGGGCGTAGGTCAAGAACAGAATTACCAGCCAGAACAGCCTATTGCTTTCTCACATGCCTTGCATGCTGGTGAAAACGAGATAGATTGTAATTATTGTCACAGTTCTGCTCGTCACTCGAAACATTCCGGAATTCCTTCTGCAAATGTTTGTATGAATTGTCACATGTATGTTGATGGTTCTGAAATTACAGATGACGCAGGTGCGCTAAAATATGATGGTGATAATTCACCAGAGATCGCGAAAATTTATGCGGCCATTGGCTGGGACGTTGAAGAGCGAGGATACATAGAAGACTATGAGCAACAACCTATAAAATGGGTAAGAATCCATAATCTTCCAGATCTAGCTTATTTCAATCACAGCCAGCATGTTAATGCAGCAGAGTTAGAGTGTCAGGAATGTCACGGACCTGTTGAAACTATGGAAGAAGTATACCAGTATTCACCACTCACTATGGGCTGGTGTATTAACTGTCACAGAGAAACTGAAGTTCAATTTGAACAGAACGGATATTATCAAGACTTCCACGCAGAACTAACTGAAGAGTACCACGGAGAAAAGATTACGGCTGAAAAAATTGGCGGAATCGAATGTGGTAAGTGTCACTACTAACAAGAAGTAAGCATGACAGAGAATAATAAATATTGGAGAGGAATTGAAGATCAATCCAATCCAGAGCTTACCCAAAAGCTCGCTCAAAACGAATTCTCTCAGGAGGTTTCAGGCGCTGAGTTTTTAGGTAATGACGACGTTGCAGAAACAGAAACTTCGCGTCGTGATTTCTTAAAATTCATGGGATTCTCAACAGCTGCTGCAACCTTAGCAGCTTGTGAGGCACCTATTATCGAGAGTATTCCTTACGTAGTAAAACCGGATAGCTTGACACCAGGTATGCCGTCGTTTTACGCCACTTCTTTCTTTGACGGGATGGACTTCGCCTCTGTGTTGATTAAAACTAGAGAGGGTAGACCAATTAAAGTGGAGCCGAATACTGACGCACCGTTTAATGGTGTCACTAATGCACGTGCCCAGGCATCAGTCTTGAGTTTATATGATGGGGCTCGCTTACGTGCTCCTAAAATCGATGGTGAAACAGCTTCTTGGGACGGTGCTTTAGCTGCTGCTAGGAATATGATCACCACAAACAGTGTACTTCTTTCGGGCACTGTTCTATCACCTGCTCTATCATCTGCGATTGCCCGTTTAGGTATACGTCATGTTACTCTTGACGCCGTTAGCCAAAGTGCACGCTTGGATGTATATGAGAGTTTATCAGGTAGACGCGGTCTTCCTCTAATTGAATTAAAGCACGCTCAAACAGTCGTTTCTGTTGGAGCAGACTTCTTGGGAGACTGGAGTGGTCAAAATATGGATGCCGCTTATGCAATTAGCCGCAAACCTGGAAAGGGAATGCTGCGCCACATTCAAGCAGAGGCAGGCCTTTCTGTTTCAGGTTCAAATGCTGATGTAAGAATTAAGGCCCGCGTTTCTGAATATGAGGCAATTCTCGCGAATTTATATAATGCTGTTGCATCCTCTAAGGGGTTGGCTTCTGTTAAAGCACCGTCCCTAAGATCGGATATTTCAGGTGCCATTAAAAACGCAGCCAACGAGTTACTAGAGGCTGGGAACGGTGCACTGGTGCTGAACGGTTTAAACACAGATACTGCAGAGCGTTTGACATTGGCCATTAACCTTGGTTTAGAGTCAAAGGCTTTCAACACCTCTAAGCTTATATATTCTGCTCAGGGAGACGATAAAGCATTTGCTCAATTAGTCAAGGACTCGAATGACGGTTTGGTCGATACGCTCATTACACTAGACGTTAATCCTGTTTATTCAGCACCAGAATTGTCGTTAGAGAAACTTGCGGTTATAAGTCTTGCAGATCGTGAGGATGAAACTGCAACTGGAGCGAATGTCGCTTTGCCAATGAGTCATTATTTAGAGTCATGGGCAGATTTTAGTGTTAGTGACGGGATGTATGCGGTGGGTCAACCTACAATAAGTCCTTTATTCGATAGTAAGTCATCCGTTGAGGTTATTAATGCTTTATCTGGCGGTTCTGAATCTGCTAAACAACTAATCAAGACAAGCGCTTCACTTCATGCATCGAGCATGGCATGGAATGCTTTGCTTCATGATGGTTATGCGAAAACTGAAATTACAACGACTAGTTCCATGGACGCATTAATGCTGGACGTTAGTTCCCTAAGCGTTGCGAAACCAGCTACTGGGTTAGAGTTCTATACTTACACGAAAACAGGTATGGGTGCTGGGTCAAACGCTAACAATCCTTGGACTTATGAATTACCTGATCCTATAACCCGTTTATCATGGGACAACTACATCGTAATGTCGGCTGCAGATGCAGTCGAAATTGGCGTTGAAGTGGCTCCAGAGTCTAATGGTTCTATGAATGGAACAACGATCAACCTTACCGTTGATGGTAACACCATAGAGAATGTACCTGTTTGGATTCAGCCGGGTCAGACTCAAGGAACTTTAGGATTAGCGATTGGTTTCGGTAGAACTAAGGTTGGAAAAGTAGGTAACGGGGTTGGCGTAAATTCAAACATATTGTTGAATTCCTCCACGGAACTGTCCACAGAAGTTACAGCAATAGCATCTGAGTTAGAGCATGGTTTTGCCTCGGTTCAGTTAGCTCACACTATGATGGGACGTAAAATCGTCAATGAGGTTTCGCTACCGACCTTCCTGAGTGTTGCTTCTACCGAGTGGAATGAAAAGCCTACGTATGAATCGCACAAGGGGCCTCTAACAGCATTTGAGGCAAACCTATGGGATGATCACGATCACGAAACTTCACACATGTGGAACATGTCTATTGACTTGAACTCGTGTACAGGTTGTGGTGCTTGTGTTGTTGCTTGTTCTCTTGAGAATAATGTCCCAGTTGTCGGAAAAGACGAGGTTAGAAGACACCGTGATATGCACTGGTTAAGAATTGACCGTTACTACTCTTCTGATATGACGAAGGAAGTTGCAGAAGAAGAAGGTACTAGCGCCATTCAGAAATACGCTAAAATGGAGATTCCTTCGGAGAGTCCTTCTGTAGTATTTCAGCCTGTGATGTGTCAGCACTGTAACCATGCTCCTTGTGAAACAGTTTGTCCAGTTGGAGCGACAGTTCACTCGCGTGAGGGTTTGAATCATATGGCTTATAACCGCTGTATAGGCACACGTTATTGTGCAAATAACTGTCCTTATAAAGTGAGACGTTTTAACTGGTTCAACTACAAGGGCAATGAAAAATTTGCTGACGTAAACCCATCACAAGATGATTATGGTCGTATGGTGTTAAATCCAGATGTAACAGTCCGTGCGCGTGGTGTGATTGAAAAGTGTTCTTTATGTATCCAGAGAATCCAATTAGGTAAGTTGGAGGCAAAGAAAGATAGTAGAATGTTAGAAGATGGTGAATTTACAACTGCTTGTGCTCAGGCATGTGGAAGTAACGGGATAGTTTTCGGTGATGTAAACAACCCTAAAAGTAAAATAACACAACTCAAACAAGAGGAACGTGCTTATCATTTACTGGAAGAAGTTGGAACGCAGCCAAGCGTCTTTTATCAGACGAAAGTTAGAAATAGAGCTTAATAAACAAGAAAGCGACATGCATTACGAATCGCCTATTAGAAACCCGCTAATTCTTGGTGACAAGTCTTACTCAGACATCACCAACGATATTGCGAGACCAGTAGAGTCCAAAGCCCCACGTTTGTGGTGGATTGCATTCTCTATCGCATTCATCATGTTCCTTTGGGGCGTTGGATGTATCCTATATACGATCGGCACCGGTATTGGTGTTTGGGGATTGAACAAGACCGTTGATTGGGCTTGGGACATTACCAACTTTGTTTGGTGGGTAGGTATTGGCCATGCCGGTACGCTCATTTCTGCCGTCTTATTGCTGTTCCGTCAGAAGTGGCGAATGGCGATCAATCGTTCCGCTGAGGCAATGACGATTTTCTCTGTCATTCAAGCAGGTTTGTTCCCATTGATTCACATGGGACGTATTTGGATGGCGTTTTGGGTAATGCCTATTCCTAACCAGTTTGGTTCTTTATGGGTAAACTTTAATTCCCCTCTGTTGTGGGATGTATTTGCTATTTCGACTTATTTGACCGTAAGTGCTGTCTTCTGGTATGTTGGTTTGATTCCCGATTTTGCGATGATTCGCGATCGTGCTATCAATCCAGTACAGAAGCATATTTACAAGATATTGTCATTTGGTTGGGGAGGTAAAGCCAAGCATTGGCAACGTTTCGAAGAAGTTTCTTTAGTACTCGCTGGACTAGCAACTCCTTTAGTATTATCTGTTCACACTATTGTATCGTTTGATTTTGCTACCTCGGTCATTCCGGGTTGGCACACCACCATATTCCCACCTTACTTTGTTGCTGGAGCTATTTTCTCGGGTTTTGCAATGGTTCAGACCTTACTGCTGATTGTTCGGAAAATCTTTAAGATGGAGGATTACATCAATATTGAGCACATCGAAATGATGAATATCGTCATCATGTTAACGGGTTCTATTGTTGGTGTTGCTTACATCACAGAACTGTTTGTTGCTTGGTATTCGGGAGTGGAATATGAACAGTATGCCTTCTTGAATAGGGCAACGGGTCCATATTGGTGGGCCTATTGGTCCATGATGACCTGTAATGTTTTCTCACCTCAACTGATGTGGTCTAAAAAATTACGAACGAATCTCGTCTTCACATTCGTGATTTCGATTGTAGTTAATATTGGTATGTGGTTTGAGCGTTTCGTGATTATCGTTACCTCAATTCACAGAGATTATTTGCCATCGTCATGGTCAATGTTCTCTCCAACTTTTGTGGACATTGGTATTTTTATTGGTACCATAGGCTTCTTCTTTGTATTGTTCCTCCTTTATGCTCGTTCATTCCCTGTAATTGCGCAGGCAGAATTGAAGACTATATTAAAGTCATCGGGCGAGAACTTCAAAAAACACCACGGCGACCATGGGACACACTAAACACAATCCAATTATACGCGCCATCTTTAATGATGATGACATTGTTTTAGACGCAGTAAAAGACTTGCGTGCTAATGGATACAACGTGAGCGAAGTTTATTCTCCATTCCCTATTCATGGTTTGGATGAGGCATTGGGACTGAAAAGAACTCGTTTGTCTACCGCTGCGTTCTTTTACGGCTTGGTGGGGTTATTTTTCTCATCATGGTTGACCTATTATACTATGATCATGGACTGGCCTCAGAACATTGGCGGAAAGCCAAATGCGATGTGGTTTTTAAATATGCCATCTTTCGTTCCAGTAATGTTTGAGCTTACCGTGTTTTTTGCCGCACACCTGATGTGTTGGTCGTATTTCGCTGTAAACGGTTTATATCCCGGAGCAAAAGCTCAGAATCCAGATCCGCGCACAACAGATGATCACTTCCTAATGGAGGTAGAACTGGAAGGTGAGGAAACGGATTTGACAGCCAAACTACAAGAGTTAGGTGCATTAGAAATATCTAAAATAGAAGCTTAGCTTATGAAGCGTATTACTTTCGTTATCGTTTTAGCAGCTTCAGCAATCATCGCTAGCTGTAATACAGACTCCACTACTCCAGGGTACACATACTTTGATGATATGTACCAGAGTCCTTCACTAGAGACGTATGAGCCATCAGCGATCTTTGCTAACGGACTAAGTGCTCAGTTGCCCGTAGAAGGAACTGTTCCTAGAGGTTACCATCCCTATGAATATGCAAATTCTACAGAGGGCTATGAATCTGCACGCACGGGCCTTATGGCACCGGAAGAATTCATGGGTGAATTAGGATTACAGGAAGGTGAAGATCTCTACAATATTTTTTGTGATCATTGTCATGGTGAAAAGGGAGATGGGAATGGTCCTTTAGTGATGCAAGAGAAAATTCTAGGTGTGCCTTCATATGCTGCTTCGAGATTACCTGATATTACGCCAGGTTCAATGTACCACGTGATTATGCATGGTAAAGGAATAATGGGTTCTCATGCTTCACAATTGACGTATGATGAGCGTTGGAAAATCATTCGCTATGTTGTGAAACTTAGAGAAGATCAAGAATAAAACCGTTGAAGACAATGTTTGAGTTTAGTTCAAAAGCAAAACAGTTCGCAATCGCACTTACACTAGTAGGTGCTATCCTATGGTTAGTTGGATACGCCCTTAATGGACCATCTTCTAGCGAAGGCGATCACGGTAGCGAAGCGCATGCAACCGAAATGCATGAGGCCGCGGGTCACGATTCACACGCTGAAGATAACCACGTTGATCATAGTGCTCATGATGATGAAGCCCATGGAGATTACCCTGGTGAAGCACATGCGGCGATGATTGAGGCGAGTATGGATGATTCACATGGTGGAATTCACAGTGATCATGATGCGCATGCAGAACACGAAGCCCATCAAATTGCAAATCGACCGTGGTCGGCACTCTATGTAGCGGCGTTCTTTTTCCTAGGCCTAGGCTTAGGTCAGTTGTTCTTCTTAGGGCTTCAATATGTAGCTCAGGTAGGATGGTCCGCAGGTATACTTAGAATTATGGAGGCTCAGGCGTTCGCGATAGTCATACCCTTAATAGCTATTGCTATTATTGGTTTATTAGGTATTGGACACGTACATCATATGTTCCACTGGTTGTTAGAAGGTATTGACGAGGTTGGTCATCCAAATTATGACAGCCTTATCGCTGATAAAACAAGCTATCTAAATCCCGTATTCTTCATGATCCGCATCGTGATATACATGACTGGATGGATATGGGCGGCGAAAACATTACGCAAGAATTCTTTGCTGTCTGACAGCGGGGATGGATTGGCAATGTGGAAAAAGAACCGTGGAGTAGCTGCGGCCTTTACAGTATTTTACGCGGTGACCTCATCGACGTCTGCTTGGGACATGATTATGTCGATTGATACACACTGGTTCTCTACACTATTTGGATGGTATACCTTCTCAGGAATGTTTGTAAGCTCATTCGCAGCCTTGATTCTTTTGACTTTATATGTTAAAAGCAAGGGACTGGCAGATTGGATCAATGAAAATCATCTTCATGACTTAGGTAAATTCATGTTTGCTTTTTCTGTATTCTGGACGTATTTATGGTTCTCCCAGTTCGTTCTTATTTGGTATGCAAATATTCCGGAAGAGGTGACCTACTACATGCAAAGATTTGACGAATACAAAGTGCCATTCTTTACCATGGTTAGTTTGAATTTTATCTTCCCAGTTTTAGCCGTTTTGAGCCGTCCTGCCAAGCGTGTTCCCGGAACATTGATCATGGCAGCAGTATTTGTACTTGTAGGCCATTATATGGATCATTACATTATGGTTATGCCTGGTACAGTTGGTGACCATTACGGTTTTGGTCTGTTGGAATTGGGAGCCATACTATTCTTCGCTGGTTTATTCATCATGGTTGTATTTAGAAGCTTAGCTTCAGCACCATTGTTGCATAAGAATCATCCAATGATTACAGAGTCGAAGTATTTCCAACAATAATTAGAAAAGACATCTAATAATGAGTACAATATCAATCATAGTTTTATTAGTTCTTGTTGTCTTGACGATTGTTCAAGTAATGAGAATTTCAGAAATCTCATCTGAGATCCAAAAGGGTAAGGATAACGAGGTCACTGAAAAGGACAACAATACCCAGGGTACGCTCATGCTTATCGTAGGTTTTGGTTTTGTTATCAGTGTAATAGTGATGTATATCGTTTGGGGCAGATTGTCTTTACCTGAATCAGCATCAGTTCACGGTAGTGAGATCGATAGTTTGTGGAATTTGAGCATGTTGATCATCAACATCGTTTTCTTCATTGTACAACCTATTCTCTTCTATTTTGCTTTTAAATACAGAGGAAAAAAGGGAACAAAAGCAGTGTACTATGAGCACAACAATAAATTAGAATTATTCTGGACGGTAGTTCCAGCGCTTGCATTGGCTGTATTGATTATCTGGGGTTTGAATGTGTGGAGCACACTCATGATGCCTGAGAATGAAGAGGAGCCAATTTTAGTAGAGGTTTACGCACAACAGTTCAATTGGACGGTGCGTTACAGCGGTGGTGATAACGTGTTGGGTTACGCAACAGTGCATGAAATAGCAGGTGGTAATATATTGGGTGTGGATATGAAAGATCCTGCGTCTATTGATGATATCATTGCTAAGGAGTTGCATTTACCAGTAGGGCAGCCGATCAAGTTTTTGTTCCGTTCGCAAGATGTTATACATTCTGCGTACTTCCCACATTTTCGTGCTCAGATGAATTGTGTACCAGGAGCGATCACGCAATTTCAATTTACGCCGAGCATAACAACAGCTGAAATTCGACAGAACAAAGATGTAAAAGATCATGTTGAAGAAGTAAATGAAATTAGAAAAGCCAAGGGGGAAGACGTTTGGGATTTCAACTATATCCTTCTCTGTAATAAGATTTGTGGTGCTGCGCATTACAATATGCAGATGGACATCATCGTCGAGACCGAGGACGAGTTTAATGCTTGGTTAAAGGAACAGAAGACGGTCGCAGAGACTTTGTAATAAGGCGTAATAAGAAAGAAGATATATGTCAACTACATCGACGACAAAAAACAATCACTTCCAGGATCATTTAATGGAAGAGCACCACAAAGAGACCTTCGTTTCGAAGTACATTTTCTCTTTGGATCACAAAATGATTGGAAAGCAGTTCCTCATAACTGGTATGATCATGGGGATTATAGGCGTAATGATGTCTATGTTATTCAGGTTGGAACTTGCTTATCCTGAGCAGAGCTTTCCTATTTTGGAATTTTTCTTAGGAAAATGGGCACCTGATGGCGTCATGGATCCTAACATTTATTTGGCACTTGTAACCATCCACGGTACCATCATGGTATTTTTCGTGTTGACTGCGGGACTGTCAGGTACCTTTTCAAATTTACTTATCCCATTGCAGATTGGTGCACGCGATATGGCATCAGGTTTCATGAATGCTTTGTCTTACTGGTTCTTTTTTGTAAGCTCAGTTATTATGGTAGCTTCATTATTCGTTGAAGCAGGGCCTGCAGCTGCGGGTTGGACCGTTTACCCGCCTCTTTCCGCCTTGCCTCAGGCGATGCCTGGGTCTGGTATGGGAATGACCCTTTGGTTGATTTCTATGACTTTGTTCATCGTGTCCTCATTGCTAGGTTCACTAAACTACATTGTCACGGTTATGAACATGCGTACTAAGGGGATGACTATGACTCGTTTGCCATTGACCATATGGGCCTTCTTGACCACTGCCGTTCTGGGTGTTTTATCCTTTCCTGTATTATTGAGTGCCGCTTTACTGTTGATGTTTGATCGTATGCTAGGCACCTCATTTTATCTAAGTGATATTTTCATTGGAGGAGAGGTTTTGAGCTATAGTGGTGGTTCACCAGTACTCTATCAACACCTTTTCTGGTTCCTAGGTCACCCAGAAGTATATATTATTTTATTGCCTGCATTGGGAATTTCTTCTGAAGTCATTGCCACCAACTCACGCAAGCCCATTTTCGGTTACCGTGCTATGGTAGGTTCTATTCTTGCCATTGCGTTCTTGAGCTTTATTGTTTGGGGTCATCATATGTTCATTACGGGTATGAACCCATTTTTAGGTTCGGTATTCACCTTTACGACGCTGTTGATTGCTATCCCATCAGCTGTTAAGGCGTTTAATTATATCACGACACTCTGGAAGGGAAATATTCAGTTTACACCAGCGATGTTGTTCTCTATTGGACTGGTAAGCACCTTTGTTACAGGTGGTTTGACAGGGGTTATCTTGGGTGATTCAGCACTGGATATCAATGTGCATGATACCTATTTCGTTGTCGCTCACTTCCATATTGTTATGGGTCTTAGTGCTATTTTCGGGATGTACGCTGGGGTTTACCATTGGTTCCCTAAGATGTATGGTCGCATGATGAATAAGTCTATGGGATATGCACACTTTTGGTTGACTTTTATTACGGCTTATGGTGTTTTCTTCCCAATGCACTTCTTGGGCATGGCGGGCTTACCTCGTCGCTATTACAGTAATACAGCATTTCCGATGTTTGACAACTTAGCGGACATCAATATATTAATCACCTACTTTGCGATCATAGGAGGTTCCGCCCAGCTGATATTTATATTTAATTTCTTCTACAGTATTTGGAGAGGTCCTAAGGCTACTCAAAATCCGTGGAGAGCAAACTCTTTAGAGTGGACCACCCCAGTGGAGCATGTACACGGAAACTGGCCAGGTGATGTTCCCGTTGTACATCGCTGGGCTTATGATTACTCAAAGCCAGGTGCGGAAGAAGATTTTGTTCCTCAGAATGTTCCTCTGGCCGAAGGCGAAGAAAGCGGACATTAACGACGAGAACGTTTTTAACAATAAGAATCCCCTTACCGGACGGTAAGGGGATTTTTTATGGTATTTTGTAGCATGATGAATGAGCATTTAGATCCCTCGGGAGATAACATTTCAAATACGGATAAAGAAGTCGAGAGAAAGTTGAGGCCTTTGAGCTTTGACGATTTCACCGGCCAAGAAGCGGTATTAGAAAACTTAAAGATTTTTGTCGAAGCCGCCAAGATGAGAGATGAGGCGATGGATCATGTTTTGCTGCATGGCCCTCCTGGACTTGGGAAAACAACGCTTAGTCACATTATCGCAAACGAATTGGGGGTAGGGATTAAAATCACCTCTGGCCCTGTGCTAGATAAACCTTCGGACCTTGCTGGCCTTTTAACGAACCTCCAAGAGAATGATGTGCTGTTCATTGATGAGATACATAGGCTTTCTCCTGTTATAGAAGAGTATCTGTATAGTGCCATGGAGGATTTTAAGATTGACATTATGATTGATTCTGGACCTAGTGCAAGAAGCGTCCAAATAAGCTTGAATCAGTTTACACTTATAGGTGCGACCACCAGATCTGGATTATTAACAGCGCCGTTAAGAGCGCGATTTGGTATCAATGCTAGGCTAGACTATTATGATGTTGAGCTTTTAAGTACTATAGTGGTCCGAAGTACAGAAATACTAGGCGTAAACACAGCATATGAAGCTTGTATCAGAATTGCAAGTAGATCCCGCGGCACCCCTAGGATCGCTAATGCTCTTTTACGTAGGGTTAGAGATTTTGCTATGGTAAAAGGTGATGGAAATATTGATGTAGCCATTGCGGAATATGGATTGAATGCCTTGAATGTTGATAGTAAGGGTCTGGACGAAATGGACAACAAGATATTGTCTGTATTGATCGATAACTTCGCTGGCGGTCCAGTTGGACTAAACACGCTTAGTACCGCCTTAGGTGAGCAGGCAGAGACGATAGAAGAGGTTTATGAGCCGTATCTTATTAAGGAGGGTTACTTGCAACGTACACCTAGGGGCAGAATGGTTACCGAACGTGCCTATGGGCATTTAGGAAAAAACCGCGTAGATAAGGGAACTTCAGGCACCCTGTTCTAAAATGTTAATCTCAGAAGCATCGCGGATTGTAAAAGCCTTAGCTCTGGAACAAGGGTTTGACTCTTGTGGTATCTCTAAAGCAGGTTTTCTAGAAGAAGAAGCCACGGGTCTTGAGAAGTGGTTGGAAAAAGGCTACCATGGAGACATGTCTTGGATGGAGAATCACTTTGATGCTCGTTTAGATCCACGAAAATTGGTTCCCGGTGCGAAGTCAGTGATCAGTGTGACGTTAAACTATTTTCCTGAAACGGAACAAGATCCAAATACCCCTAAAATTTCAAAGTACGCTTATGGTAGAGATTATCATAAAGTGGTTAGAGGTAAATTAAAAAGAATGCTGAATGGTATTCAGTCACAAATAGGGCAGGTGGAAGGTCGAGGTTTTGTAGACAGTGCTCCAGTAATGGATCGTGCCTGGGCGCGTAGAAGCGGTCTCGGTTGGATAGGTAAGCACAGCCTATTACTTACTAAAAACAGTGGAAGTTTCTTTTTTATAGGTGCGCTGATCTTGGATCTAGAATTAGAGGCTGATGGAGCTACTACAGATCATTGTGGTACGTGTACAGCTTGTCTAGATGCTTGTCCTACGCAAGCTATAGTTGCCCCTACTGTTGTAGATAGTAACAAATGCATCAGTTACTTGACCATTGAGTATAAAAAAGAGCTGCCTCAAGCATACCAAAGTAAAATGGAAGACTGGATCTATGGATGCGACATCTGTCAAGATGTTTGTCCATGGAATAAATTCGCCAAACCCCATAACGAGCCGGATTTAAACATTCGTCCAGCGGTACAATCTAATGATTGGGAAGACTGGGAGGAGGTGACTCATGAGTTGTGGGAAGAAATCATGAAAGGCAGCCCAATACGCAGGGCGGGTTACGAAGGTTTTAAAAGAAATCTATCCTTTTCTAAAAAGGGTAAGACACCTTAATTTACAGGGACTTCGATCACTTGTAGGATGCGGTAGTTATCAGGATGGCATACATAGACTACTACAGCGCTGTTCTCCTTGATCCATGCACTGTTCCATGCCATGTTAAAGCTGCTCGTTAGTGTATCCGATGATACCATAGGAGAGGTGCCAAAACCCTCACCCCAGGGATCTGTGATAAAATCTCGTAGAACGTTGTTGTGAATATAATCTGCATCTCTTGTGTCGTCCGGCATAAGCTGTGGGCTAACGATGTCACTTTCCTTTACGAGCGCGACAATATTTAGGTCATGAAGTATTGATAGCTGGGGATAACCCTCAACCGCAATATTCAAACTACCTGCGCTCACAGATGCGCTTGCCGTTAAAGCAATGCGTAGGGTGCTGTCCATCGCTTCAGAACTCAGGGTGGGCCAATTCGAATAACTTGACCAGTGTGAGTTTCCAGAGGGTGTATAACTCTCTCTATTAACCATGCCAACGGGCAAGAAATTTGTTCCAAAGAAATTCTGTATTTGCTTCCCTCCAAGCGTCGTGAAATCTGCAGGATAGTCTGTGCTGGTTCCTGTGAAGTTTCCTGGACCTGCATGTATAGCTAACCCTATTATTCTATCTGAGCCAAAGGCCGTTACCAACTCTTCTATTTTCTTAGATGCTTTCGGACAATTCTTACAACGGTGACCTGTAAAATCTTCTATCAGAACATTGCGCTGTTGTGTCGTGCTGGTGGTATCAATGGTATTCCCGTTAAATGGTTGGTCAATCACGTCACACTGCGTGAACGCTCCAGAAATAAACCCAATACTCAAACAAACTAGTATAAATCTTTTCATTTGCTTAAAAGCTAGAGGTTAGTGAAAAGCTCACTCCATTGGAAGGAGGTACAACACGACAAACACCACCTACACAGAAAATACCGCGCTGCTGTCGTCCATAGGAAATCTGAAATCTACTGGTTCCTTCGGTGTAAATCACTGACGCCAGCGGGTAGTGCAGACGTTGATCAATTACCGGGTTCCCGTAATTGTAAATGTCTTGGATACTAAAGAACCAGTGCGGAGCTATGCTGTACTCCGCTAGCATCATCGCCATGCTACCTCTGTCATCTTTGGTGGTTAAGAGCTGCGTTTCCGTGCGCAGGTAATGTTTGCTTTTAAGTTTGATCAGACTTTCAAAAATAAAAATGTCTGCCCCAAGTAATTTTTGATTGTCGGGATTGTTTAAGATGGCTTCGTCTCCCAGGCCGTCTTCAAGAACGCTGCGGTTGTAAAAAAGATTTAGATAGGAGAGATTAAACTTAAAGTTCTTGTTGAGCTTTTTTGTGATTTTAACGTTGAAATCGTGGAAATAGGGTATTTGTCCACGACGCATAGGATCGCTGTAGTATCCTTGAAGGACCTTCAGTGTATCGTTAGAGTCGTCCACGAAATCTTTATCTATGCTTTGAGCTACACTGTAGTTCGCTGTAAGTAAAGTTCCATATTTACCACCAATTTTAGTCTTGCGTTTGAACTTATAATTTGCTTCAACTTGTCCTCCTTCTTCGCCATTTATTTGTGTGGCATATTGATATAAGGCTGGTAATGCGTAGGTATGAACTTGGGTAGTAGGACTTAGATAGTTAACGAGCATATCTATAGTTGAGCCGTTGCGATCGCTTCTAAAGCTCATGTTGTCAATTCTTTTAAAACCAGCTATAATACCAAGTCCATTCTTGCTATAGCTCAAGTTGGCAATGATTCCATTACCGTTTTTGTAGATATAGCCGTTGTCTGCACCTGGATCATTTGCTTTAAACGCATACTCTGCTTGAAAAGCCCATGCACCCTTTGTGATTTGTGTTCTCACCCCTGCAGCTGCTACATTCTCTGGAAGGATTAAAAAAGGATCATTGCTACGCTGGTATTTACTCAGGTAGCTTCCTCCGATATTCCAGCGATATCCCGCTGAATCTAGTCTTGGAAGAAATTCAGTTAGGTTGTATTCTGCATCTATTCCTCTTACAAGGCCTGGACTTTTTTCGAAGTAAAAACGTTGCCTACCAAGGATACCCTTTATATAAAGACCTTTAACTGGATTCGCTTTTATTCGTACACCATCCATGGCATTATCGTAACCCAATCCACGCTCTTCGTAGGACCTGAATATCATTCCAGACCCGAACTGCTCGTAAAAGTTGCCTACGGTGATATCGAGATTATCTTGCTTGAATCGAAGAAATCTGTAGGTAATCCCTTCACCTCTATAGCCCTCAGGGAATCCCAACATGACATTTTGATAATTTTCATAGCGTAAGCCACCTGAAAAATCACCTTGATTATATATGAAGTTTGCATATCCTTGACCTAGAAATCGCTCGTCTGGATAGAATTCACCAGATGGATCAATGCCCTCATCTCGCAGATACCATTGTCCATCAAGTTGAAAATTCCCATGTAACTGGCCACCAAAAGATTGTTGACCCTGTGCATAAACGGAGGTTCCTAGGAATAGGTAAAGGGAGGTAAGTAGAATACGTTTCATGAATAGAATTTAGTGAGAGGGTGATTTCCCAGCGGCGACCTCTTCGACCACTTCCGCCAAGGTTTCTTCGTCTCCGGGTGAATACCCACTGTGTTTCCAAACTATTTCGCCTTTGTTGTTCAATACTAAGGTGAAAGGAACATTGACTATTCCAAGATTCCTTTTTAAGTCTTGATTCTCATCTAACAGTACGGTGTATTCCCATCCTTGGCCTTGAACTAAAGGTGCAACGCGGGCGGAGTTTCTAGAATCATCAATACTTACGGCAAGTACTTTAACGCCTAATTCTTCTTCGAGATCAATAGCGTAATCCATAAAGGCAGTCAATTCCTTGATACAAGGCTTACACCATGTTGCCCAAAAGCTAATGACTGTTGGACCGTCTGAGCTAATAACATCCTTAATATCAACTTTCTTTCCTTCAAGCGTTTTAAGCATGGTACTCGGTAGCTCCTGTGCATTCAAGATTGCTGTAGTAAAGGTCAGGGCTAAGAGAAGTGTTAATTTTTTCATGTACATAGTTTAGAGCAAAAAAAACGGGGGACCGTAGTCCCCCGTAAAAATAGTTTTTAAGTTTTAGTGAGCAATGTTCAAACGTAAGGTCTTGCTTACGCCATTTACATTAACGTTCACAAAGTATAAACCTGCACTTAAATTTGAAGTTTCAAAGTTCAATTTCTGAGTCCCTGCATCCAATGCTTGAGCTTCCGTATAAACGGTTTGTCCCATGGCGTTCACCATATTAATGATAACGTCAGAACGGTCGATTAAATCAATCTCTACACCAGCAAAGTCGTTTGCAGGATTAGGATATACCGAAATGAACCTGGCTAGATTGTCCATTTCATCTACACTTGATGTGTTGAACATCGCATAATCACTCTGAAGTACCTCTCCGGTAACGCCATCTTGCAACCAAACGATAATATCCATATTCGAAGTACCTACCCAGAAATCATAAGACCCTTGAGCTGGAGTAGAATTAACAGATATTGTTGAGTTTGCATAGTGAGTGTAAGTATTACCTGCGGTCATAGAACCCATTGAATGTCCGTTAGAACCATCCATGAATTTTCGAAAAGTATGATAGAATGTCGTTTCGCCGTTGGTTTGAACGTTATGTGAAATTTCTTTCTCAATCATCGCCATGTGCAAGGAGACATTTGAACCAAGATCTGCTAACGCATCAACAGTTACGTCACATTGGATGTAACCACCTGTGGCGCTCCATTCAGAATCAATTTCTGCAAGTGCAGGAATATCCATTAACAGATCAATAGTTGCTTGACTGGTAGGCAGGTTCGAGCCACCGTAAACCACATCAGGCACACCACTAATTCCGTAAACAGTACGACGAGCTAAACCCTCTGGATTATAAGCTGGATCAGTACCTGGACTAGGCCAGTTCATTTGATACTTTACAGAAGTTATACGGCCATTTTCAGTATTCACGTTGTTGTCATCTAACAAAGTCTTGTAGCCCGTATTAAAACCTGCGCATGGCCCGCAAGTAGAAGAAGTGAACTCCTCAGCTAAGACTACACGATCAGTTGTTGCTGTTACGACTTCAATAACGGAAGAGAGAACATCATTAGAAGTGTTTTGATCCGTTGTACCGTTTAGCGCTGTTGCATAAACGTCTACAGTGTAGGAGCCTGTTGTACTTGGGTTCCAAGTGGTTCCATGAGTAAACGTGTAGGTATCATAAGCAGCAATACTTAGTCCTGTTAATGAACTAGTGACAGCTGTGCCGTTATTGATCTTGTAGTTTAGTGTAGCGGAGGTAATAGTAGAACCACCATAATTCTTTATCGTGCCTTCTAAAGTGAAGGGAGCTTTGTTTAAGCCAAGAGTACTCTGAATATCAAGAGACGTTGTAGCTAGATCAAAATTATATGGTGCAAAGACAGAGAAATCATCGATAGCTAATCCCCAAGTCCAACCACCGCCATCTTGGTAGTTAAAACCAAATTGAACATTCGCACTACCACAAGCAGCACTTACGTCAATCCATTGAGACTCCCAGTCTGCAGCGGGGTTGATTGTTCCCAGCGAAGTCCAACTAGATCCGCCATTAGTGGTGTACTTAAATTCAGCTGCTTCTGTAGCATTATTGTAGGTGCCCCCGTAGAAAAACGATTTAAATGTAGCATGTAAAACGGAGTAGTTGCTTAGGTCCATAGTATCAGTGACTAAGTACTCATCATTTTTGGTACAATTACATGCGTCATCGTTGGTTGCAACAATATTTGAACCTGGATTTGAAATCGGAAATGATGTTGTCCCAAGACTGGCAGAACTACCGGCAAGAAAACCACCGTCAGATCCAGCATTTAGCTGAGTCCAACCTGTTGGAATACCATTATTGAAATTTTCAGAGTAGATGGTACTCTGTCCTTGAGCAAATGCCGCTGATGAAGCAAATAGAGCAATGAAAGAAAGTAGTATTTTGGTCATGAAATTGTGTTTTTATGGAAAAATTTACAATTTACAATTTAGGTAAAACACATGAGAAAACACACTACTTAAAATGAATTACAATGGTTATCTTCGCACAACAATATTTACAGATTATGAAAAAGTTAATTGTTGCATCATTTATACTTATTGCTTCTACAAGTTTGAGTGCTCAATCCTTGTCAGTTTACGAAATGGATACCGTGGTAGAGGTTAACTCTAGCAGCGCTGCGGATTACGGTTTTTATATTAAAATAGAAAATGTTTCCTCCGAAACCATTGATGTTTATGCGCGTCGCGCACACAATGTTCCTGACTGTGCTTTCGACAGTGCTTATTTCTGTTGGGATTATTGCTACGGCTCAGCTGTAGATAGTTCTATTGGTTATATCACGTTTGACGCTGGAGATCAAAAATCAGATTTCTCGGGTCATGTATACTCTCCTAATACGAGCTCATCATGCACGGACAGCACTCGTTATGTGTTTTGGGACGCTAAGAATATAAGCGATTCTGTAAGTGTTTGGGTAACAATCTCTGCAGGACCTACTATGGAGACTGTAGAGCTTCATGTTAACCAAGATGTGGTTTACCCCAACCCTGCTAATAATTACGTTATGGTTGAGGTTGTTGATTATACAGATATGTTACTCTACAACAGCCTTGGTGCTTTAGTGAAAAATATAAGTTTAGTGCCGGGACAGAATACAATAAGACTTGATGAGCTCAGCAATGGATTCTATATGTATAGCATCGATGGGTCGTCATTTAAGCGTTTAGTTGTTAGTCATTAAAGACCTAGTTTTTAAAAAAGCCGCGCATTTGCGCGGCTTTTTTACGTTACAAGCATAAGAAATGAAGATGTTCTTCGTTTTAATAGGATTGAAATTGAACATCAATGATATATTACGTTAAAGGAGACTTTGTAATTAAGACCGCTACTCAAGTGGTAGTTGACTGCAATGGCGTGGGTTATGACGTCCAGATTTCGTTAAACACTTATGCGGATATTGAGCCTAAGAATTCGGGTATGCTTTTTACCTATCATCTGGTTCGTGAAGACGCCCAAATGCTCTTTGGTTTCTCAACAAAAAGGGAAAAATCACTCTTTGAACTTTTAATTAGTGTTAGTGGCGTGGGCGCAAATACTGCTCGAGTTATTCTGAGTTCGTTATCGCCGTCTGAAGTGGAGCAAGCGATCCTAGGTGAAGATTCTGTCACGCTGCAAGGAGTCAAAGGTATTGGTGCTAAAACTGCGCAAAGAATCGTTATTGATCTTAAAGATAAAGTTGGGAAAATAGCTATGATTGCGGACGCTTCAGGTATTTCCGTTAGAGGCTCATCACGTTCGGAGGCGCATTCTGCTTTAACGACATTAGGCATGTCGGCGAAACAAGCGGAAACCATTTTGAATAAATTATTGAAGCAAAATCCTTCGGCCTCCACAGAGGAGCTGGTTCGTAATGCATTGCAGTTGCTGTAAATGTTAAAAAGCACCCCTAAATACGTCAACTTACTAATCGCTGCACTAGTACTGTTTTCTAGCAGCGTATTTGCGCAGGATACATCCGATCAGGATACGTCTTCAACAGGAGGTACGCTGACCTTTCCAGATCCTTCGAATTATAGTTTAGAGGTGATTTTTGATCCAATTTCAGGCAACTATCTCGTTTACAAGAAAATTGGTGACGTTTTGTTGCCTATCCCAGAAGTATGGACCACTGACCAGTATAGGCAGTACATGTATGACCAAGCAGAGTCTGATTATTTTGGATCCAAGAGTGCTTTACTCAATGCCAGTGGAGATAACCCGAGAGACGACGCAGGTCTTGTGCCCCAACTGCAAACAGGAAATGAAGCATTAGGAAAGGTATTTGGAAGTGATTTAGTTGAAATACGTCCTCAGGGAATGGCAGAAATCCGCTTTGGTGGTCGGTATCAGTATGTAGAGAATCCAGGTATTCCGGTTAGAAATCAGAAAACATTTGCTTTTGATTTTGGGCAACGAATCCAAATGAATGTCAAAGGAACCATAGGGGACAGGTTAGACTTAGGTATCAATTATGATACGGAAGCGTCCTTTGCTTTTGACAACCAGATGAAATTGAATTTTGAAGGAGAGGAAGATGATATCGTGAAGCGTCTTGAGATGGGAAACATCAATATGCCAATCAATAGTTCGCTCATTACAGGTGCCCAAAGTTTATTTGGGTTAAAAGGACAGTTCCAGTTTGGAAATACAATGGTAACCACCGTGTTTTCTGAACAACGCTCTCAAAGTCAAAGCATTAACGTACAAGGTGGTGGAACAACTACTGAATTCAAAATTCAAGGAGATCAATACGAAGCGAACCGACATTATTTCTTGAGTCAGTTCTTCCGCGACCATTATGCTGAATATCTGGAAAACCTACCCTTGATAACCTCTCCAGTTCAAATATCAAAGGTTGAGGTATGGGTGACAAATGAGCGCAGTGCAACGCAAAACTTGAGAAATATTGTTGCTTTTATGGATTTAGGAGCGGATGAAGAATATGCCTATCGCAATAGTACGGCTCCGCTTTCGGGGATCTCGATATTTCCTGGAAGCAATGCTAACATAGCGGGATTTCCGAACAATGCGAACAACCAATTGGACCCATTGGCCCTGGCATTGTCCATCCCAGGAGTAAGAGATATTTCCACTGCGAATCAGGACTTGAGTACTTCAGGTTTTTTAGAGGCTCGCGAGTATGTCGAATTAGCGAATGCGAGAAAACTAGAGCAGAATCAATTTACAGTACATCCGCAGCTGGGATACATTACGTTAAACCAATCGCTGAACCAAGATGAAGTATTGGCCGTAGCGTTTCAATATACTGCTGGTGGGAGAACCTATCAGGTAGGGGAGTTTTCTAACGATGGAGTAACGCCGCCAAGCACATTAATCCTGAAGCTCTTAAAAAGCACGGTCTTGGATGTTCGGATTCCCACGTGGGATCTAATGATGAAAAACATCTATTCCTTGAATGCTTTTCAATTGGACAAAGAAGATTTCTATCTCGATATCCTATACATGAACGATGAAACAGGCGTTCCGATCCCTTTTTTACCTAATGGAAACTTAAGTGACACACTGCTGATTGGTGTAATGGAATTGGACCGGCTAAACAATAACAATGATCCATATCCCGATGGTATTTTCGATTTTGTTCAAGGTGTTACAATAGACAAACAACGTGGGCGTATCATGTTTCCCGTGGTAGAGCCTTTTGGAAAAAACCTCTATGATAAATTGGACACAGAGAAAGCGCGTGAAAAATACGTCTATCAAGCTCTTTATGATAGCACGAGATTTCGTGCGCAAGAACAAACACAACTCAATAAATATATCTTAAGGGGCCAATATAAAAGTGCTTCAGGTTCAGAAATCTCATTGGGTGCGTTTAATATTCCTAAAGGTTCTGTAAGTGTAACCGCAGGCGGTAGAACATTGGTTGAAAATCAAGATTATACCGTAGATTATTCCTTAGGAAGAGTTCGTATTATCAACGAGGGTGTAATGAGCGCCGGTTCACCTATCAAGGTGAATTTCGAAAATAATACGTTATTTAATGTCCAGACAAAAACGTTTTATGGCACTACAATAGACCATAAAGTAAACGACAAATTAAATATCGGTGGGACATGGTTACACCTCACCGAACGTCCATTAACCCAAAAGGTAAATATTGGAGACGAGCCTATTTCCAACACCATTTGGGGAATGAATACGAATTACAATGCCGAAGCACCTTATTTGACTCGCTTAATGGATGCACTGCCCTTTGTTGAAACAAAGGAAAAATCACAGCTGCAGTTTAAAGGAGAGTTTGCGAACCTTATTCCGGGCTCTCCAAAGGGAATCAAGATTACCGGTGCAGAAACTACTTATTTAGACGATTTTGAAAGTTCTCAAACGACCATTGATCTGCGCAGTCTGAATTCATGGAATTTAGCATCTACCCCCGGTAATCAATCGGGTATGTTTCCGGAGAGTAACTTGAATAACGACTTGGTTTACGGTTACAATAGAGCGAAATTGGCTTGGTATATTGTAGACCCATCACTTTTTACAGGAGGTGGTTCTGTTCCTGATAATATCAGAAATGATCCAGAAATCACTTCGGATCAGCGCATGCGCGAGGTGTTAATTAAAGAAGTTTTCCCGAATTACAGCTTGCAGCAAAACGAGGCAAGAAACCTGGCAATGTTTGATTTGGCGTATTATCCAAACGAAAGAGGCCCGTATAATTTTGACGTTGAAGGGGAGCCAGGAATAAGCTCAGGAATGAACGCAAATGGTTTATTGGAAGATCCTGGATCTAGATGGGCCGGTATCATGCGTCCGTTGCAAATAAATAATTTTGAGGAGCAAAATATTGAGTTCATACAGTTTTGGGTGATGGACCCTTTCTATGACAACCCAGATGCTCCAGATGGTGGTGATGTATATTTTAATTTAGGTAGCGTCAGCGAGGATGTACTGAAGGACGGTCGTCAAAGTTTTGAGAACGGAATCCCAGCAACGGGAGACAAAAGCTCTATGGACACTACCTCTTGGGGGTATTTATCCGAAATACAGCCAATTACAGAGTTTTTCGACAATGCATCAGGTGCTAGAGAATTTCAAGATGTAGGTTTTGATGCCTTAAATGATTTCGAAGAACGAGTATGGAATCCAAGCGGTGGCGCAAACTATTTGAATAGAATCAGCAGCACCCTAGGCTCCGGATCTAATGCGTATCAAAATGTGTTTAATGACCCCTCTGGAGATAACTTTGTTTTCTATAGAGGGGACAGTTTAGACAATGAAGGTGCCGATATAATGGAGCGATATAAAAACTTCAATGGTATTCAAGGTAATAGCTCAACGATAACGATCAACGGCTCTCCAGCATCTGCCACTAACGTACCGGACAAGGAGGATGCCAATAGAGATCAAACACTAAGTAAGACGGAGAGTTATTTCCAGTATCGTGTATCAATGCGTCCTGAGGACCTTGAGGTTGGACGAAATTTTGTCACAGACATTTACGAAACCCAGAGCCACGACTTGCCTAACGGGATGTCAAGACCCACCCGTTGGATTCAATTTAAAATCCCTGTATTTGAACCGCAGAAAAAAGTAGGGGGCATTACTGATTTTCGTTCTATTCGCTTTTTAAGAATGTTCCTAACGGAATTTGACGACCCTATCGTCATGAGGTTTGCACGCCTAGAATTGGTTAGAGGTGAATGGAGAAGATTCCCGTTTTCATTGGATGATCTACGTGAAAATGTACCCATTGATGAAAATGACAACACCTCCTTTAACGTGAACGCGGTTAACTTAGAAGAGAATGGTGGAAAAACTCCAGTTCCTTATGTGTTGCCGCCCGACATCCAGCGTCAACTGGTCTATGGAGGAACTCAAATTGTTCAGCAAAATGAACAAAGTATGTCTCTTGAAATTTGTGGCTTAAGGGATGGCGATGCTAGAGCTGTATTCAGGAATTTCAACTTTGACATGAGAATGTACAAGCGCTTAAGAATGTTTGTCCACGCTGAGGCGAGTGGTGACTTTGAAGATTTACAAGATGGCGATTTGTCCATATTTGTCCGATTAGGTTCCGACTATATCGGGAATTATTATGAATACGAAGTGCCGTTAAAAGTAACCCCGTGGGGCGAGTTGCTACCGGAAGATATTTGGCCACAAGACAATAATATTGATGTGGCTTTTGAGGATCTGAAAACCTTAAAGTTGACACGGAATGCGGCCATGGAAACGGACCCCACCTTGAGTCTGGTTAATAAATATACGGTCACTACACCAGAAGGAAGGCGACTCAGCGTAGTTGGATCGCCTAACCTGGGTAACATAAGAACATTACTTGTAGGAGTTCGAAATCCCAAAAAGCGTACTGCTGTTGATAATGACGATGGACAGGCTAAATGTGCCGAAATCTGGGTAAATGAGTTGCGCTTGAGTGACTTTGATAATACCGGGGGGTGGGCTGCTACGGCAACGGCTAGCGCTAAACTTGCTGATGTTGCAAATGTTAACCTTACCGGTATGCTAAGCACTATTGGGTTTGGTTCTATTGATCAAACCGTAAATGAAAGAAATAAATATTCGGAACGATCTTATGGTATTCAATCCAACATCAATCTAGACAAACTCTTACCAAAAGAAGCGGGTATTAAGTTTCCAATGTTCTTCAGTTTTAATGAAAGCTTTAAATCTCCCCAATTCAATCCGCTGGATCCTGATATCGAATTTAAACAAGCACTTTCGGCAGTAGATACAGATAAAGAGCGTGATAGTTTGCGTTATGCAGGACAGGAATACCAAAAGCTTAAAAGTATCAACTTCACTAATGTAAGGAAGGAAAAATCTACAGGTGCTCGAGGTGCTCCACGAATGCCTAACGAACCACCAAACCCGAAATCAGAGGGTACAAAGGCTAAAAAACCTGTTAAGGAGCGCTCTTTTGATTGGGGCAATTCGCCTTTAGCGATTAGTAACTTCAATACTTCGTACGCTTTTACTGAAAGTGATCGAAGAAACATCAATATTGTACAGGACCATAGGGTCATGCATACTGCTTCTGTTAATTATAGTTATCAAACGAAACCCAAAAACATTGCACCGTTTAAAAATAAAATCAGCAACAAACAACTGTCGTTGATTCGTGATTTTAATTTTTATTATTTGCCATCAAAGGTGAGTATGAGGACGGAATTAAAGCGCCAGCTCTCTACGATGCAAATGCGCAATACTTTTGATCCAAATATTGCATTACCATTGACCTTTAATAAGGCGCTCACCTCGAAGCGAATGTATGATGTTGCCTACGACCTTAGTAAAGGGTTGAAACTAGACTATAATGCTACAGCACAAACTAGGGTAGATGAATTACCGGGAGATCCCAAAACTCAAGCGAATAGAGATACGATTGCAGCCGGACTTTCAACATTAGGTCGTCCCACTCAATTCCACCAAACATTAAACGTTAATTGGCAAATTCCAATTAGTAAGCTTCCTTTCATGGACTTCACTAGTGCAAGCGTTCGCTACACAGGAAACTATGATTGGACCACAAATTCAACGCGTGCACTAAGTCCTAAATCAGATCCGGAGCTTTATTACGGTAGTAGGGCTCAAAACTCAAACAACATCCAGTTCACGGGGAATGCCAATTTTGTGAACTTATATAATCAAGTTCCCTTCCTTCAAAAGGCCAATCAAGGAGGTCGTGCCAAAGCTGTTGCCAGAAGAGGTGCGCCTAAGAAAAGAGGTGCTCCTGCTAAGGAAGGCAAACAGGGTAAGGAAGAAAAGGAGAAAAAAGAAAAAAAAGAGCCTTCAAAAATTTTGCTTGGAGCGGTAAGGCTAACCATGCTTTTGAGATCAGCATCGCTGACTTATTCTCAAACTAATGGAACATTATTACCAGGAATCATAACCAACCCGACTTACTTGGGTTTAGATCCCGCTGCTCTAATGGCTCCTGGTTTAGATTTCGTTTTTGGTGCTCAATCCGCCATCGCGGAAAGAGCAAGTGATAATGGCTGGTTGACGAAGAATACCCAACAGCCCAATCAATTTCAGAAAACATTTACGGAGAACTTGAACTTTAGAGCTGTGGTAGAGCCTTGGCAAGACATACGCCTGCAGATTACGGCGACTAAGGTATCTGGACTGAACAGTTCATCTTTATACAGGTATCATGACCCTCTAACGGATACTACACTTGCTTTGTCAGAAGGATATTATCACTTTAATCCAATGGAAACTGGAAACTACAGCATTTCGTTCCTGTCCATTAGAAGCGCTTTTGAGAAGGTTGATTCCACAAATTCACCTGTCTATAATACCTTTCTTGCACACCGTGCTGTCGTGTCTGACCTTTTGGCGCAGTCGCGTGCAAATTCAGATCCAACATACAACCCAATTCTTATCACGGGAACGCTAGATTCGACGGGTACAAGAGAAGGCTATGATGGATACAGTTACAATAGTTCAGATGTACTTATTCCGGCATTTCTTGCAGCCTACAGTGGAAAGGATCCCTCTGAGGTAAAGTTGAATGGTCGTCCCACCTTACCTATGCCTAATTGGAACCTTAACTTCAATGGTTTGATGCGCATCCCATGGTTTAAGAAAAATTTCCAAAGCTTCACCCTGACCCATACGTATAAAAGCTTGTACACGATGAGCTCTTATCAGAGTAACATGCTTCTGCAACAGCGCATTCAAAATGGCGAACCAGTGAATAATATCAGAAATACTAATGGTGACTTTTTACCGGAGTATCAAATTTCTCAAATAAGCGTTTCTGAGAACTTTGGCCCCTTCGTTGGGATTAATCTGCGCTTAAAGAACCAGGCCAGTCTGCGTTTTGATATCAAGAGAAATAGACAGCTAAACTTATCTTTAGTTAATAACCAAATGACGGATACTAAAGGTCTTGAGGTAGTCGTAGGAACGGGTTATATCATCAAGGATGTAAGCTTTAATATTGTTAGCGATGGACGTCCTCAAAAAATCACTTCTAACTTGGACCTAAAATTGGATTTCAGTTTAAGAGATAATCAAACTGTGATTAGAAGAATTCAGGAGGGGTTGGATCAGGTGACCGCTGGGCAAAGAATTTGGTCAATCAAAGCCAGTGCAGATTATATGCTGTCCTCTAAACTGACGGCAAGACTTTATTACGACCAGACCGTAAGTTCTTTTAAAACCTCAAATGCATTTCCAACATTAAACACAAACGGAGGTATTGCATTTAGATTTAATCTAGGGCAATAAGCAATTGTAAAAAAGAATTTTGACCTTACATTTGACAAACTAAACAAACCCTTATGCAGTTCCCTGAAAATTTAAAGTACTCTAAGGATCACGAGTGGATCCGTGTGGAAGGTGATGTAGCTTACATTGGAATTACTGATTTCGCCCAAGGCGAATTAGGAGACATCGTTTTCATAGATGTGGATACGGAAGGTGAAGAACTTGGAAGAGATGAGGTTTTTGGTAGCGTGGAGGCTGTTAAAACAGTTTCAGATCTTTATCTGCCCGTTGCCGGTGAAATACTTGAAGTAAACGATGGTCTAGAAGACGCGCCTGAATCTGTAAATGAGGACCCATACGGTAAAGGTTGGATGGTAAAAATTAAAGTGTCTCATCCAGCCGAGTTAGATGAATTAATGGATGTAGCAGCGTACCAAGCTTTGCTTGGATAAGATGCGTAACCCTTGGATATATAGAGCCCCTGCCATTGGTTGGGGCTTTTTCATTTTGTACGTGTGCCTGGCTCCCGCTGAAACCCTAAGAACTGGCATAGATTTTGAGATTTCTGATAAAGTGGTTCACTTTACCTTATATCTACTGTGGGTAGTTCTACTGTATTTTGGTAGCTCTAGAGGTTATAAGAAAGCGTTGTCCTACGCAAAACTGATGGTGTATTGGTCTTCAGCTATCATCATCGGTATTTTCGTAGAATACCTACAAATGTGGATGGCGGTTGGAAGATCTGCGGAAGTGTTGGATGCATTAGCGAATAGCGCCGGCGCTGTAGCAGGAATTATAATCTCAAGAGTTGCACATAGGATATTGTGTTAGCAGCTAATTTAAACCCAGGAGAGGACATAACGAATTAGTAACTTAATAGACGAGGAAGCCTTACTTGTAATCAAAGAATTATTTAGATTCGAGCCAGGTAAAATACACGGTAAGCCCAATACGATGTGCTATGTTATCGCTTTTAGATGAAGTTGAATTAAATCCAATTGTAAACACCTTGTGCTAATCATACTTTTAGCTATTTTAGCACCACAATAGTTCCAACACATGAAGAAAAGAAAAACCATAAAGGCCGATGCTGAAAACAAGAAGAGTTTATTCTTGTTGATCGGTCTTACCGTTTCATTGGCCATGACGTTGTTCTTCTTAGAATTGAAATCTTATGAAGGCGGTCCCGCTGATTTAGGTAGAGTAGATTTTCAAGATGAAGACGAAATAGCAATTATTACGAACAGAACGCCACCACCACCACCACCACCTCCTCCTCCTGCACCTCCTGAGATCATTCAAATTGTTGAAAATGACTTGGAGATTGAAGAGGTCGAGTTTGAGTCGACGGAGACTGATGAGAGTGAGGAAATTGAAATCGTTGAAGAGGAAGAAGAGAGCGACGAGATTTTTAATTTTGCGGTAGTGGAAAACAAACCCGTTTTCCCTGGATGTGAAAAGTTTGCGACCGAAGACGAGAAGTTCATGTGTTTCAACCAGCAAATAATGAAGCACATTGGTAAGAATTTTGAATTTCCTGAACTTGCCCGTCAAATGGGTATTCAAGGGAAGGTTTATGTCAATTTTGTAATTGAGAGAAACGGAAGGGTGAGTAGCATCACTATTGCGCGTGGCGTAGATAAGTTGATTGATGATGAAGCGATTCGTGTGATCAAGAAGCTGCCTACTTTCCAACCCGCTAAACAACGTGGAAAACCGGTGCGTATGCAATACACCGTACCGATCAATGCACGTCTTCAGTAGACCTAGATAAGTACATTTATTTTCTTAAAAAGCCTGGGCATTTGCGCAGGCTTTTTAGATTTATCAATACCCAATACAATGACTTCAACTCAATTAGATCAACTCTCGTTATTAGCCATGCAAGCGACGTTAGACGCAGGCAAAGAAATTCTTCAGGTATATAACAATGAAGAGACATTAGTGGATTACAAGGGAGATAATAGTCCTTTGACTCAGGCTGATACTCTAGCTCATTTGGCTATTGTCAAACTTCTCGACACTTCAGGAATCCCCGTTTTAAGTGAAGAGGGGAAGCATCTACCCTTTGAAGATCGTAAGCATTGGACTACACTTTGGATTGTTGATCCACTGGACGGAACGAAGGAATTCATCAAGAGAAACGGAGAGTTTACGGTCAACATAGCACTTGTACAAGAAGGTTCTCCAATATTAGGTGTCGTATACGTTCCTGTTTCAGGGGAACTGTATCTAGGTGTCAAAGGCCAGGGTGCACTTAAATTAAAGATGGATCCAGATACAAGTATTACACAGGATCACTTGGCTATGGCAACTTCTTTGCCTAAATCACAAGAGAGATCCTTTACAGCTGTAGGGTCTAGATCGCATATGAATGCGGAGACCGAGGCATTCATAGAAGAGTACAGAACAGTACATGGAGAAGTGTGTATTATTTCCAAAGGCTCATCGCTTAAAATGTGCATGGTCGCGGAAGGCACCGCTGATGTTTATCCAAGATTTGCACCAACCATGGAATGGGATACAGCAGCTGGTCAAGCAGTGGTTGAGGCCGCCGGATTTACCATGGTTGAAAAAAATAGTAAGACAGCACTTCGTTACAATAAGGAGGACCTATTAAATCCTCATTTTATTGTTGAATAGGAGCTTTATAAGCAACACTTTCATCCCTATCTTTACTTTTTAAATAAAACACTTTGTGACTGCAGTTGCGTCTCCCTCATTATTGAAAGAAGTCATCCGGTTAGGCAAATTGAGGTTAAGTACATCAGTTGTTTTTTCTTCGCTTGTTGGTTACCTGTTAGGATATCAGTCTTTTAATTGGTTGATTCTCTTATTGCTCATAGTAGGAGGAATATGTGTAGTTGCAGCTTCAAACGCCTTTAATCAGATCTACGAAAAGGAGCAAGATGCGCTGATGAACCGGACTAAAAATCGTCCGATCCCATTAGGCACATTAACCCTAACTCAAGCGTATACGGCGTCTTTTACGTTGCTAATTATTGGGTTGCTTTGTCTTTATTTTATAAATAGTCTAACCGCCATATTTGGTGCAATATCTGTCGTATTGTATGCGCTAGTTTACACTCCAATGAAAGCTAAAACACCATTGGCAGTTTTTGTTGGAGCGATTCCTGGAGCGATTCCTTATATGCTAGGATGGGTAGCTGCAAGGAATGATTTTGATATAGAAACAGGTACTTTATTTGCCCAGCAATTCTTTTGGCAGTTCCCTCATTTCTGGGCCATCGCTTGGTTTTCCTTTGATGACTATAGTAGAGCAGGTTATAACCTCTTGCCCTCTCTGGCGAAAAACAGATCGTCTCAAATATATATCATCACCTATACTATTTGGATGATCATTGTAGGTATACTCCCGGTGTTCAATATAACTGGAGAACTAACCCTAAGTTACCTAGGTGCAGCTGGGGTGATGGCCCTAGGCCTTTGGGTACTTTCAGATGCTATAAAGCTGTTGAAATCAGGATCTGATGAGGTGGCACGTAAACTAATGCTCAGTAGTATTGGTTATCTAACAGGAATGCAAATTATTTACGTAATAGATAGGTACATATAAATGGAAACATTAGCACAACAGCGCCTTAAGGCAGCGAAACCACTTCTATGGATTGGTATGGGAAGCATCACTATGGCATTTGCAGGAATGACCTCAGGTTATGTGGTAAGTCGCACAACCTTAGTGCAAAATGAACAGTGGCTCTCCTTTGAGCTTCCGCCATCTTTTCTCTATAGTACACTTATAATTGTATTCTCATCACTGGTTTTGTGGTATGGGAAAACAGCGATAAAAAGTGGCAATCAAATAACACTTCGTTGGTCTCTAATAGCTACCCTTATATTGGGTCTACTGTTTTCATTTCTTCAGATTAATGGTTGGAGGGAGTTGACCGAGAATCAGGTGTTTTTCACAGGCCCCGGATCTAACCCAGCAGGGTCATGGGTCTATGCAATATCCGTATTTCATCTAGCGCATTTGGCGGGTGGAATAATCGCCTTGATCTTTACCATGTCTAAGTCTTTGAGAGGTAAGTACAACCAAGAGGATTACCTTGGAGTTAGCTTGCTTTCAATATATTGGCATTTTGTGGACCTATTGTGGGTCTATTTATATGTCTTTTTGAGTGTTATTCGTTAAGTTTGCTGAAATTTTACAAAACCAACCGTTATGGCTTCTACTGCTGATACGTCGAAAGAAGAAAACCACTGGAGTGGAGGATCAAGACCTTTAGACGCACGTTATGGTAAACTCATGATGTGGTTCTTTTTGCTCTCTGATGCATT
Organism: uncultured Cryomorphaceae bacterium; assembly: GCA_913031435.1. Classification (GTDB taxonomy): domain Bacteria; phylum Bacteroidota; class Bacteroidia; order Flavobacteriales; family Schleiferiaceae; genus UBA10364. The sequence goes on from CAJWFD010000001.1 coordinate 101,466, forward strand.
AACCTTCTCTGGTTTCTTGACCGCTTATGGTTTAATGCGCTTCAAGTATGAAAATACCTGGCCGATCGCTGAAAATGTATTTACTCACTTTCCCGGATTAGAAGGAGACCAGCCATTGCTCTATGTAGCACTCATGACATTTATTTTAATTATGTCCTCTGTTACCATGGTACTCGCAGTTAATGCTGGAGAGAAAATGAATCGCAAGGCGGTAACAAATTGGATGCTATTAACTGTTATTGGTGGTTTCATTTTTGTTGGTTCTCAGGCTTGGGAGTGGTACCACTTTATTTCAGGTGATACTGGTGCTGTTGAAACTAATCGTCAAGAGATTGTTCACGTTTATAATGAAGAGGGCGAGCGTTTAAGTTTTAGTCAAGTTATTCACGGAATGGAAGAAGGCCATGCCAGTAATCACGGTGAATCGTTTGCAAAAGAAGATGTACTAAATGCGCTAAGGAAAGACCAGGCACTCTATTTACAAGAGCCTGGTAAAGCTGGTAAAATATATTCTCACGAAGAATCTGTTGCCCTGCTAGACGAAGGTGATGTAGTTCAAGGAGCTAATATGATTCGCAATGAATACGGTAGAAAGCAGTTTGCAAACTTCTTTTTCTTTATCACAGGGTTCCACGGATTTCACGTATTCTCCGGAGTCGTGATTAACTTTGTAATTTTCTACAATATACTTTTAGGTACTTATGAGAAAAGAGGTCACTACAGAATGATTGAAAAGGTTGGCTTGTATTGGCACTTTGTAGATCTTGTTTGGGTTTTCGTATTTACTTTCTTCTATCTCGTTTAATACATATTTATCATGTCAGAACATCAAGGAACTTGGTGGATTTGGAAAGTATTCTGGATCCTACTAATCATTACAGGAGTTGAAGTTGTATTAGGAATAATCAAGCCTGAAATTTTGCTTGTACAGATCTTAGGAACGTCCATCTTGAATGTCATTTTTATTGTTTTGACACTAGTGAAGGCAGCCTATATTGTGCAAATTTTCATGCACGTTAAATATGAAAAGAAGGCTTTGAGATACGCCTTGTATCTGCCAACATTAATTCTGCTACCTTACTTACTGTTTATTTTATTGACTGAAGGTTCATACCTGTTTAGCTAATGGAGGTTAGGTCACTACTACATCGAGCAGTATTAATCGCAGTATTAGTACTGCCAGCTTTGCTTTACATATTTTTCGTTTATGGGCAAAGCGGAGTATTCTTTCAAACCCTTGACTATGTAGGGCCAAAAGAGGTTCTAATAGCAAGTGATGACACGTCATATTACGAAATCCCTTCTTTTGATTTTACATCAAGTGCTGGACAACCGGTTTCGAATGCGACAATGGATTCGACTATTTATGTCGTGAGCTTTTTCTTTGCAACTTGTCCAACGATATGCCCTGCTATGAATTTTCATCTGAACAGAATAGAGCGAAGATTCAAAGGCTACCCACAGTTTAAACTATTGAGTATTACTGTTGATCCAGAGAAGGATTCGGTGTCTGCATTGGCTTTGTACAAGAGGATAAATAACTACAACGCTGACAAGTGGATTTTCGCAACAGGTGATCAAGATCATATTTATGAAGTTGCCAAAAAGCTATATTTAAATGCTTTTGAAGACCAAACGGCAGAAGGAGGATTCTTACATAGCACTAATGCCATTCTTATCGACTGGAACGGACGCATAAGAAGTAGAAAGGATGACTTTGGGAACATCGTGGGTTCTTATGATGTTCTAGATGTGACTCAATTGAATGACATGGAGTCGGACATTAAGGTTCTGATAGCGGAATTAGAAAGAGAAAAACATAATTTGTTAGATGAGTAATTTAACGGTAGATCAAAAGATATTACGCGTGATATACGCGCTCAGTGCTATAATCCCAATCGCAGTGGCACTACTTATGGTTATGCCAGCAAGTTGGAAAATGGGTCTGGGCTTATCCGAAGAGTCTTCGATAAGCTCTTTGCCTTTCGTGCACGCTATTTTGAATGGTGCTACATTTTGCTGTTTGATCATCGCATTCGTTGCCATTAAAAATGGAAAGGTTGTGGTGCATAGGACGTTCATGCTTACTGCGCTGACTTTGAGTAGTCTATTCCTTATCTCTTATGTAATATATCACACGACCTATCCAAGCGCTAAGTTTTTGGGGAAAGGGGCCATCCGGCCAATTTATTTCACCATTCTCATTTCGCATATTATATTAAGTGTTCCCGTCATTCCTTTGGCTCTGTTGAGTGTATTTAGAGGTTGGACGAATGATATAACTCGCCATAAGAAGCTGGTTCGATTTGCCTTTCCAATATGGCTCTACGTTTCCTTGACTGGAGTAATGGTCTATTTATTCATGCAACCCTACTATTGATGAAGTACTCTAGTTTGATTTTCATGTCAATTTTACTGTTGTTTCCTTGCCTCTCTTTTGCGCAATGTAGTATGTGTAAAGCTGTTGCTGAAACTGCAAATGGCGGAGGCTTTGGTGCGGGATTGAATTATGGAATCTTATATCTAATGATATTCCCATATTTGATAATCGCCGGTATTTCTTACAAGCTTTATCGATCAAAGAAGCTCAGTAAATAAACTATCTTTGAAGGACAATTAATTCTGTTCTGTTCATGAAAAGCTCGCCTTTACGCTTCATTTCCCCCATAATTCTAGGTCTGTTATTTAACACAAGTTTCGCTCAAGAAGCTTGGACACTAACCTCGTGTGTCGAATATGCTAAAACGCATAATTTAGATATTCAAAAGGCTGGAAATTCGGTGAAAACATCTGAGGTTCAAGAGTTACAAAGTAAGTTGGCTTTTATGCCTACAGCTAATATTAACGGTGGTTATTATTGGAATTTCGGATTAACTATTGATCCAATATCTAATACTCGCCAACCAGGTTCTAGGCAAACTTTTAGTGCAACTGCGGCTGGTAATTGGACCCTTCTTTCAGGGGGACGAAATTTGTTTCAACTGCAGCAAGCCAGAATGAACCGTGTCGCGGCGATTTATCAGTTTGAAGAGGTCAAGAATAATGTTTCTCTCAATATTGCTTCAGCCTACTTGCAGATTATAGTAAACCTGCAGTTAGAAGAGGTCTCTCAAGGACAATTAACTACTTCTATGCAAAGTCTTGAGCGGACTAAGTTGTTGTTTGATAATGGAGCCATCTCAAAGGATGACTACCTACAGAGCTTGGCTCAAATGCGCAACGATCAGGGAAATGTCACGAGTGCAATGAATGCTGTGCGTTTGACTAAACTTCAATTATATCAAATACTCCAGTTGGAGACGGATTTTGAGAATTTCGAAATTGCAATGCCTTCATTGGACCTAGAATCCTTATCGCTGTCTGGCTATGGTTCAGTTGCACTTCAAAGTGATGCTGTATCTAAGCAACCATCGGTTCGTGCTGCGGCGGCGAATGCTGAAAGCGCGAAATATGGTATACGACTGGCTGAATCGGGCCGGTATCCTACCTTGTTTTTTTTAGCGCAATTGAATTCTAATTATGTACAGGGTTTACCGTACTTCACAGATTACTATCAGTTGACTACCTACTCGTTGGTAGAGAATCCAGTTACTGGATCTATCGATCAAGTTCCGCAACAAATCACAGTGCCTGACGTAGGTAGTAAAATAGACTATACGTTAGGTAATCAGCTCAACGATAATTGGAACCAATTTATAGGTTTAGGATTTCAAATCCCACTGTTTAATGGAGGCGTTACACATGCCAATGTACAGCGCGCTAAAATTCAGAAGAACAACGCGGCGTTGGATCTAAAACAAAGTGAGCTTGCTGTGCGACAAACCATAGAACGAGCCTATATTGACGCGACCAACTCTTTGGCATTGTTTCAAGCAGCTAGCTCCTCTGCTGAGGCTTCTAATGAAGCATTGACTAATGCGCAGTTCAACTATGATGAAGGCGTGATCAGTGCTTTCGACTTGGGGCTTTCTAAGAATCAATTCTTGGCTGCAAAGAGTCGTGAAATTCAATCTAAGTTCGATTACCTTTTCAAGGTGAAAGTATTGGAGTTTTACCTATTTAATCAAATTACCCTTTAACCTAAGCTCTTATGAAAATCAACTTAAAAGTCATCATTCCTATTGCTATTGTATTGATAGGTGGATTAATTGTAGCGAAGAAAAGAGGATGGATTGACACGAACAACGATGCGGTCGTTATAGAAATAGGCTTCGTACATCAACGAACCGTAGTGGAATCAGTGACGGCTAGTGGTAAAATCCAGCCTGAGATCGAAGTAAACATGAGTCCTGAGGTAAGTGGTGAGATTATTGAAGTCAATGTCGTGGATGGTCAATATGTTAAGTACGGCGAAGTACTCGTGAAAATCAATCCTGACTTATACGAAAGTGCCATCACAAGATCTAGGGCGGCTGTGAACAGTGCAAAGACCGTATTGGCTCAAAGTGATGCAGCTTTGATAGAAACTAAGAAATTATGGGAAAGAAACCAGAATTTATTTGAAAAGGGAGCCATTTCCCAGCAAGAGTTTGATGCAGCACAGCGCTCAATCACCGTTGCTGAGCTTCAAAGGGAAAGCTCGAAATATGCCCTTCAAAGTGCTAAAGCGAACTTAGATGAAGCATTTAAAAACTTAAAAAGAACAACCATAATAGCCCCTATTTCAGGAACCGTAACACAACTTAACGTTGAGTTGGGGGAGCGTGTCGTAGGGACCGCAACTATGACAGGTACAGAGATGCTTCGTATTGCTGAACTAGATACCATGGAGGTCTTGGTGGAGGTGAATGAAAATGACATTGTTAAGTTAGTCTCAGGCGATACAGCATTGATAGAAATAGATGCCTACTTAGGAGATAGTTTTAAAGGTGTAGTAAGTGAAATCGCAAATAGCGCTAAACTAGCTATGGGTGCCTCCGCGGACCAAGTAACTAATTTTGAAGTAAAGATCCGTGTACTCAATAGCAGTTACGCACATCTGGTAGAAACTTATGGTAAGAATCCCTTTCGTCCGGGAATGACTGCTACCGTTGAGATTATTACGAATAAAGTAAGAGATGCTTTAGTGGTCCCTATTCAAGCAGTTACGGTTAGAAAGGATACCTCTACAAGAGCGAGTTCTTATGACGAGATCTACGGGGATGGTGATGAAAGCTTTGAAGTGGTGTTTCTGCCAATCGACGGTAATGCAAAACTGCGTGTAGTGAAGAGCGGAATTCAAGATGATGAATACATCATTATTGAAGGTCTAGATGACTCCACAGAAGTCATAACCGGTCCATATAGCGCAGTTTCTAGGTTACTTAAAGACGGTGCCGCTGTTAAAACACAAGACAAGAAATAATGATTCTCTGCCTAGAAACGGCAACTAAGAACTGCAGTGTAGCTCTTGTTAATCATACAGGGTTAGTAGGTGCTTTAGAGGAACGTGGAGAGAAGTTTGTTCATGGTGAACGTCTACATGTACTGATTCAGGACCTTTTACGGCAGTTTGCGGTACTCCCTAATCAAATAGAGGCAGTTTGTGTAGGCAAAGGTCCTGGGTCCTACACAGGGCTTAGAATAGGTGTTAGTGCTGCGAAAGGATTGTGCTATGCATGGAATATTCCTTTAGTCAGTGTGTCTACCTTAGAATGCTTTGACTTTCCCATTACCTCTAATGGTGATGTTGTTATTTCGGTTCTAGATGCTCGTAGAGATGAGGTATATGCTCAAGTGTGGGAAAACGTAAGCGGCGCGTTGATTCCTCTGGATATAGTAAAAGCAGTCATACTCAATAAAGACTCTTGGACTAATTACAAAGACCGACGACTTTTTGTAATAGGGGATTGTGCGGGTAAGGTTAAATCTCTGGTGGCCTCAAATGACCGTTGGCATTTCTTAGATAATTGCTATCCATCAGCTAAAGCTATGCTACAGAGTGTTCAAGAGAAATCATATAACCTTGAGGATGTTGCGTATTTTGAGCCGTATTACCTGAAAGATTTTGTGGCTGAAAAATCAAAAAAGAAATGGCTGTAATCAGCTATTAGTTAGCCCTTGACGATTTTAGCATATTGAGGACAGTTCGTAAGGTGGTCGTTAACCATTCCGGTCGCCTGCATATGGGCATAAATCACGGTGGGTCCCACGAATTTAAACCCCCGAATTTTCAAGTCTTTGGATATCCTTGTAGAAAGTTTAGTGTACGCTGGAACCTGCGAAGTCAAAGCAAACGAATTATGGATCGGAGTATCGTCGACATATGACCAGAAAAAATCTACGAGGGAGCTGTCCTCGTTCTTTAGGTTGAGCGCCATCTGGGCGTTGGATATGGCCGCTCGAATTTTAGCTTTATGACGAATGATCCCTGCATTTAGCATGAGATCAAGTACATTATCCTCTGTCATTGCAGCTACTCGATGCATGTCGAAAGAATGAAACGCTTTGCGAAACTCCTCTCTTTTATTTAATACGGTAATCCAACTCAGTCCAGCTTGAAACATTTCAAGTAGTAAGAACTCGAACATCTTAGTCTCTTCTCTTACTGGCCGCCCCCATTCCTGATCATGGTATGATTTATAGAGTTCTGAGGAGAGACACCAAGGACAGGTGCTTAGTTTTTCCATATATCTATAGCCTGCGTTGTAGAATTTGTAGGTAGTTGACAACTTGAGTTCTTACACACGTAAATTAAAGTAGTTCCCGCTGAAAACCGCCCTCTAAGCAGTGGTCCATCGCCATCTATTGCACTTTGAAGGTATACAGTACCTGGAACATAAGTGGATTTTGTCATTGTTGCGCTGTAGATGTTAGATTCTGTACCGCATACCACAATTTCATTCGTTCCATAACTGTGCTCCATACCTAGAGAGAGCCAATTAGAGAAATTTGGCCCATATTTAAACACCTTGCCGTGAACAGCTTCAAGCATTTCTGTTGCGGTTGTAGTGAACTCAGTTTGTTCGGAAAATTGTCCAATCCGGAAGAAGAAAAATGCACACATAGAATTTGCACTTGGAATAACATTGTCTTCTATTTCTATCACTTGTTGCCAATCCGCTACGTTATTCGAAGCATAAGCTCGGAAAGGACTATTGCCTTGATTCGGAAATTTCTTGACGATAGTATGAGCTATAGCAAGCGCATCTTGCAAGAATTGATCTTGTCCGGTTAATTGGTAGCCATATAAGAGCGCTTGACCATATGCTGCATAATCGTCTAAAAATGCTTCTCCTTGAGCTGTGCCAATTGAATATTGATGGGCTAATTCTCCCTTTTCAATCAGCAACGAAGACATGGCGTCAATCAGTGCTAGAGCAAACTTGTTATAACCTTTCTCAGGAAAGGCAAAATGGGCATTTGCAAACCCTTCTACTAACAATGCATTCCAAGAAGTAATGGCTTTTTCATCACGAATAGGTTTGGGATGGGTCTTTGCCCTACTTTTCGAGGCTGCGAGTAATGCATCATGCCAACCTTTTTTAAGATCAATAAAATCTTCATTTATCTCCGGGTGCTGCAGAATGAAGTCTTCGTCTAAAAGAGTTCTGTGAAGAATAAACTTGCCTTCCCAATCATGGCTAGGAATAAGGTCAAAGTAAAGTTTAAAGAGTTCTTTTTCAGGAATGACCAAGGCCTGGATTTCTTGATCTGTCCAGGTGTAGTAACCACCTTCTTCTCTGTTTTCTCTAGGAGTTCTTGAATCCGCATCTAAGGCAGCTGCATAGAGACCCTCTTTTAAGAGCATCTCGTTGTGCAAAAACTTAATGCTTTTATGCACAGTCTCAGCGTATAGAGTTATGGGTGAAGCTCTATGAGCCCTTGAGTAAAGACTGATGAGTTGTGCGTTGTCATAAAGCATTTTCTCGAAATGCGGTACTTTCCAAAATCTATCTGTGGAATAACGAGTAAACCCACCGTGTAACTGGTCAAAAATACCCCCTAGAGCCATGTGATTTAAGGTGTTGAATACATAGTCCGTCATGCCGATGTCTTTTTCAAGTAGGGCATAATCCAATAAAAAACTATAATTAGAAGGCAAAGGAAATTTAGGCGCTCCGTTTGGTCCGCCGTTAACGGGGTCAATCGTTCGTTTCCAAAAGGTGACCACATCCTGAAAATCCTCAGGTTTAAATCCGCCGTTCTTTGTGGTAAGGCTAACTTCAATCATTTCATTCAATCCACTGCGCATCTCTTTACCATAATCTCTTACGCGCTCTGGTTGGTCCTGCCACATTTGGGCAATTTGCCCTAATGCCCTCATCCAGTCTTCTTGGTTAAAATAAGTACCACCAAAAACAGGAGTCCCATCTGGAAGTGCAATCACATTGAGTGGCCAGCCTCCTGAACCAGTCATGAGTTGAACTGCACTCATGTAACGGGCATCTAGATCGGGCCGTTCTTCTCTGTCTATTTTTATCGAGATGTAGTCGTTATTCATGATTTGAGCGACCGATTCTTTTTCGAAACTCTCTTCTTCCATCACATGACACCAGTGACAGCTTGAATAACCAATGGATATGATCATCAATTTTTGCTCTTCTTCCGCTCTATTCAGTGTTTCTTTAGACCATAGTTTCCAGTGCACAGGATTATCCTTGTGCTGTCTTAGATATAGACTGGTACTTGTGTTTAATTCGTTCAAAGATTGATTCATGTTACACTGAGGTAATATAAGTATCGATAAAAAGAGAAAAAGGTACTTGAGCATAATCCAAATTTAACCTTAAGTTATCTCAAGTAGGACTTTGTTGTGTTCTTTTTGCGA
>CAJWFD010000002.1 GCA_913031435.1 uncultured Cryomorphaceae bacterium
TTACTTTGAGTGCGACCCGCAATGGCCCAAGGTTTGCCACGAAGTTCGGGGTGGGCGTCAAGGTAGGTGGCGACCAACTTTCCTGTAAATCCGGTCGCTCCATAAACGATTAATACCAATGGTTCTGTTAACATAATAGTTTTCTCATAATAATATTAGTTTAAAGTATTTAGCGCCTTCAAAGCTGTAAAAGTAAGGGTAGAAAGGATAAAACTTAATGAAGGAGAGTACCATAACTTAGAGGCCTGGGTCATCAGAGCAATTGGCACAAAGTAATTAATTTTCGTTTTAGTTAAAAACGTACCTTTGCATGAAATTTAAGGGGTGTCCATCTTCCAAGTAGGCTAATAATTTGTACGGAAGCGCTGACACTCAGTTAGCGCACCCAGCGGATCTGGGCAATAAAAAAGGCCCATACAATTTAGGGCCAACCTTATGGAAAGTTACAAAGACAGTGGTCTGCATCCTGATATCATCAGAGGTGTGGAAGCGTTGGGATTCGAAACCCCGACACCAATTCAGAAGCTCAGTATCGAGCATTTACTGGAAAACAAAACAGATTTAATTGCATTTGCCCAAACGGGTACAGGGAAAACGGCGGCTTTTTCGCTTCCTATACTGAACCAGTTAGATTCAAATGTTCAACACGTACAAGCCATTGTATTGGCTCCAACTCGTGAGTTATGTCTTCAGATTTCTAAAGACATTGCGTCGTACGCCAAATTTATGGACGTTAGAGTGACCGCTGTTTACGGTGGATCACCGATCACAAATCAAATAAGAGACCTTCAAGCGAAGCCTCAAATTGTTGTGGGTACTCCGGGCCGTACGTTGGATTTAATTAACAGAAGAAAGCTTAGAATTGAAGATGTCCAGTTCTTAGTATTAGATGAGGCAGATGAAATGCTCAGTATGGGTTTCCAAGACGAGTTGGACGCTATTCTAGCCAACACTCCTGAAGATAAGCAAACATTATGTTTCAGTGCTACCATGCCGGAGGGTATGAAAAAACTAACGAATAAATACCTCAACGATCCGAAAGAGATCTCTGCTGGTAAGAAAAACATAAGCGCCTCCAACGTAGAGCACGAACTATACGTTACAAGCCCAAGAAACACTTACGAAGCAATGCGCCGTATAGTGGATTTCAATCCTAATATGTACGGTATTGTGTTCTGTAGAACTCGTCGTGAAACACAGAGTTTTGCCGAACACCTCGTGAATGACGGATACCGAGCAGAAGCTATTCACGGTGACTTAAGTCAAGCTCAACGTGATGATGTAATGGCACGTTTCCGTAAAAAATCCCTGAGTGTTATGGTTGCAACAGATGTTGCTGCCCGTGGAATTGACGTAACAGACTTGACCCACGTCATCAACTTGAACATACCTGACGATCCTGAAGTATATGTCCACCGTTCTGGGAGAACAGGTCGTGCTGGTGCTAGTGGTATTTCTATCGTAATAACACACGGAAGAAACATGCGCAAAGTTAAGGAGCTGGAGCGTTTGATCGGCAAAACATTCGAAACCAAGGAAGTTCCTTCTGGTGATGAGATTTGTCAGATTAAAATGCGTGGAGCTATTGATGATTTAGTAGCAATGAAACCCCAAGCAGCCTTAGATTCAGCGCTTCTTGAAGAAGCTTTAGATAAACTAGCTCACTTGAGTAAAGCTGAATTGATCGAAAAGTTTTTAGGACACGAAACAGCATTGGTTCTCAAACGCTACCGTGGTGCGGGAAACATTAACGAAGCAGCAAGAGCTGTTAAAGAACGTGCACGTCGCGAAGGTGGTGGCAGCAGTAGAGATGGCTCTGAAGAAGGTTTCAAAACAGTAGTAGTTGACTTAGGATACCGTCAAAATGTAAACCCAAGCCGACTTATGGGCTTGATCAATGATATTATGGAAGGTCAAAAAGTGAAAATCGGTAAGATTGACATGGATAAGACTTTTTCGAAAATTGATGTTGAAGAACGTTTCGCTGATGAAATCGCAACGAAACTAACTGGGTCTACGACTGGTTCGTATACCGTAAAAGCATATTCCGAAGAAAGCAAAAGCGGCGGGAGACCACAACGCTCTTCTTCTTTTAGCGGTGGCGGTGGTAGTCGCAGCGGTTATAAAGGGGGAAGCGATCGAGGTGGTCGTCGTGAAGGCGGTGGCGGTTACGCTGGTCGTTCTGAAGGTGGTCGTCGTGAAGGCGGCGGCGGTTACGCTGGTCGTTCTGAAGGTGGTCGTCGTGAAGGCGGTGGCGGTTACGCTGGTCGTTCTGAAGGTGGTCGTCGCGAAGGCGGTGGCGGTTACGCTGGTCGTTCTGAAGGTGGTCGTCGTGAAGGCGGTGGCGGTTATGCTGGTCGTTCTGAAGGTGATCGTAGTGCAGCCCGTCGTACTGAAGGTGGCGGCGGTTACGCGGGCCGTTCTGAAGGTGACCGAGGAGCAAGACGTACTGAAGGCGGAAGTGCTGAAAGTACTGACCGTAGCAGTGGAAGAACCAAATTCAAGGGTACCTCTAAATTTAAAGGTGCACCTAAACGCAAGTAAGCGTATAAATATTAAATTGCCAAGCAACACGCTACGATCATGAAAGAGCAAACCGTTTGGATTACAGGAGCAAGCAGTGGTATAGGCTGGGCATTAGCCCAAGCCTATAACCGCGCTGGCGCCTTCGTGATTATTTCCGCCAGAAGAACATCCTTACTGCATGATCTAAGGAAAAGCCTATCCTTTCCAGAGCACTGTCTCATTCTCCCTCTTGACCTTGAACAACATCACCAATCCGAACAATGGGTAAAAGATGCGCTACATGGCACCGGTAAAATAGACATCCTTATTAACAATGGAGGCGTAGGACATCTAGGCTCAGTGCAAACCATGGACCTACAAGTTGAAAAAAAGATCATGGACGTTAACCTTTGGGGAGCTGTAGCATTAACTAAGGCAGTTTTACCTCACATGATACGCAATAACAAAGGTCAAATATGGACTGTTGCAAGTATATTGGGCTATTTCGGAAGCCCCAGGTTAGCAGCATATGCAGCCAGTAAGTTTAGTATTGTTGGCTACTTTGAAAGCCTGCAGTATGAAATGAAAAACACGGACATTCATATTGGTCTTCTAAGTCCTGGATTTATCAACACGAATGTCACCCTGAGTAGTCTTGGTCCGCAGGGCGAGCCAATTGGAAAGAACAGTATTGCCCAAGAAAATGGAATGCATCCAACGGAATTGGCCCGTATCTTCCTGAAAAAGGCAACCCGCAATAACCCTCCGAAACAAGTCTTTATAGGTGGTTACGAAACATTTTCCGTTTTATTTAAACGCCTTACACCTTCCTTGTTTTTCTTTGTTTATGGAAAACTCACTGACATCACAAGAAAGAAGAAAAGCTAACTGCTATATTTGAAAAAGTTAAATCAACACCCATGGCAACAGGTATTATCAATCCAAAGTTTTTAGATCAAGTCTTCGCTCAAGAATTGAGCAATAGTTATCTAAACGCAAAACCTTGTAAATACCTCGTCATGGAGGATTTTTTCACTGAAGAAACAGCCAATACACTCTTTGAGAATTTTCCGCCCATTCAAGATTTGAATGTTAAACGCAAGAGTCTCAACGAAGAAAAGAGTGAAGATTATCATTTCGATCGCTGGCACCCTACCTTCTCGCTGGTTCGTGACGCTATTGGATCAAGTGAGTGGGGAGAACAACTGTGCAGAATAACAGGTATCGAAGATTTACACACAACGAAAGATGCCTTAGGATCCGGAGTTCATCAAGGTAAAAACGGATCATATGTTGATGTCCATATTGATGTCAATATGAATCCGAAACTTGGACTTTGGCGGAGAATCAACCTACTGGTGTACCTCAATAAAAATTGGCTACCGGAGTATGGTGGCGATTTAGAGCTCTGGAATAAGGACATGACCGAATGCGTCGTTAAAATACCTCCTACTTTTAACACAGCTGTGATATTCTACACCGATGACAATAGCCCTCATGGTTACAAGAAAATAAATATTCCTGATGGAGAGTCACGAAAGAGTTTCTATACCTATTACTATACCAAGCCTACAGAGGGGATAACTTACAGAGACTCTAAGTTTGTATCGAGACCAGAAGACAATGCTGCAAGAAAAATTGCAACAGGCGTAAAAGAAATATTGAAAATTAACGGTAAAAAATTACTCAAAATACTTGGGATTAAGAACTTAGATTTTCAAGACAAGAACAAATAAATGATGTATCCAATCTCCTACAAAGGCTGCTAGTAATAGTGGCCTTTTTTGCTACCCAACGTTCATGCGAGCCTTAGGATACTTAAAGTAATTAGATTCAGGGCGCTTTGCACTGAGCGCAAATGCAAGGGTTAGCGTTCCTACACGACCCACAAGCATACTCACCATGAGCACAGTCTTGCTGGCCAAAGAAAGATCAGCAGTTATCCCCGTACTAAGACCCACTGTACAAAACGCACTTACCTGTTCAAAAACCAAGTCCAAAAGATCCATTTCCGGCTCAAAAACCGCTAAGGCAAAAATACCCAGAAAAATAAACACTACAGCGAATAAAAACACAGCAAAGGCGCGATTCATCAACTCCCACGGGATTTGAAGTTTATACAGATTAATGTTTTTCTTCCCTTTAATCGTCGCGGCGGCACTTAAAAAAACCAGCGCAAACGTACTCGTTTTTATCCCTCCAGCAGTAGAGCCGGAGCCTCCACCAACGAACATTAAAAATATCAGCAGCAACAAAGCTGGAGTGGCCATAGCACCAATATCTACGGTATTAAACCCAGCAGTACGAGCCGTAATACTTTGAAAGATACTCTGGCCAATATGCCCGGCTAACCCTTGGTCTGGAGCAACCGTCGCTACCAGGATTACACTGCCTAAAACGATAAGTATTCCAGACACTGCAAGACCAAGCTTTGTTCCAATTCTTAATCCCCTCCATGATTTCGATAGCGATTGCTTTCGCCAAGACTGGTGCAAGACGTCCGATATGGTACCGAACCCTATACCACCCAGCACAATAAGTATGGCTATGATCACATGAATACCTCCATTTGAAGCGACCCCAGGAGTGGCTAAAGAGTCAGAGAATAATGAAAATCCTGCATTATTAAATGCGCTTATACTGTGAAACAAACTGTAGAAAATAGTTTCTCCAAGAGAATCAAATGAACTGTACCAAACTAAACCTAGAAGCAATGCACCTATGAGTTCTAGAGTGAACGTGAGTCGAAAAATAGACCCTACTAACGACCTGCTTTGCTTTAAGTTTTCGCCTAGATTCTCACTCATAAAGTTTTGCTGGCGCATCCCAAAACCACCTCTTAAAATGGCGAATAATGCTGCAAATGAAATAATATTCAATCCACCAAGCTGCATCAGTACCATTAAAACAAATTGGCCCTTAAAGCTGAGCACCACGGAGACGTCAACTAAACTTAATCCAGTAACACAACTAGCTGATATACTGGTGAATAGTGCGGTCATAAAATCTAGATGCCCAGATCCTGCTGTCATCTCAGGAAGCATTAATAATAATGTTCCTAGAACAATCAGAAATAAGAAACTAAAGACCAATAAGGATGGTGCACTAAAATTACTCCTTGGAAGGAACTCTCCTACTCGACCAAACTCCAAACCGACTATAATAAGGACATAGAATTGAAGAAAAAGCAGAAAACCAGATTGCAGACCGGGAATGCCTAAAACATTACCTAAATAGTAGAGCAATTCAACATGAGCTATATTGATAATCAATATGTTGACTATCAAAAAGGCCATGAGTCCAGCTTCCCATTTACGGTTCAATAAAAATTGACGCGGTTGGAAATTGTAAACTAATTCGATAATAAACTTGACCAGGTAATAGCCTATTGAACCACGAACGATATACCCTATGATTTTATTCTGTACATCGTCTAACTGGAAACCGTGATAGATCACAAGGGATACAATAGTAAAAAGAGCCACAAATAGCGAACCTAAAGACAATAGCTTCAAAGCCCTCTCTCTGCTATCATAGAGACGTATATTCATACGTTCTCTGATCGTTTTTATTTGATTCTCAAGACCCAAATTATCCTATTTAAGAGTGTACCGAAAGTACACTAATCTACCGATTTGTTACTGCCATTAGAATAATCTTCGTAAGACTTGGTTTCTTGAAGAATACTCTTAGTCAATACATTGATTGACTTCTTGATGGCCGCTCGCTCGTCGTTTAAAAAATAAACACTGCGCGCTTTTTCTATAAAACCCGGTCCGAAGTCCGAATTGTTCTCATGCACCCTAAGTACATCCTCTACGTCCCATAGTTGCTCGTTTACCGCCTTTAGCCTTTCAGCAAGGCGATGAAGGGACACATGATCTGGTACATTTTTATAAATAATTGATACGGACGCCGTAAGCACCCTGAGCTCCTTGTTAATATGCTCAAGTTTTGCGGAATCAACTATTCGTTCGCATTTGATCACCAAAATGGTATGCTTATCTATTATTTCTCCGTGTGAAACTGCTATTTCCAAAACTATGTATGTATTAATCTTCTAGATTCGCCACTGCGGCCTTTACTCTTCTTACCGCCTCCTTTAAATCCATCTCCGCCGCCGCGTACGAAAACCTAATATATCCGGGCAATCCAAATGCATCTCCTGGAACGGTACTCACCAATCCTTCCTCGAGCAAGTACATGCTTAAATCAATGGATGTTTCCATTACTTTCTCACCAAACTTTTTTCCTAAAAGTTCAACTACTCTTGGAAACACATAAAATGCTCCCGGGGGGCTGTTTAGTTCAAAACCAGGAACTTCTTTCATCCAAGCTACCATTTTATCACGACGTTGCGCAAAGGTATCCACCATGTATTGAACTTTCGTTGGGTCTGCTTCTAACGCCGTTTTACAAGCACGTTGTGCAATAGAGTTAGTACCCGACGTAAAGTTAGACTGCAGCTTTGTACATGCCTTAGCGATCCATGCCGGTGCACCTATATAACCGACTCTCCAACCTGTCATAGCGAACCCTTTAGATAGACCATTCACTGTGATTGTCTGGTTATATACAGCAGGAAAACTAGCCATGGATGTATGGGCTACCTCTCCGTAATTCAATAATTCGTAGATCTCATCAGAGATGATATAAAGATTGGGGTACTTTGCTATAATCGCGGCAATATCAGCGAGTTCATCCTCAGTATATATTGCGCCACATGGATTGTTGGGTGATGAGAATATAAATATTTTAGATTTGTCCGTAATCGCATTTTCAAGTTGATCTGGCGTTATTTTAAAACCGGTTTCCATCGTTGTAGAAAGGATCTTTACCTCAGCTCCACAATATTTAGCTTGATCCATATAACTCACCCAATAAGGCGCTGGAATAATAACCTCTTCCCCAGGATCCACAAGTGCTAGGAAAATATTTAGTAGACTCTGCTTAGCACCCGTGCTAATCACAATCTGTTCTGCAGAATAGTCCAGGCCGTTGTCTCGTTTAAATTTATCTGCTATCGCTTGACGAACATCTACAAAACCCGGAACCGGCATGTAATGTGTAAAATTTTGAATCATAGCTTCATTTGCTGAGGCTTTGATGAAATCCGGCGTATCAAAATCTGGCTCACCGAGTGATAAACTAATGACGTGTTTTCCAGTGGCACTAAGCTCCCGAGCTTTTTGTGCCATTTCAATTGTCATAGGTAGACCCATCTCTTGGGCACGTTGCGAAAGTGGTTGCATGATAAATGTATTGTAAGACCACAAAAATAACGATATTTGTAAGCCTCAACGCACTTTCATGGAAGCATTTATTGAAATCCTTAAATACACTTTTCCAGCAGCTTTAATGCTGCTACTCACCTACTTAATATTATCCAACTTTGTGGATAATGAAGAGAAGCGTAGAGCATTCGATTTAAGAAAGAATATGCAAAAACAGGCGCTTCCTATGCGTTTTCAGGCGTTTGAGCGTGTAATAATGCTGTTAGAACGAATTACGCCAAATCATCTAGTTATTCGTGTTCGACCAGAATCACAATCGATCAGTCAGTACCGAAAAACCCTTGTAGAGAGCGTACGACAAGAGTTCGATTACAACATCACCCAACAGATATACTTTTCAGATAAGAGCTGGAATCACGTGGTAAGCGCGAAAAGCCAAGTAGTGAGCTTGATCAATAAAACCGCTGCTGAGTTGGGAGCTGAAGCGACAGCTTCAGATTTATCTAGAAAATTAATTGAAGCCGAAATGATTGTTGAGATTTTTCCGACAAAAGCCGCGGTCCTTCTCATCAAACATGAAGCAGCCCGTAACTTCTAGATTTTTCCTTTCAGACTATCGAGTAATTGACGGCTCGCTTCAAACGGGGAAACCTCTCTAGAGAGTACTTGCTGGTTTAATGCAGACTTGAGTGAAATCCAGTTTATATCAGATGCAAACAAAGATTGTATTCCTTCGTAAATAGACCGTTCAAACCAGAATTGGTTTTGTTCGTTACGCTTTTGCTCAAAAGTACCCTTGATCTTAGCATGACGGAAATAACGTTCCAAGTCAGCCTCAAGGACTTCGAATCCCTCACAAAACAAACCGCTGATAAGCGATACAGAGGGAATCCATTCCTCTTGGCTCCTCGTAACCAACTGTAAAGCTCGTTTTACCTCTAATGCTCCTCGCTCAGCTGCCGTACGGTATTCACCTTCACTTTTATTCATCGCCACAAGATCCGCCATCTCCATAATACCCTTCTTGATTCCCTGAAGTTCATCACCGGTTCCAGGCATGGCCAGAAACAAAAAACAATCTGCTAATTGCGAAACCATGGTTTCACTTTGACCCACCCCAACGGTCTCCACAAAAATATGGTTAAATCCTGCTGCCTCACATAGAATCATAGCCTCTTTTGTCGCTCGAGCAACACCACCTAAAGCACCACCGGCAGCTGTAGGACGAATGAATGCTCTTGGATGCTTACCAAGCTCCACCATACGCGTTTTATCGCCTAAAATGGCTCCTTGATGCTTGGCACTGGAAGGATCAACTGCAAGAATAGCAACTTTTGCTTTTGGATCTTTCTCTAAGAGGTAGATTCCATAGCTTTCTAAAAAGGTACTTTTCCCAACACCAGGAACTCCACTCACTCCTATTCGGATAGCGTTACCTGATTTTGACATAAGTAAGTTCAATAATTCAGATGCATCTGATAGATCAGTTGGAGCTTGACTTTCTACCAAAGTAATTCCTTGAGCTAAGGCAGAGAGATCACCCATGGCTAACTTGAGCGCCAATTCTTCCGGTGATCTTCTAGCAAACGGATGCGCTTTCAACTTAGGGTTGATGGACGGTGCGTCTTCCACCCCTTTGCTAATATGTAGAGTGCTTTTTGCCACTATACAATAGTAATATAAGATTTCAGATAATCGAAATTATCTGAAAGACTACCCTGCTCGCACTGGGTAGCTCTATATAGAACCTGATCTTTATCTCCATTAAAAAGTGCAGGAAGAACCTCTCTTAATAAATCAGTCCCAAAACTTAATGACGCATCTCTAGGTAGTTCGCAGGGTAAATTATCAACTGCCATGACTCCAATAGCGCTTGGTTCTAGATGATCTACCACTGTTTCTTTAATGGTATCATAGCCGTAAAAGGGATGCTCAATGGTGGAAGGTCTTAAAGTCGAAGCCACTGGACCATCTATATCACAGCTCACATCTGCCACGTATTTTATATTAAAATCCCTCAAGCGCATATCTTTACGAGAAAAGAGAAATGGCGCTCTAGCATCGTAATAATGTCCAGCAATAAACAAACTAGCATGTGGTGCGTAATGCATGAATTTACTTTCAAAAGTAGAAGGGTCCTTGTACAACTGTTGTTTGTTAAATGGCTCGCCATCTCTCGAAGTATAATAGTTCTGGGCATCAAGCTGTGTCCAAACAGGACCAGAAGCCCCTGATACGAATTCTTCTGGTGTACATTCTTTAATCCCAGCAGCACGCAATGTTTCAACGGCACCGCGAGAAACTCTACCCTTACCAGTGAGTATGATTTTTAAATCCGACGACCAGTTTTGAGCATTTAACTGTTCCCACATCTCTGAAAGATCGTGACATTCATGTGCGGGCTTCAAAGGCGAACCCCCAAACTTCTCACGCCAGCCGCGCAGACCATTATAAGCGCCTACAAGTCCTGCAAACCTTCCAAAAGACACTACCCTAGAACTTCC
The DNA here is from genome assembly GCA_913031435.1 of uncultured Cryomorphaceae bacterium. Lineage (GTDB taxonomy): Bacteria > Bacteroidota > Bacteroidia > Flavobacteriales > Schleiferiaceae > UBA10364. Next base: position 10,244 of record CAJWFD010000002.1, read on the forward strand.
ATTAGTTAGAAGTTCGTAGTCAATGAGTTTTATATTTTTATCAACACAGGCCTTTAGTAGTCCCGCATTATAGGGTTGTTGTTTATAGGTATGCGAAAAGAAAAAATATGTTTTATCAGAGATTAGCTGGCTAATAGGTACCTCTTTCACTCCCATCAATACGTCACAATCAGATAAATCTTCCTGTAAAGGAATTCCTGCATCGAGATATTCTTGATCAAGAATAGCACGTATGGGCGAGGGCTGCACCACAACTGTACAATCGTATAAAGCCATTAACGCTGAGCAATGGGCAGGAGTTAATGGCACTCGTCTGTCTACTGGGACCTTACCCTCTTTTACTATTCCTATTTTCATTATGGTAAAAGTACTGAAGAAAATCCGCTCTTTTCAAACTCTTACTATTACACTAAAGGCTCATTTCACATTCTTTCCATGTATCTTTGCGCGCTCACTGTTTTATAAGTGAGAAACATTACCCGGGGCTGACTGGTTTTGACAGCAAGTCGAAGGTTGATGTAAGCATGCCGAGGGCTGGAGGGGCTGCTCGTTAATACACCGCTCCAATTTTTTATAACTGGCGAAGATTCTTACGCTTTGGCCGCTTAATCTGACTGTATGTCGATTTTGCTAATCCTGCACTAGGTGCAGGAGCTGAACATCTCGCAGGAGCCCCCGTCTTGAGGCGACTGATTACGAGGTGTAGAAAACTCAGGACTGCGACTTGCCTTCGCTTCGCGGGCTCGTTCAAGTTAAGAAGCTAAGCCGTGATTAGGGTGCTTTTTCTCAGAGATCGGTCGAAAACCTAATAAAAAGCTAAGCATGTAGAAAGCCTCAGGTTTCCTTGTTTGGACGCGGGTTCGATTCCCGCCAGCTCCACTTGGTGATCACCATGAAGAACAAAGCCAGCGCAAGAAATTGCGCTGGCTTTGTATGAAGAAAGATCCACTCAATCTCTATTTATATATAGAAAAAGTGGACGATATATTTAACGTCTAAATAAGTCTAAACTACCACTTCCTTTTAGCAGGACGCGAGCCACGTGAATTTCCGTCGTTAGAACGAGGACGAGATGAACCACCACCCTGCTGGGGACGTTGGCCTCTTCCTCTTCCACCACCGCCGCCACCTTGCTTGATGGGTTTTCTGTTTTCAGGATCTGACCATTCTATGGCTGCTCCTTCCGTGAAGGGGTGCTTACTTACCAGATCAATTTCCTGAGAAATAAGTTTTTCAATATCCTTGAGATAGCCACGCTCATCTGCGGAACAGAATGAAATAGATGAACCCGAAGCATCAGCCCTACCCGTGCGACCAATGCGGTGTACATAGGTTTCTGAAACGTTTGGCAATTCAAAATTAACAACGTGCTCCAAGCCAGAAATATCGATACCTCTAGCTGCAATATCTGTTGCAATCAGAACACGAATTTCACCTGCTTTAAAGCCCTTTAATGCCTTTTGTCTGGCGTTCTGACTCTTATTACCATGAATAGCTGCTGCTGACACACCTTCCTTTTGAAGGATACGCACCACCTTATCACAGCCATGCTTAGTACGTCCGAAAACTAATACAGCTCCTTTAATTTCATTTAACAAATGAAGTAGTAACGCTGGCTTTTCTTTCTTGCTTACATGGTAAACACACTGAGTAACACGCTCCGCTGTAGGTTTATCCACAGCTATTCGGACACTTTTGTAATTGGGCCGTAGTATTTGTGAACTAAGCTCAATAATTGACTTAGGCATCGTCGCTGAGAAGAATAAACTCTGACGCTTAGCCGGTATAATTCTTAATAGCTTCCTGATGTCGTGGATAAATCCCATGTCTAGCATTTGATCAGCCTCATCTAAAACAAAGTGACTGATATTCCCAAGGTCTGCGTGCCCTTGGTTTTCTAAATCTAGAAGGCGACCAGGCGTCGCAACAAGGATATCCACTCCTCTTCTTAATTGGTCGACCTGAGGTCCTTGACCAACACCACCAAAAACAACTGTTGTTCTCAGGCCGGTATTTTTACTGTAACGTTTTGCATTTTCTCCAACTTGCAAGGCAAGTTCTCGAGTTGGCGCAACGACCAATGCTTTTACCTGTCGACGATTGCTCTTTGGCTGAGACAACAGGTGTTGTATTATAGGTATAACGAATGCAGCAGTTTTACCAGTCCCCGTCTGTGCGGTGCCTAATAAATCTGATCCTTCAAGTAAAACGGGTATACTCTGCGCTTGAATAGGTGTTGGGGTTGTGTAACCCTGTTCCTTCAAAGCAGATAGAATTTGCGGGTCGAGCCCAAGCGCATCAAATGCCATAGAGTGATTTTAATGGTCCTCGGGTTTGTGAGAACTCGGTGCAAGTTACGGCGAAAATAGATGCCAGTTTCTAGAACCTCAACTTAGGATTGTATATTGGGGCTAGTTAATCATTACTCGAATGAACAAAACTTGGAACTGGTCATTGACCGTGGCTCTAGCAGGCTTTCTATTTGGATTTGACACCGTTGTCATCAGCGGAGCAAACGCTCCAATCAAAGAGCTCTGGGAGACCTCTGCATGGTTCCACGGCGTGTTCATTATGTCTATGGCCCTTTGGGGAACAGTTTTAGGCTCATTAGCAGGAGGTATACCTACGAAACTGATAGGGCGGAAAAACACTTTAATCTGGGTAGGGATACTCTACCTCATTTCAGCTGTTGGGTCAGGCCTCGCGCAAGATCCTTATAGTTTTAGCTTTTTTAGATTTATTGGAGGGATAGGCGTAGGTGCATCTACAGTTGCCGCCCCAGCCTATATATCAGAAATATCCTCTGCACACTCTCGAGGTAGATTGGTGGCGCTCTACCAGTTCAATATCGTTTTCGGGATTCTGATTGCCTTCATTTCAAACTACTTATTAAGCGGAATAGGCGGCGCAAATGATTGGCGTTTTATGCTCGGTATTGAGGCCATACCCGCTGCACTTTATTGCTTGTTAATCTTTGGCGTACCAAAAAGTCCAAGATGGTTGATTGTTGAGAAAAACGATGAGGCTTCCGCACTCGCTACGCTAAAACTCATTCATGAAAATGAATTAGACGCCCTTAAAGAATTACAAAGCATAAAAGACCATAATACAGTGGAATCTCGGTCTTCAAATCTCTTTAGCGGTGCGTTTAAAAAACCACTTACACTGGCATTTCTGCTGGCCTTCTTCAACCAATTAAGTGGCATTAATTTTATTTTATACTACGCACCAGTAATCCTTGAAAAGGCTGGTTTCGCTTCCTCAGACTCTTTATTAAGTTCAATCTCTATTGGCGGAACCAATCTGATCTTCACTTTTGTAGGTGTCTATCTTATTGACCGGGTCGGCAGGAAGAATCTCATGTATTTTGGATCAATTGGCTATATAATCTCGCTCTCTATGGTAGCCTATGGGTTTAAAACGGATGCAAGTGCCACATTTAACTTGACATTTATCCTCGTCTTTATAGCCTCTCATGCTATTGGACAAGGGGCTGTTATTTGGGTATTTATTTCAGAGATTTTTCCAAACAGTGTTCGTGCCTCAGGCCAAGCATGGGGTACAGGTACCCACTGGGTATTTGCGGCGCTTATAACGATGTTAGGAGAGGTTGTTATTGATACATTTCCAAGCTGGACGATATTCGCCTTCTTCTCCTTTTTTATGGTTCTTCAACTGCTTTTCACTCATTTCATGATGCCAGAAACTAAAGGAGTGAGCTTGGAGAAGCTGCAAGAAACGCTTACCACCAAAGTCTAAATGAGTTTGTCCGACGAAGCTCAGGCTGTTGCAATCGTTCATCAGGCATGTATTTAAGAACTCAACTAGTAGACGTTCAAAAAGCGGCACTACTTGGTTATATCATAAACCTCTTGAATTTTCTTAAGGGCACTGTCGAAATCAAAATTTAGATCTATCAACTCACCATTAGCCAGATCATAAACCCAGCCATGGACCTGAGGAAATTTCTTTTGAGCATAGCTCTTCTGCACAAACTCAGTTTTCATCACGTTAAAGCATTGTTCCATTACGTTTAACTCGATAAGTTTATTGTAACGTTCGTGCTCGTCTTCAATGGCATTGAGCGTGGTTGAATGTAGCCTGTAGACGTCGCGAATTTCTCTGAGCCAGCCGTCAAGTAACCCTAGACTACTGTTTCCCATTGCCGCCTTAACACCGCCACAATTATAATGTCCGCAAACCACTACATGTTTCACCTCTAAATGCTCAACGGCGTATTGAATAACACTTTGCGCGTTCATATCCGTATTGACCACCATATTGGCAATATTTCGATGCACAAAAACATCGCCAGGCTCTAGCCCCATTATTTCGTTAGCAGGAACTCTTGAATCCGCACAACCTATATACAAGAATTCAGGACTCTGGCCTTTAGCTAAATGCTGGAAGAAATTTTCATCCTTAGCTAAATTATCTGAAACCCACTTTTTGTTGTTCTCGAAAACTTGATCGTAGGATTTTTGCATTGTTGGAAGATTTAAGTACAAAAGTAGATGCTATACCTTGATAAGAAAAATAAAAAAAAATTATCGTGTCTATTCGATTTACTTAAACGGAGATCTAAGCGTGTACTCCTTTGGCACGTATGTCCGCTTAGCAACATATAACACCAATTTCAACAACACATTTCGCGTATAAAACGAAAAATGATTCTCAGCAGCTCGAGCCCCATAGGTGCTTTTTATTTCCGTAGCTGTTCGGCCTAAATTAATCTGTTTAAAACCATGCTCAATACCATATTCAATTACATGAAACATGGCGAGACTGTACATCATATCTGGATTAGATTTTAAAGTGCCATAATGCATAGCACGAAGACATTCCCCATCTTCTACGACAGAGATAAATCCTTTTAACTCACCCTTATCCTGAATTCCGAAAATTTTATAATCCTCTTTAAACCAAACTTTAAACCGTATAATCAATTCACTTAAGTCGATTGGGAGAACCGCTACTTTATCTGTCAACGTCTTTTCAAGCATTCCAGCGCAACGTGTGATATTATCCTCATTATGCTCTAGCTCAACTACATCATAACCCTCTCTGAACCGTGCAGCCTTCTTTAAGCGTGATCGATATTTCGTCTTCATAGAATCCATGTATTCCTGAAAACTATTCCATCTATTGTCTACGATCATGAAAGGCTCTGCCCTAAAACTTGTCCAATTATCCTGAGATACAGGTTTATCAGAAACACCCATTAGAAGTATGGGAAGTTTCAAATTAAGGGAACCTACAAGCGATTGCAGGACCTCTGGTTTTTGAATCCAAAACCCAGGCAACCAAGGACTGCCGACCACTTCTAAAACACCCTTTCTGACAAAGGCATTGATCATATTTAAGCCTCTCTTCTTAAGGTAACTTCCTGAACTCCTTCTGAATTCTGGGATACAAATTGGAAGTCCCTTGGTGTCATTGTCATATTGGACAATTCGACCTTGAACGTGAATTAATATTGACTTTTCTAACGGGGTAGTGTTCATTGATTGTAAAATAGAATACTTTTATGTTAATTATAAGATACTGCTGATGTTTACCTCCAACGCTTTTCAAAAACAATTGTTTGAGCAGATATTCGATTCAACCACTGGCAAATCTAAGATTACTGCAGACTTAATGGCTATTTTGGGTTGCTCAAGAGCCTCTTTATACAGAAAACGGATTGGCTCAACTCCATTGACAGCAGATGAGTTGATCAAAATCGCCAATCATTTCTCACTAAGTATTGATGCTTTACGTTCTCATCCTGAGAACAATAGTCATATTGTTGTTTGTACTACACTCCCTCCCATACAGAGTTATGCCGATATAGATTTTTATATAGACAACACAAAAAAAAATCTAGAATTAGCCATAAGCCAACCTACTGCGCAGCTTTATTTCACGGCAAAAGAAGTGCCGCTATACAGATATATGGATATGCCTGGCCTCAGTGCATTCAGGTATTACCTATGGATCATGGAGAACATGAGGAAAAACGAACGCTTTGATCCGAAAAACATTCCACAGGAATTGATTGACAAAGGACGTGAGTTGACAAATTTAAGTGAGGGGATAAAATCAACTGAATTTTGGTTACCTAGTGCATTTGACAATCTAATTGGTCAAATAAAATATGTTTCTAATTCCTCGCGAATGTCTAATAGAATAAAAGACCAACTCAAAGAAGAATTAGAGACTGTTCTACAGAAGTTAGTGCAAAACGTCAAGACTGAACAAACGGACAAAGGCAAGCCATATCAAATGGTACTTTGTCATTACCTGACTTTGAGTGATGCTGCATTGATTGAAATTGGCCCTAACCATAGTGAGGTTATGTTCTCATACGGATCCATCAATTACATGAAAAGCTCCAATCCAAACATCATTAACGCATTTCGACGGGGACTTCGCTATCACAAATTAGAAGGACAGACTCTAGGGGCTTTAGATAGCGATACAATTGATGACTTTGCTAGCTCTATTAGGATCAAGATCAATGAACTGTAATCTCTGAGGCTATTTTAGCTGCTCGTATACGTAACTCATCCATGGACTCTTCTCCAGTCCTGTCGTAGGTCAATGCTAATGCCATTCTTCGAAATGGTCTTGTCGTAGGTTTACCGAAAATCTTAATATCAGATTGCTCATATCCACAAGCTCTTTCCAAACCACCGTAATGCGGCACACCATCTTTAGAAGCTAAAATTACCGCACTTACTCCCGGATAACGCTGTTCTATTTTTGCAATAGGAAGTCCTAATAGCGCCCTTGCATGCAATTCAAATTCATTGAAATTCTGAGTTCCAGCTAACGTTACCATACCTGTATCATGAGGCCTTGGACTCAATTCCGAGAAGTATACTCCGTCAGATGCAAGAAAATACTCAATGCCCCATAACCCTTCGCCACCAAGCGCTTTAGTAACCTTTATCGCCATACGTTGTGCTTCCAATAATTGTTCACCATCCATTGCGCAAGGCTGCCAACTTTCTTGGTAATCGCCACGCTCCTGACGATGACCTATGGGTGCACAGAATAAGGTCTCTCCCTCTTTTTGGGTGACGGTCAACAGCGTTATCTCCGTATGGAAATCAATAAAACCTTCGATGATGATTTCTTTTAAGTCCCCTCTTGATCCTTCCATCGCATAAGTAAACGCATACTCAAGTTCTGAAGCCTTCCTAACGACGCTCTGTCCTTTCCCTGAGCTAGACATCAAAGGTTTAATAACACAAGGCATTCCTATAGCTTCAACAGCTGATTTGAATTCCTGAAAAGTCGTTGCATATTGATAAGGAGCTGTTTTTAACCCCAAGTCCTTTGCTGCAAGATCCCTTATGAGCTTTCTGTTCATTGTGAAATTTGCAGCTTTAGCAGAGGGCGTGACCTGAATCCCTCGTTGCTCAAAATCATATAATCTATCCGTGCGGATACTCTCAACCTCGGGGACAATGATGTCTGGCTGGTGCTTCGCAACTGCAGCAGCTAAGGAGTCACCGTCAAGCATAGAGAATACCTCAAAAGTATCTGCAACTTGCATAGCGGGTGCGCCTGCATAGGAATCGCAGGCGATGGTAAAACAACCCAGTCTTTGCAGTGCAATAATCACTTCTTTGCCCAGCTCACCTGAGCCTAATAGCATCACTTTTTTCATAGTCCAATCGAATGTTTGTCAAAGATATTCGTTAATTTCGCTTCATGCGCAAAGTACTGAGCTTCATCTTCACTATAATGTACGCTACTATGAGTAGTGGCGCTCCTTCGTTGTTACATTACTGCGCGCATGAAGAAGCATTACATCTATCTGTGGGAGAGCATGATCACCAAGAAGTGCCCTGTTGTAGCGACGTAATGAATATTGAAGGGTGCGATTCTCAAGAAAAGGCATTGCATCACACTCCCGAAAATGATGATTGTTGCGCAAATACACATATAGATTTAGATTTTTCAGAACAAGAATCTAAGCTGGTCCATAAAACAGTTTCTGCACTGTCTTCGGTACTCATTACAGTACATCACCACTCTTTAGCTCCATTTCGCCCTGCGACTAGGTTTTTACAAATAAACGGACCACCGCTCTTTATCCTGTTCCATAGGTTGACGTTGTATGACTGATTTAGATCAATAGTATCGTTCTAAATTTTTCTAACAAAAAAAATTAATCATTATGAAACTTAAAACAATTTTGGCAGCTGCCATCCTCTTTCTTTCCATTCCATCTTTTGGTCAATCAAACATCACAGAAACCACGCTAGAAGTGGACGGACTTTGTGGGATGTGTAAAAAACGTATCGAAAACGCTGCGTACATTCAAGGGGTTAAAAAAGTAAATTGGGATTTATCAACGCACGAATTAGCGATTACTTACCGCAATGACAAGGTAAACGAACAAGGAATCATTGCTGCAATTAATAGCGCAGGCCATGACGTCAAAGACCATATAGCTACGGATGAGCAGTATGCCACTGTTCACGGATGCTGCACCTACCGTGATGCTGAAATGCGAAAATCTCATGGACTAGATGACGCATTGTGTAAGCCGAATGAAACGCATGAGGAGCACCACGCACACGGTGGCAAGGACAAACATTAATGAGGTCTTTTTTAATGATTTTAGCCGTCGCCTTTGGGTGTACGGTCAATACTGCTTTGGGACAATCCGACAGCTCTTCCATACAGCTTTTCGAAACCCTAGATCAAGTAAATATCGGTAGTGATCCAGGGATTAGCTTGTCTAAAAAAGCGATCATCACTCAAGAATTGATTTCGGAAGTAGAGCTCCGTAAAGCTGCTTGTTGTGACCTGAGCGAAAGTTTCGAGACCAATGCATCCATTTCAGCATCATTCACTGATGCCGTTACAGGAACACGTCAAATCAGGCTGCTAGGACTAGAAGGGCCTTATGCCCTATACACAAAGGGTAATCTCACGACCATGGGTGGACTTGCTTCAGTGATGGGACTGGGATTCATTCCCGGCGCATGGATACAAAGCATACAACTGACTAAAGGACCGGGAAGTGTAGTTAATGGTGCTGGAGCCATAAGTGGCCAAATCAATTACGAATTGCGACCGAGCTTTACCGAACAAATAGGACATGTCAATTTATTTGCAGGACCTGGTAGGTTTGAGCAAAACCTGATCTACACCTGGCATCAGAGTAAAAAATGGTCCTCAAATATTATGGTTCATGGTCGCCAGCAACTCTTCCGCTGGGATGGAAATAAGGATGGATACCTGGATACGCCTTTGTCTAGACATTTTTTCGTTCAAAATGCTTGGAAATTCAATGGTAAAAATAGTGAAGGTCAATTAGGTATAAAATTCAGTTCTGCCGATAACATTGGGGGTAGCACGCTCTATGGTAAGGAAACCTTAGCACCTATTTGGAGTCATGAACTTCAAACAGACCGTTATGAACTCTGGGCGAAACGAGGCTATTTCCTAAAGGGTGGTATCAATAGAAGTATAGGTACTCAGTTTTCAGCAAATTACCAAGATCTCGATAGTTATTTTGGAGAACGATTGTTCACAGCGAAAGAGTTAAGAACCTATGGAAATCTTATTTTTCAAGACAACATTATAGATACTCGTCGAAGTATTAAAGTTGGTGCCGATTTCAACCTTCACAATGTTGAACAAGAGATGTGGGGTTCTAATGGTGATTACGACGCCTCTACCTTCGGTATATATGGTGAGTATAGCTATGTAGCTAGTCCTGACGGAGAGGGATTGAGTATGATTTTAGGCCAGCGGTTAGATCACCTAAACATTACCGATAATGTCGATAAGTTCTTCTATGTTCCACGACTTCACATAAAATACAATAGTGGAGCTTGGTCCTTACGTTCTCAAGCAAGCCGTTCTTACCGCTACACAACACTCGGTGCTGAATACATGGGATACATGGCTAATAATCGTGTCTTTAACCTCAGTAGTGGTTCAGCTCCAGCGGTGGAAAGCGCATGGACATTAGGGACATCCGGTGCGTTTACGAAAGACATCGCATTTAAAGAGCTGCAAATAACTGGAGATGTGTTTTTAACGAAATTCGATCGCAAGATGACACTTGACCTTGACCAAGACACTGAAACTGCTTTGTTCTACAACAGAAGTTGGACGATGAATGAATGGGAAGATCAACCTTATTCACTGTCAGCACAGTTTGGAGGACAATATGAACTTCTGCACAGAACACTCTTTAAATTCGCATATCGGTATCAGAAAGTTACGCAGCTTAATCTCACGGCGTTTAACCAGGGAATAGACAACGAGCTCGAGGAAGTAATTCTAAATGTCCCTCACCTGCTCTATGGCGGAATAAGCTACACTGGAACAAAAGGGCTGGGTATTGAATTAAACGCGACCTACAATTCATCTCAACGCCTACCAAATGTTGGTTATGATGATCGTAGCCCAGCATTCACTATGCTCGGCGGGCAAGTAAGTAAAGAGTTCAGGAGGCGCGGGCAAGTTTATCTAGGACTTCAAAACGCTTTGAATGTTCGCCAACTCAATCCTATCCTGGGTGGCGACTTGCCATTCGAAGATCGATTTGATGCATCAGTAGTATGGGGCCCCATCATGGGAAGACAGGTCTATATGGGCTGGAGATACGATTTAAGAAAACCTTAGCGAGGTTTTTTATAATTAAAAAAAGCCACCCATTGATTTGGGTGGCTTTTTTGTTTGAACTTCAAATATTTCTTAAGCGCTGTTCCTAGAAGCATTGATATTACCATAAAGAGATCTTACAATAAGCTTCTCGAGAACAGCTCGTTCTTTATCCGAAATATCCTTCTCACGCAACGTGATGAGCGCATATTGCTGAATCACCAGCAAGGGGAGCACTATATTCTCACGCAATGCAATCGAAGCTTTGATTCCTGGATTATTACTGAGTAATTCCGGCTGTCCAGAGATGGTTAATACCCATTTTTTGGTTCGCTCGAACTCTTCACTTAATTGACTCCAGAAAGCACCATACTTAGCATCGTGAGCCATGTAGGCGGTAAGAGGAAAAAATGTTTTACACATACTCTGCATAGAATTTTCTATGAGTGTCCTGAAAAATTTTGATCGTTTATACAAACTTTGTACTTCGTGTAATTTACCCGCTTCACTCAATTCCTGTAGTGCCTTTCCTAAGCCATAAAAACCAGGTATATTCATTTTTAACTGCGACCAAGCGCCTACGAAAGGAATGGCGCGTAAATCATCAAGTTCTAGTTTTGCAGATTGCCCCCGTTTTGATGGACGCGAACCAATATTAGCCATTCCATAATAATTCAAAGGGCTCATCTCTTCCAAGAATTCTGTGAATAACGGATTCTCCTTTAAAAGGGTGTAATATTTCAAGCTAATATTACTCAACTGCTCCAGAACAGAGCGTTCATTGGGCTGAAGTACTTTAGCCTCATCTATCATAAGACTATTTTCTAGCCCAGCTGTGATGAGCTGCTCCATATTAAACTGGGCACTTTGAGAGGTACCAAAATTGCTCGATATGGTTTGGCCTTGCACGGTCAATTGTATCTGAGATGATGCAATATTTTGACCTAAGGATGCGTAAAAATTATGGGTGTTACCACCGCCTCTTGCGGGTGGCCCACCACGACCATCAAAAAACAAGACATCTATGTCATTCTGTAAAGAAATGCGGGTTAAATTTTCTTTAGCCCTGTAAATATTCCAGTTGGCAGACATGTATCCTCCGTCTTTGGTGCCATCACTGAATCCCAACATAATCGTTTGTTTGTTGCTACGTTGGGTTAGATGTGTACGATAATTATGTTCAGAATACAATGTATTCATACTCGCTCCGGAGCCCATTAAATCATCAATAGTCTCAAATAAGGGAACAATATCCACAGTGATTTTATCACTACCAAAAGCAGTCCATCGGGCTAAAGCAAATACCCTAGCGACGTCCATCGCGCCCCTACAATTAGAAATAATATAACGATGAGCGCCCTTCGGACCGTTTTGAGCTTGAATGTCACGAATAACCTGAAAACTTTGTAACGTATCATCGATCCTGTCGTCGCCTGTCAAGGTACCATCCCAATTAGCCTGCATTGTAAATAACTCCTCTGGGCGCGTTGGCTCAGGAATATTTAACAGCGTTAATAACGTATCAAACGCCCGTTTAATTTCTCGGCTGTCTTGGCGAAAATCTACACTAGCGAAATGAGAGCCAAAAAGTGCAACACGATCGAGTAATTCTTCAACCAATTCAACAAATATAGCATCGTGGAACTCTATAAGATTCGCGCGAACGGAGCGCAGAGCTTCGCGGAATTCCATAAAATCCCATTCGTCTTGATCACGAATGCATCGCAACACTTGCTGCTCAATACCCATCAAATCCTCATAAACACCATTAAATGAAATGCGACGACGTAATTTTCTAAGGTCTTGGTAATAGCATTGCAATAGCACATCTCTGAGTCTGTTGGCTACCTTCTTTGTAATGTCAATACTCACAAAAGGATTTCCATCGCGATCCCCCCCTGGCCAAAAGCCTAGATTGATCAGGTTCAATGTACCATCCCAGTCGGGAAGACTGCGGCGCATTTCAGCAGTAATATCCCCAGCACTCTGGTAGAAGACGTTTTGTAGATACCAAATCAAATTTACGGCTTCGTCATACGGACTAGGTTTTGATTTCTGAAGAAAGGGGGTTTTACCCAACTGTTTCAAATACATACGAATAGAACTCAGGTCGTTTTCACGAATAGCTCCGGTTAAATCCGTAATAATTGCCAATACTCTTCCCGGGTAAAACTGAGTAGGATGAGCCGTTAAGACCGGACGTATAGAAAACTCTTGAAGCCGTTGTTTCAATTCTTCTAAGTTCCCTGCACGCTCCATGCGCATCATGAACTCACTCAGGGAGCCCTTTCCTGAGAGGTTATTTAACTCGCCATAAGCAGCATCCTCTAACGCATCCACTAGTACGACTTGACGCTCAATATATTGCAACACCTTGAATAAGAAATTCAACTGCTCTTTCTCGTCATCACCATCCTTAAACTCTTCAAAGAACTCTTTGATGATTTCTCTTGGACTTTGGCCATCTGCGAGTCTTGTGAGACAGTATTCATTTAACACTGGAATGAAAATTCCGGTGTTCTTGATTCCATCTAATGGCAGTGTCAAAAACAAACTATTATAGAGTTGAAATTTTAATCCAACATGCGTCTCGTAATTTGCGGCACTTAGTGCTAAACTCTCTTGATATTCCATATTAAGGTAATATAAATCCTATTGCTGCTTGGTACACTTGATACCATTGCTCGCAGTTAAGTGCGATTGACAATGCACCCCAGCGCATGGTGCCTAGCACAATATCACTCATCCAAGGAGTACTGTACATCGTACTCGTTTTATGCTGCAACATAGCACTTTCTACGCTACTTCACCGTAACGACCTTCACCCATTTACCATCTATTCTCATAACCTTCATTGTTCCATTTTCCGAACTAGTTCGTCCCAATAAATCATATGTAGACCCCGTTCCATTTTGGAAATACGGATTTCGCGCCTCGCTAATAAATAACGAAATAGAATCCCGTTCTTCCTCTACATGTTTAGTATCATCTATATGATCAGCATCGAGCCAATAAATTTTATGTGCACCTGGACCGATTAATTGAAGGGGTAGATGTCCAAAATAAATATTAGGAGGCACAAAGAAATAGCCGGGAGATCCTTGAGCTGTTATTATTCATCGGCCTAGGTCAAAAATTTCGTAAAACTACTTTTAGGAAAATTTGCGACGCACATGCTAGTGTTGTTCTTCTTAATGGAAACCTGGGGGTCAAGTTTACTACCAATGTAAAGTTGATCACAACAAGACATAAAACTTGAAATAAACGAACTGTCTATCAGCAGTATACATTGATAACTTTTAGATGACTTACCAGAAGTGGCAAAATCAAACATCACAGAATGAAGGTTTAAGTTAAACTTCTCGGTAAAGTTGACGATTTATCGGCTTGAATTGGTTTCAAAAACGACCAGTTAAATGAATTATTTGCAAATATATCATTACTGATTGCACTATTATTTTTGGCTAAAGCTGATAAAAAATTGACAAATTAATCCTGCGCCTCATCAATATTACAGGGTCTCATAGGCCATTTGTCTACGATCGTTGAAAAGTATTAGTTTTCAATAAATAAAGTCTTAAAGTGCTGTTTGTCAAGCGATAAGTCATTGCTCGTGCCTAGTAAAAAGATGTATGACAAAGCGAGGCGCCACCATAGTGGCCCATGAAAAGGAGCGAGTTTCATAGTAAAGAGGGTTAGGTTATTTAAAACTGCTTCATTTTAAGTTAGCCTACCGCGATAAAAGAGAGTACTTTTGCGCCAAATTAATTTGACGTCAAATGAAATTGCGCAACATCGCCATAATCGCACACGTTGATCACGGGAAAACCACCCTAGTTGACAACATGCTGCACACTGCTAAGTTATTCAGAGACAATCAACAAGTAGAAGAACTCTTGTTAGATAGTAATGAACTCGAACGAGAACGTGGCATCACTATTCTTTCTAAAAATGTAAGTATTCGTTGGAAAGACACTAAGATCAACATTATTGATACCCCAGGTCACAGTGACTTCGGTGGAGAAGTTGAGCGTGTTTTAAATATGGCGGATGGTGTTATTTTACTCGTAGATGCTTTTGAAGGACCTATGCCCCAGACGCGTTTTGTACTTCAGAAAGCCTTGAGTTTGAACAAAGTGCCTATTGTGGTCATCAACAAAGTTGATAAGCCCAACTGTGCTCCTGATATTGTCCATGACCAAGTATTCGAGCTATTCTTTAATTTAGAAGCTAACGACGATCAACTTGACTTTAAGACCGTTTACGGCTCAGGAAAAGAAAAGTGGATGGGTCCTGACTGGGAAACGCCTACAAATGACATTACCTACCTTCTTGACTCTATCGTTGACACTATACCCGAGCCTGCGGTTGAAGAAGGTAACTTACAGTTACAGATTACATCCTTAGCCTTCAGTTCATTTACGGGCAGAATCGCTATTGGTCGCATAAAAAGAGGTAGCATTAAAGAAAACATGCAAATCGTTCTTTGTAAAAGAGACGGAACCATAAAGAAAGCCAAGATCAAAGAATTAATGGTTTTTGAAGGCTTGGGTAAAACAAAGGTTGCAAATGCTGATGCGGGAGAAATTGTTGCCGTAAGTGGATTGGAAGATTTTGAAATTGGTGATACAATAGCTTCGATAGAAAACCCTGAAGCATTGCCTACAATGGAGATTGACAAGCCTACTATGAGCATGTTATTCTCTATCAATAACTCTCCATTCTTCGGAAGAGAAGGAAAGCATGTTACTTCTCAGAAGATTCGCGAGCGCTTGATGCTTGAGATTCAAAAAAACCTAGCGCTCAAGGTACAGGATACCGGTTCTGCAGATCAATTTATCGTTCATGGACGTGGAATTCTTCATCTAGGTATCTTGATTGAGACTATGCGTCGTGAAGGCTACGAATTACAATTAGGTATGCCTCAAGTAATCAACAAAACAGTTGATGGCAAAAAGCACGAACCTATTGAAGAGCTTACAGTAGATGTTCCAGCAGCTACCGCAGGTAAGGTGATCGAAATGGTGACAAAACGTAAAGGAGAACTTTTAGTGATGGAAGCTAAAAGTGATTTGACACGCTTAGAGTTTGAAATTCCTTCACGAGGGTTGATGGGGCTAAGAAATAATGTCTTGACAGCAACAGCTGGTGAGGCAATCATGGCACACCGCTTGAAAAACTACCAAGCATATAAAGGAGATATGGAGCGTCGCATCTCTGGAGTTCTAGTCGCTAAAGAAGCAGGTAAAGCAAGTACCTATTCTATGGATAAGCTCCAAGATCGTGGTAAGTTCTTTATTGAGCCAGGCCAAGAACTTTATGGAGGACAGGTTATTGGTGAAGCTAACAGACCAGGTGACTTAGTCGTTAACCCTTGTATAGCGAAGCAATTGAATAACATGAGAGCTGCAGGAAAAGATGACAACTCTGCCTTATTCACACCTATAAAATTCAGCTTAGAAGAAGCGATGGAATATATTGGTGCTGATGAGTATGTAGAAGTTACTCCTGAAAGCATTCGTATTAGAAAGATTTTATTGAACGAGAGTGACAGAAAGCGCTCGGCTAAATAAATTCAAATACGCTATTGCACAAAAAAAAGCCCAAGGTATTACTTGGGCTTTTTTTGTATGATTGGGTGACGTACATGGTCCTCCTACTTACTAATACTATCCTGTAAAACAGTAATTATAGACTTTGCTGCATTCGCTATGGCCGTTCCAGGTCCAAAAATACCCGCTACCCCCATATTATATAAATAATCATAATCTTGGGAAGGAATAACTCCTCCAACGATTACTAAAATATCTGGACGGCCAAGTTTTGTCAACTCTTCCATCACCGCAGGAACAAGTGTCTTATGTCCCGCTGCTAAGGAACTAACACCTAATACATGAACATCATTCTCTACAGCCTGTTTAGCTGCTTCTGCAGGGGTTTGAAACAACGGCCCCATATCTACATCAAATCCTAAATCCGCAAAAGAAGTAGCAACCACTTTTGCTCCACGATCGTGACCGTCTTGGCCCATTTTAGCAACCATGATGCGCGGTCGACGACCTGCTGTAATAGCAAACTCATTAGAAGCAATAAGGGCCTGTTCAAAATCTTTATTTTTCTTCATCTCGTTTGAATAAACACCGCTAATAGTTTGTGTATTAGCGACATACCTACCCCATGGGGTTTCTAGAGCGGCTGATATTTCACCTAATGTCGCTCTAGCCTTAGCGGCTTCTATTGCTAGAGTCAATAAGTTTTGATCTTTTCTGCCAGCAGCCTTTTCAAGTGCGTCAAGTGCTTTCGAGACTAACGATTGATCTCTATTAGCTTTTAAACGATTTAAGCCCTCTAACTGCTCCTTAAGTACCTCAGCTCCCTTTACTTCAAGTATATCCAGTGAAGCCCGTTTAGATGACTGAAATGCATTTACACCTACAATCACATCTATGCCGCTATCTATTCTGGCTTGCTTTCTTGCAGCAGCCTCTTCAATTCTAAGTTTTGGAATACCTGCCTCAATGGCTTTTGTCATACCGCCTAACTCCTCTATTTCCCTCATCAAGTTCTCAGCACGGACAATTAAGTCCGCAGTGAGTTTCTCCACATAATAGGAACCACCCCATGGGTCAGCTGTAAAGGTGATATCGGTTTCTAGTTGAAGATGTAACTGTGTGTTTCTTGCAATGCGCGCAGAAAAATCTGTAGGAAGTGCAATGGCCTCGTCCAATGAATTAGTGTGTAAACTTTGTGTCCCCCCCATAGCTGCAGCCATAGCTTCAATCGCCGTACGTGTAACATTGTTGAATGGGTCCTGTTCCGTGAGAGACCAACCAGAGGTTTGACTATGGGTTCTTAGGGCTAATGATTTTGGGTTTTTAGCGCCCAACTCAACCATATGTTTAGACCAGATAAATCTGGCAGCGCGTAATTTAGCGATCTCCATAAATGGATTCAGTCCTATACCCCAGAAAAAACTTAACCTAGGTGCAAAGGCATCTATTTCAAGCCCTGTTTCTATTCCTGTTTTAACATATTCCAACCCGTTACACAACGTATAAGCCATTTCAATATCAGCGGTCGCTCCTGCCTCTTGCATATGGTATCCTGAAATAGAGATACTATTGAATTTGGGCATGTTTTTACTTGTGAATGAGAAAATATCACTGATGATTCTCATGCTTTGTGCTGGAGGATATATATAAGTGTTGCGCACCATAAACTCCTTGAGTATATCATTTTGTATGGTGCCATTTAACATGGAAATATCAACTCCTTGCTCCATTGCTGCAACAATATAAAAAGCCATTATGGGCAATACAGCACCATTCATTGTCATTGAAACGGACATTTTATCGAGTGGTATTCCATCGAACAGCACTTTCATATCTTCAACGCTGTCTATAGCAACACCTGCTTTTCCCACATCGCCAACCACTCGGGGGTGGTCACTATCATAACCTCTATGCGTCGCAAGATCAAAGGCCACAGAGAGTCCCTTCTGCCCAGCAGCGAGGTTTCTGCGATAGAACAAATTAGACTCAGTCGCTGTCGAAAAACCGGCGTATTGACGTACCGTCCATGGACGTCCAACGTACATTGATTTATAAGGTCCACGCACAAAAGGGGGTTCACCAGGTAAGGTTTCTAAATGGCATGCCTCTCCTAAATCCTCTTGTCTGTACTTAGGTTTTACGACTATTTGTTCTGGTGTTTTCCAGCTGTTATTCTGCGACATGACCCTCTTGCTTTGCAGATTCTTTAAATAAACGTTCGTGCTCTAAATTTGCTGCCCAACGTACAGGGATCAATGGTTCGATCTCTGAATCTTTATTGGCTAACTGATGTTCAGGCCTTGATTTCAATGGTTGTAACTGTAAATCCGCAGGCAGAACCTGACTTTTTTCTGGAAAAATATTTACTCCAAGAAATTTCTCCGGTATTGCGGCTTGAACTTCAGCTTCTAACTTATCCTGAACCCATCCATTACGCAAGGCTTCTACTATTCCACCGAGCTCTCGAATTTCCTGAAGTAGACCCCAAGCTTCAGCGCACAGTTCTTCCGTCTTAGTTTCAATGAAATAGGAACCAGCAGCCGGGTCTTCAACTCGGTCTAAGTAACTCTCATAAGCCAATATATAATGCTGGTTCAAAGCAAGTCTTTCTCCCTCTGGGTCAGCACCTTCAGTCAGTGCGTTATAAGGACGTATTTGTACTGAGTCTGCTCCACCCACTATAGCTCCAAACGCAGCAGACGTTGCTCTGAGTAAATTAGAATGCTCATCGTAAGCAGTTTGGTGCATTGTAGAGGTCTCGGAATACAATTCTAAATGTGTTGGTGGCAATTCATATTCTTCGAGTAACCTAGCCCACAGCAGCCTTATGCCGCGATGTTTTGCGATCTCTTCGAATAGATAAGTACCACTAGTTAGTGCTAACCAATACTGGGTATACCCTACTTCTCCAAAAGCATCTAAATAAAAATCTAAATGTGCCGCTGCTAAACCTAACTGAGTTGCTGCAGATGCACCACAAGCACCGAAAAAGTTTGCATTACAACACATATACTTGAATTGAGAAGGTGCTAATCGACTAATTTCGCCGAGGTCGTACATTTTCTCTTCATGCCATATACCAGTGCGGGCGGCTATTTCCACAGGATCAATATTAATAAAGCCTTCCAAGCCATCTATGGTGTTCCCCTCATCGTGTGCATGGTGCAGTAAAGCCTCCATTACATCCGGGCCACTACCTTCTACGACCAATCCTATATTAACGTAAGATAATTTGATATCTCTCAATATGCGTGGCAGATAATGATCGCTGTTCACGTAAAAGAGCAAACCGGATGCCCCGTGCTGTAATCGGTTTATAGCCCAATCGTTGGCTGAAAATTCTTTTTTTACGGTATGCTCTTGCAGCATCGTCCACCATGGCTTCGTCCTAAAACCTGGATTTAGGTCAGGGCCTGAAGTGTAAACGGGCTCCACGATAGATCCGTGAGGGTAAGTTCTATTAGGAGTATCACTCATGTGATGAATCTTCAAATTCGATGATGGTTATTGTTTCGCCTTTCTTAAGCATGCCGAAATTTTCTCGCGCATAGCTTTCAAAAGCCTTAGGATCAGTCTCTAGTTGTTCTAACAAGACACGATCCTCCTTAAGGGTAGTTTCGTAATAATCTATGTCACGTTCAAGATTGTCCAATTGCTGGTCCAATTCTGAGTGAATAAAATAGTTGTTGGTATCTAAGAATACCATCCAAAAAGCAAATAAAAGTCCCGACAAGATATATTTGTTCATTAGGATTTTAATTATTGGATGGCTCAGTAGTTTCTTCATAGCTCTAATTTATGGAAAGACTTTAAGACTTAGCAACTGAATGCTTTGACTGTAAAAATTCGCTTCCCCCTAAATCTTGTAACCTCACCAATTCTGAATAGGTCCCACCCAGGTTGAGTAACTGATCATGGGTTCCTCTCTCTGTTATTCGACCTTCATTAATCACCAATATTTCATGGGCGTTACGTATCGTAGAGAGTCGATGAGCGATCACAACGGAGGTTCTACCTTGCATTAAACGATCTAGCGCTTCCTGCACAAGGAACTCACTCTCACTATCTAAAGCACTTGTCGCCTCGTCAAGTATCAAGAGTTGTGGATCTTTAAGTAAGGCACGTGCTATGGCAATTCTTTGTCGTTGACCACCGCTCAATTGAACGCCACGTTCACCAACGGTGGTTTCCAGGCCTTCCGGAAAACCTTGAATAAACTCCCACGCATTAGCTTGTTGCGCGGCTTCAATAATCTCTGCGTCGCTGGCGTTGGTCTTTCCGTACGTAATATTTTCTTTGATGCTACCGCCAAAAAGTAGTACATCCTGAGGCACCAGAGCCAATTCCTCTCTCCAAGCAGCCAGATCAACTTCATTCAACGGCTTTGAATTAGATACAATTCCTCCCTGTTCTAGGTGATAAAATCGCATAAGCAAGGATGCAATGGTGCTCTTTCCTGAACCACTCTTACCTACCAGCGCTATCGTTTTTCCTTTCGGAATCTTAAAACTAAGTCCATTTAAAACTTGTACATCTGAACGAGATGGATAACTAAATTCTACCTGGTCAAATGCAATGTCACCAATCTCCACAGCTTCAGTTTCAACACGATCTACGGTCATCTCGGTTTGCTCCTCCATAAGGTCAAAAATAGTCTCCGTAGCTCCAATTGCCTTCTGTAGCTGTGCATATACACTTGCCAATCCACCTATTGAACCTCCGATAAACAAGGCATACAGGATGAATTCATTAAGCTTGTCTCCTGCCAATTCACCATTGTGAACCATTCCAGCACCAAACCAAATTACCAAGGCAATAGCTCCAAACAATCCAAAAGTGATGAAACTAGCAAACGCTCCTCTGTAGTAGCCTCCCTTTACTGCTAAGCCGACCACTTCTTTAATTCTTGTAGCATACCTGCTACGCTCCCATGCTTCGTTAGCGAATGCCTTGACGGTTTGGATCCCCGCAAAAGTTTCTTCTACAATGGTATTTGAGGCGGCCACTTCGTCTTGTACGCTCTTCGAATACTTTCTTATAAATTTTCCGAATATAATGGTCACGATAATTAATGGAGGAATAACACCAACAATGAAGAGTGTTAGCTTTATTGAGGTAAACGCTAAAATGGCAATTCCACCTATTACCATCGAAATTCCCCTCAATAATTCTGCTAAAGTGGTGGTTAATGTTTCACCGATTTGAGATGTGTCCGAGGCTACTCTAGAGTTTAGTTCTCCTACACGTTTTGCAGAAAAAAAGCTCATGGGCAGGTGAATCAGGTGTCCATACAAATCTTCACGTATTGCAGCTAACGCACGTTCCGTAACCATTACGAAAATCACAACCCGGAAGAAGCTTGCAATACTCTGAATAACAAGCAATCCCATCATTTGCAACATATTGTCACGTAAGTTGCTTGGAGTTGATCCCATCAAACCTCCTAAAAGTTTCGGGAACAACAAGGAGGTTACCATGGTTATAAGCAAGAAGAAGAATCCAAGAGCCCAGAGCTTTCGTTGAGGGCGTAGATAAGCAAATATTTTATTTAGCTTCTTTAAGTCCTTTACAGACAACGTTTTGCGCTTGTTTTTTTTTCCTTTTAAGGAATCGTCACTAGTTTTACTCATACCCGCTAAGTTACGCCATATGGCCTACCTTTGCGCTTCAATTTTTCAATAATGGCAGGAGCAGAAAACATAAAACCCTACCACAATAGTGATGCGGAAAAGAAAGAACAAGTCGCTGAAATGTTTGATAATATTTCCAAGCGCTATGACTTGTTAAACCATCTATTGTCCTTGAACATAGACAAAGGCTGGAGACGTAAGGTAGTCAACCTCGTGAAGGCTGATGAGCCCAACGTTATTTTAGACGTAGCAACGGGTACCGCCGATTTAGCCATTGCTCTTGCAAAAGGAACAGGTGCTCGTATTACCGGTGCTGACATCAGTGAAGGAATGTTGGAGGTTGGGCGAGTAAAAGTGGCAAAAAAAGGATTACATAAGAGTATAGTGCTAGAGCTTGGAGATAGTGAAAATCTACCTTATGCAGATCAAACATTCGATGCTATTACTGTTGCTTTTGGTGTTCGCAATTTCCAAAATCTTCACAATGGCTTGAAGGACATGGCTAGGGTACTCAAACCGGGTGGTCAAATCGTAGTACTAGAGTTTAGTCAACCGCGGTACTTTCCCTTCAAGCAAATTTATTGGCTATATTTCAAAGCAGTATTGCCTACGGTAGGTAAATTAGTTTCCAAAGATCCAAGAGCCTACACGTACCTTCCAGAAAGTGTTCAAGCTTTCCCTCACGGTAAGGATTTCGAGGCAGAACTAGTTCGAGCGGGTCTAAAGCCTATTTTAACAAAACCTGTTACTTTTGGTATTGCTTCTATCTATCAAGCAAGAAAAGAGGCCTAGAAACGTTGTCTACCTAATGAAACTCCGCCTTTTAATTATTGTAACCCTTCTTGCCCCTTTGAGCAGCGCTGCGCAATTCGCTAGGCTACGCAATCAACCACTTTACGATAAGAGTGGGTTGCATTTTGGATTTCATATTGGCATCAACAACTACGACTTCTCGATGGACCTCAAGGACTTGAGCGAAGTGAGCAATATTTTTGGAGTGGAAAGTGAAGCCCTGCCTGGTTATAACATCAACATCATTTCTAACCTCAGATTAACGGAGCATTTAGACCTGAGATTTACCCCGGGATTTGCAGCGACGGTTCGTAAAGTTCACTTTGACTTAATAGATCCCATCCTAGATCAGCGTAGAATAGTTACCCGACAGATTGAGTCATCTTATGTACAATTTCCATTTCATTTAAAATTCAAAAGTGTTCGCGTGGACAACTACCGTCTGTACTTAATGGGCGGATTGCGTTATTGTAATGACTTGGCCTCTCGGGCTAAGGTCGTTGATGATAATCTCTTTAAATTACAACGTCACACGGGGGATTACGAGTTTGGTTTCGGTGCTGATTTGTACTTCGAATATTTTAAATTTTCACCACAAATTCGAGCTTCTTGGGGACTCACTAATCTTCTTGTTCAAGATGGCACACTTCCTGTCGAAGCATTTGATGCGATTAGAAACCGAGCCATATTGGTAAACTTTACCTTCGAATAGTGCAAAAAGGTATCCTTTATATGCTCATCTCGGTAGGCTGTTTCGCCGCAGTCAACCTGCTTGTTAAATTCTTACCTCACCTTCCTGCAACAGAATTGGTGCTTTTCAGGTCACTCATCACCTTCGCTATCAGCTACAGTCTACTTAAAAAAAAGAAACTATATCCATGGGGAAACAATAAGCCATGGCTTTTGATCAGAGGTGTAGCGGGTACCACAGCACTTACTATATTTTTCTATACGCTACAAAAAATGCCCCTTTCTGCAGCCGTTACCGTCCAATACCTCAGTCCTTTTTTCACCGCTTTCATTGCAGGCTTCTTACTGGGAGAAAAAACGAAAGCCGCACAATGGTTGTTCTTCTTAGTTTCTTTCGCGGGGATAGTGGTCGTGAAGGGCTCAAGTGCAGATATACCACCTACGCTCTTGGCCTTAGGTGTTTTTTCTAGTATGTTCTCTGGACTGGCCTACAATGCTATAAGAAAGCTAAAAGATGAAGAGCCCTTAGTCATTGTCATGTACTTCCCTCTAGTTGCAACGCCAGTAATGCTAGTATTTAGCCTGTTTAATTGGGTAACTCCTGTGGGAATAGATTGGCTTTTACTCCTGGCACTTGGAGTTCTTACGCAATTTGCCCAACTGTACATGACAAAATCCTACCAGCTCTCTGAAGTAAACACCGTAGCACCTTTAAAATACATAGGAGTCATTTTCGCGCTGACCTGGGACATAGCATTATTTGATTTTATACCTAATGCGCAAATGTTTTTGGGGATAGCCTTGGTTATTGGTGGAGTACTTATGAATCTCCGATTTAAAAGCGTCGAGAAGAAGCGTACTCGTAAAGTAACGTAGCGCCACTTACTGCAACGTTTAAACTTTCCATTTTACTCGCGTCTCCAGGTAATGTGATCGAGCGACCGCTGGACTTCAATATGTCGCTAGCTCCCTGACCCTCATTGCCCATTACAAGGATTTGCTTGCTCGACCATTCAAACGATTTCGCGGGCGTACCGTTCATGTCTGCAATAACTAGATCAAACTGGTTATCACTTGCAAAAGTCAACCATTCTTGCTCTTCAAGTAGCACAACTTTAACATGAGCCAATGCACTCATACTTGCTTGAACAACCTTAGGGCTCCATGCATCTGCTGTTCCACTCACTAAGGCAATATGATCAATGCCGTACCACAATGCCGTGCGCAATAGTGTCCCTAAATTTCCTGGGTCCTGAACACGATCTAGTAAGAGAATAAAGGGTGCATTGACAAAAGACTTAAGATCTTCATTTTTTTGATGAAAAACAGCCAGTACGGAAGATGCGGTTTCTAAAAAAGTGATTCTCTTCATGTCGCTTTCCGATATCTCCATGGTTCGATCACCCTGTAAATCCGCTGCAATAGGTCCTACATGATAAATAATATCAACCTCCACTCCAGATGAAACAAAATCAGTCACTAACTTGAGACCTTCAGCAATAAAAAGACCCGTTTTTTTTCGGTTCTTTCGTAAAGCCAAACCGCGAATAAGTTTCTCTGAATTTTTAGTAACCACTGTGATAAATTTTAAGGCTAAAATACACGCTAAATCTACGCACATCATTATGGTGCTTGGTGTATTATTTACCACAGCAAGTTGCAGTGGGCTTAGGGTCGTGGATGAGCTCGCTCCACTACTGGTGGAGAACAACATTGAGGTTAATGGAAAGGCCACCCAATCTGACGACGACTTTGACATCATGCGCCAGCGTCCTAATAGGGGAATTGGAAACGTTAGGTTATTCCTTTCAATGCACCAGATTGGCACATCACTTGGAGAGAATGTCATAGGACAATGGTTTAAGTCCATTGGAGAAGCTCCAGCCGTATATGATAGTATAGCACGAATCAATAGTGCCGCACAATTGGGCTTACATTATTTTAACTTAGGCTTTTACAAAACTGAGGTAACCACTTACGAAACAGTCAAACGCAAAAAAGTCATTGCTCATTACGGCATAAATACAGGACCGCAATACACGATCAATCAGTATAGCCTCACCTCTACGAGTAGATTTATAGACTCCGCACTTACCTTTCATACCCCTTTATTAACTTCTGGAGAAGGAATCGTTGCTGAAAATCTAGAAAACGAACAATTAAGCGTTCTTAATTTTCTGAAGAACAATGGCTATTATCAGGCAAAGTTGGGATGGATATACTTTGAGGTCGACACAACAAGAGGGCCTTCCACGAGTCAAGTTGTTTGTATTGTTGATCCGTATATTTATGGAGGGAGTATTGAGCGAAAAATCTTGAGTAAAATAACTGTTGAACCCAGTTTTAGTTATACCCATACGCTAAAGGCTCAAGATAGTGTACGCACCTCAAATGGTATGGATATTTTACAGCCTTCGCGCAAATTCAGACCTGGTTTTCTCGATGATCAAATATTCCTAGCTCGCGGCGCTTATTACGATAATTCAGAACTTCGCAACACCTTCAAGAACCTGACCGCACTGGGTGTATTTAAAAATATCGAGCTCGATATTGAAGAACAGGACAGCACGCTAACAGCTCGTATTAAGCTCGTGCCTCTTCCAAAACGTGCCGTTACAGCTGGCATTGAAGGACTTGGCAACAATGGTAGCTTAGGAATTGGAGGCAATTTTAGCTGGGACAACCGTAACCTATTTAAGGGAGGAGAACTTCTCAGGCTGTCCATGGGTGGCTCCGTTACAGAGCAAAGAAATTCAACCAACAATACTTGGCTCATTGATGCACGCGAGCTCAATAGTTCTGCGACGCTGCGCATACCTAAACTACTTCTACCAGAAGCTTGGCTTCCTGAAAAATCAAAAAAGTGGTCCCCTAGAACCGAAATGATAACTAAGGTTTCCTATCAATTCAGGGCGAACGAGTTTAACCGTCTAAACCTGACCAATAGATTGGATTACCACTGGAAAATCGGTAAAACAAACCATACCCTTACACCCGCTCAATTGTCATTAATTCGCATTGACTTTAATACCGCCTCCCAGTCCACACCGTTTTTATTTGTCGGGTTTCAAGACCTTGTCTTCGCTTCAACTGCCTATAGATTTAGTGAAACATGGAGTAAAGCTAAGCGCAGATACTACCTTTCTGCAGATCTTGAGTCTGGAGGACATCTTTGGAATGCGCTAGACAGAGACAGCATCGTATCCCTACCTGTATCCAGATTTTTAAAAACTTCTATTGACTTTCGTTTTTATCAACCTTTGGTTCGAAAGAGGGAATTGGCTTTCCGAAGCTTTCTGGGTATGAGCAAATCTTGGGGCGAAGGCGCCATATTTACCCCATTCGAAAAGTCTTATTTCATGGGTGGATCTAATGACATGAGAGGCTGGACAGCATACCACTTTGGACCGGGAGCAACACCTGAAAACCTATTACAATCTGATGGTTTTTTTACTGCAGCACCCATAAAATTAATTCTCTCAGGAGAATACAGATATACTATTCAAGAAGCACTAAAGGGTGCTATATTCATTGATGCTGGCAATATGTGGCTATACGCGAAGGACTATAATGGCGTATTCAATGCTGCGCAACAAGAAGCGATAACATTGGGGCAATTTTATTGGAATACATTCTACAAACAACTTGGCTTAAATGCAGGAATTGGACTCAGGTATGATATTGAATTCTTTATTCTACGTGCAGATCTTGGATTAAAAATGCACCACCCTGGTGCCGTGGATCGCTCTAACTGGGTAATTAGCGACCCAAAACTACGCGATTTGAATCTTAACATAGGTATTGGATATCCCTTTTAATTATTTGGCGGAGGCTATATAAATTCATCTTATTTTAGCCATTCACTAATACTATCAGAAACTATGATGTCCATTGACAAAATTAGAGAGTTGCTCGGCGATCAAGCCGATTCCTTGTTGAACCACACATCTACTACCATTCCTGTAGATTCGCTGGCACACACACCAAGCGGCAACTTTGTCACGGAATCTTTCACAGACTCTAACCGCAGCATCCCCGTGATGCGTTCGCTTCAAACTCTTTATGGCGCAGGCCGTTTAGGGGGAACCGGTTATTTAAGTATTCTACCCATTGACCAGGGTATTGAGCACAGTGCAGGAGGTTCTTTTGCGCCAAATCCAATGTTCTTCGACCCGGAAAACATTGTGAAAATGGCCATTGACGCCGAGTGTAATGCTGTTGCATCTACCTTTGGGGTTCTAGCTACTGTAGCGCGTAAATATGCGCACAAAATTCCTTTTGTAGTTAAAATCAACCACAACGAATTTCTGTCTTACCCAAACACCTTCTTACAAAGCCCTTATGGCTCCGTTGAAGATGCTTGGAATATGGGAGCCGTTGCTGTTGGCGCGACGATCTACTTTGGTCATGAACAAAGCCGTGAAATGATAGAACAGGTTGCAATGGCCTTTGAGCGTGCTCATGAGCTTGGAATGGCTACTATATTATGGTGTTACACACGTAACAATGCCTTTAAAGTTGATGGTGTAGACTATCATTCTTCTGCCGATTTATCTTCTCAAGCAATACACTTAGGTGTGACCATACAGGCTGACATCATCAAGCAAAAACTTCCTACGAATAATGGTGGTTACAATGCCACTGGTCATGGAAAAACTCACCCTAAAGTATATTCTGAGTTGACTACTGACAATCCAATCGACCTTACCCGTTACCAGGTTTTAAATAGCTATAATGGGCGTATTGGTGTGATTAATTCAGGTGGAGCTTCTACTGGAAATGATGCTGACGATTTAAAAGAAGCTGTATTAACTGCAGTAGTTAATAAGCGTGCAGGTGGCCAAGGCTTGATCCTAGGCCGTAAGGCATTCCAGAAAGACTACAAAGACGGTATCGCTCTGTTGCGTTCTGTTCAAGATGTTTACTTGAATGACGACATTACTCTTGCTTAAAGCACTATAAAAGACTCTTATCTAAAGGGCATTCTTCTACCGAAGAGTGCCCTTTTTTACTACATTAGCACGCTATAAACAGGACAAACAACACGTATGGGTTGGTTTAAAAGAACAACTGCTGGTATTACTACGCAGACTAAGGATAAAAAAGAAACGCCGGATGGCTTATGGCACAAATGCCCCAAGTGTAAGGTGATTGTGAGCGTTGAAGACCATGCTGCAGAGATGTGGACCTGCGGTAACTGCGGACACCATGACCGTATCAACGCGAAAGAATACTTTGAGATTTTATTTGATCAAGGAGTATTTACTGAATTAGATCCTAAGATGCAGTCGATAGATCCATTGAAATTCAAGGATACTAAGCCCTATAGTGATCGTCTAAAAGCTGGTCAGAAAAAATCAGGTCTTAAAGATGCTATTACCACAGGCCATGGAGAAATGAATGGACATCAAGTGGTCATTGCATGTATGAACTTTAACTTTATTGGTGGCTCTATGGGGTCAGTAGTAGGTGAGAAAATTGCTCGCGCGATGGATAAAAGCCTAGCCACAGGTGCTCCCTTTATCATGATTTCAAAATCAGGTGGCGCCAGAATGATGGAAGCTGCATTTTCGCTCATGCAAATGGCGAAAACAGCTGCTAAAATCGCCTTACTAGATGATAAAAAGATTCCGTACATATCTTTCTTGACCGATCCTACTACAGGTGGTGTAACGGCTTCTTATGCTATGCTAGGTGATATAAATATTGCGGAACCTAATGCACTGATTGCTTTCGCTGGTCCACGGGTAGTGCGAGAAACTATAGGTAAAGATCTTCCACAGGGATTTCAAAAATCTGAGTTTTTACTGGAACACGGCTTCCTGGATTTCATTGTAGAACGCAAGAATCTAAAAGCAAAAATTAGCCAATACCTTGACATGGTAAAGGGCTAGTATTTTTCTAACAATAGATCTTATAAAAAAAGCCGACTCAAAATGAGCCGGCTTTTTTCTGTCTGTTATTTTGAAGATATTATTTTGCTGTAGTATTTGCTTCGCGCATTGGATTACTTTGTCCATTGCGCTGCCATCTGCTTGTTGCGTTTTTAGAATACACATCAAACTTACTAGGCTCAACTAAAGCTGGCCAATAATTATTTCTTCTATCTGTATCTGCCATCTCAAGGAAAGGATCTAGTGTGATTTGCACAACACGCTGGCTAAAGTTGAACCATTTAGTGAACGACTTTTCATGCTTTACCCATACCTCGACTGGAACTCTTTTTACCTCTTCGGATCCATCTTCGAGCGTAAACTTTACTACCAAAGGCATCAATAACCCACCCTTATTTTCAAAGGATATTCCATAGAAATGATAACCTGCATCTAACATAGCGGCCTCATCTAGAGACAAACGGCTTCTGTACTGCTCATATTCTTCTCGATCGGCGTCGCTTACCTCAAATTGATTATATCCATTGTAAAAATCTCTAGATGCAGGAACTTCATCCACAACGGTACGAATTGTAATGTTCCGGGATATACCGATGTGCGCATTTTCTTTTATGAATTGATCTTCTTTGATCGGGTTTTCTAGGTCCGGATTCTTAGTGGACATTTGATACCATTTCACGTCCGTCATTGCAACATCTACATGATCCGTTGTGTAGAACCACCCCCTCCAAAACCAATCTAAATCAACTGCTGACGCATCTTCCATGGTACGGAAGAAATCTGCTGGAGATGGATGCTTAAACGCCCACCTACGGCTGTATTCTTTAAACGCGTAATCAAACAGCTCTCTACCCATCACTGTTTCACGCAAAATATTTAATGCGGTTGCAGGTTTACTGTAAGCATTATTTCCAAACTGGAGAATGCTCTCTGAATTAGTCATGATCGGAACCATCCTATCTTTAGGTCCACTCATATATGGCACTATCTTATGCGCTGGGCCTCTTCTTGATGGATAGTCGTGGTCCCATTCTTGTTCTGTTAAATACTGCACAAAAGTGTTCAAACCCTCATCCATCCAAGTCCACTGACGTTCATCGGAGTTGATGATCATAGGAAAGAAATTATGGCCCACTTCGTGGATAATAACGCCTATCATACCATATTTAGTTCCCTCACTATAGGTTCCATCCGATTCCGGGCGACCACCATTAAAGCAAATCATAGGGTACTCCATTCCAATCCACTTTGTATGTACTGAAATGGCTTTGTGATACGGATAGTCTATGGTGAACTTACTGTATACTTCAAGCGTGTGCGCTACAACTCTGGTAGAATACTGTTCCCAAAGCGGATTGCCTTCCTTAGGATAATAGCTCATTGCCATGGTTGTCGTTCCATTGATATCTACGGCCATAGCATCCCAGATGAACTTTCTAGAAGATGCGAAAGCGAAATCTCTAACATTATCCGCCTGAAAAACCCAGGTCTTCGTTTTTGAATTTTTGTTTTTTTCTGCCGCTTCAGCTTCGGCCTGAGTCACGATAATAACCGGATCCTTATAGCTTCTTTTCGCCTTGGCTAACCTCGCACGTTGGGAGGCATTCAGAACTCTACTTTCATTTGTCAATTTCCCAGTAGATGCTACAACATGATCACCAGGAACGGTAATACTCACTTTGTAATCTCCGAAGGGCAAAGTAAATTCTCCCTGACCTAAGAATTGTTTGTTTTGCCATCCTACAATATCATCATAGACCGCCATTCTTGGGAAAAACTGAGCAATTGTATATAAATAGTTGTCCTCTTCTTCAAAATATTCATAGCCTGAACGACCACCAATATCCATACGATCATTTACATTGAACCACCATTTTATATTAAAGCTGAACTTTTGACCCTTCCCCAGCGGAGTTGGCAGGTCAACGCGCATCATTGTATTATTTACAGTATACCTGAGGTTAGTCCCCCCCGTGGATTGTACGTAATCGATCTTGAAACCACCATCAAAGTCATAGAACTGGTTCTTTTTAAGTTGGTTAAAAGCTGTCTGAGCAGTATTACCTCTTTGCGAAAAGATACCATCCGTATTAATTTCTTGAGTGGTACTATTCTTTGCCCGCATATTTTGGTCTAACTGCACCCATAAGTATCGCAATTCATCCGGACTATTATTCGTGTAGGTAATGGTTTCCTTCCCGTAAATGCGCTGGGTCTCGTCATCTAGGGTGATTTCCATATCGTAATCCGCTTGTTGCTGGAAGTACTGGTGACCGGGCGCTCCAGAAGCGGTTCGATAAACGTTAGGCGTTGGTAATGCTTCGCCCAGTTGCTGGAACTTTGAGGTATTCACGTTTTGCGCAATTAAAGAAGAGCTTAATATTGCTGCTAATAGGAATGAAATCTTATTCATTTAATCGTTTGTTAAGTAGGTATTCTCTCTAATATCATTTGAAAACTCAAGGCTAAAATACCACCAGATATAACCAAACGGTATGCCTGGGGTCTAACACTCATTTTTTCGATGAACCAATATACTAAAAGCACAGCGAGTACAACCATGATTTGACCCAGCTCAATACCCAAATTGAAGGGAATCCAAGCCCACCAAAAAGAATCACTTTGAGCGATAAAGGAATAGTAGGAACCGAATCCAAAACCATGCACGATCCCAAAAACACCAGAGACCAACATGCCCATACGGTTCACTTTAAATCCTGACAACAGGTGTAAGACAGCTGTAACACCTATACTCAAAGCGATTGCCAGCTCAATATATCCTGATGGTACTTTAAGCAGCTCCATCGCTGACAGCCCAAGGGCAAGACTATGACCCAGGGTAAAAGCGGTGATCCACCTTAACATTGGCTTCCAATTCTTCAAGCTTAAAGGTAGTGTAAGGGCTAATAGAAATAGCATGTGATCGTATCCTTGAAGGTCGGTGATATGGCGCATGCCTAGATTAACGTAAAACATATTTAAAAGAAGCTCGTGTTAAAGTTGTTTTCAATCCTGCAGCTATTTGTCGAACGACTGCCCAGTTCGTTGTAAAAGGTGATGATGTTCTCTTGGCTTGAAAAGACATCACTTAAAGTTGAGCAATATATATTCCAGTTAAAGCCTTCTACATTTTTTGGCAGTACCGAAAAAGAGAAAAATAGCTTTACATATTCATTATCTGTGACACTCCCTATATAAGAGAATCTAAGCGCAGTCATGAGGTCTTCTTTGTTGCATTGAATACTAAAAGTTCGAGCCAGCTCGAAGGCATGAAGTGAATCTTTTTGCAGCTCGGACATTGCATGGTATCTCATGTTTTCATCCATGACTAGTGCATTCATAGCACGTTCCCAATCATCGGGGAAAAACTGCATAGATCCCGTAATGCGATCTTGTTCTAAATCAACCCTTAATTCAGTGATGCTTACATAAAACTCGTGCTGTATCTTAGAGGAAACGTTGCCAAGTAAAACCGGTAACGAAGTAAAAAGGACCAATAGTAAATTCATAACTGTGAAAATAAACCAATTTTTAGCTTTTGTAGCCCTTATCACGACAATACTGCTACCAAAACCGACTGATGCCCAAGCCATTAAAATTCATGAAGGCGTGGCCTTTAAAACAGGAGTTTGCGAACCTAGTATTTCTGTGGACCCCACGAACAAGAACAACATCTATGCCGGCAGCATTTTGAGCAACTTCTACCAAAGTACGGATGGTGGACTGACATGGACGACTTCTGAAATCACAAGTCCTCACGGAGTTTATGGTGATCCATGTATCATTACGGACTATAGTGGACGTACTTATTATTTTCATTTAAGTGATCCTGAAGGAACAAATTGGCAAAGCGACAGCATACTCGACAGAATGGTTTGTCAAAGTAAAGATGGGCCAAATGACCGCTTTAATGAAGGGAGCTTCACACAAATAAATGGCAAGAAACACGACAAGGAATGGGCAGCGGTGCACCCTTCAAACGGAACGATCGGACTCAGTTGGACCCAGTTTGACTCCTATGGAACAACGGACCCGTCTTGCACCAGTACTATTCTGTATAGTGAGAGTGTAGATCAGGGAGACACTTGGTCGTCCCCTGCGATCATCTCAGAGCGGAAAGGCGACTGTGTGGATGATGACAAAACTGCAGAGGGAGCAGTACCCGCCTTCGGTATCAAAAACGCACGATACGTCGGATGGGCATTGGACCGTAAAATTTTCTTTAACCGGAGCCTAGATGGTTTGGTCTGGGAGGAGTTTGAAGTAGCTGATCAAAAAGCTGGATGGACCCAGTCTTACAATGGATTTTCAAGATGCAATGGAATGCCTGTAACCGTAGTTGATCAATGCTCAAGCAGTCCTTTTTATGGCCGAATATACATGTGCTGGGGGGATCAATCTGAACAAACCGGTGGTGAGATTTATATAAGTTACAGCGACAATGGAGGTGAAAACTGGTCACGGCCATTTGCAGTATCAAACCAAGGTGGATCTTCTGATCAGTTTCTGCCATGGCTAACTATTGACCCAACCTCAGGATTTCTATACGCGGTCTATTACGACCGCAGAAACACCACTAAACCAACGGAAACGAACACGTACTTAGCGATAAGTAAAGATGGAGGTAGCAACTGGACAGAACAACAAATAAACGAAGTGCCATTCTTCCCTTCAAATGATGTTTTTATGGGTGATTACAACCATATCTCGGCCTATGGTGGTGTAGTAAGACCTATTTGGACGGAGCTTAACGACAGCAAAAAATCAGTTTGGACCTACTTGTATAATGAAACTTTTTAACAAATGAGATTACTTATTGTCAGCACTTCGACTGTTTTTGGAAAACCTTACCTCAGCTACCTACAAGAAGAGTGTATTGATTTTTTTGCTCCTGGAAAAAACATCCTGTTCCTTCCTTTTGCAAGACCTGGTGGGATAAGTCACGATCAATATACTGCTAAAGCGAAGGCCGTATTCCAGCAGTGGGGATTTAACATGAGGGGAGCTCATGAATTTGACAGCGCTTCACATGGCTGCGATTGGGCAGATGGTTTCTTTGTAGGTGGGGGGAATACGTTTGTACTAGCGGAATCTCTACGTTCGAGTGGTTATTTTGAGCGTATAGATAAGGATGTACGACAAGGAAAACCTTATATGGGTACATCAGCGGGATGTAATATGGCGGGTATATCCATCTGTACGACCAATGATATGCCCATAGCCTACCCGTCAAGTTTTGATGCTTTTAGCTGGGTTCCGTTTAATCTCAACCCTCATTACTTAGATCCCGTAGACGGAATCGAGCATATGGGTGAGACTCGAGAGACTAGAATTAAGGAATTTCATGAATTTAATACTCAACCAGTGATTGGGCTTAGAGAGGGATCTTGGATTAGAGTTGAAGAAAACTCGGTGGTACTCCATGGCGATTCCACTGCTAGAATATTTTTACCTAACCAAGAAGCATTCGAGTCACAAATACTACCGGAGTCAGTTCTTTAGAAGAATACGACTGCCCTAAGTTTGTTAACCTTACGTCTTTTAATAGTGCCATTGGACAGGACCTATTGCGATATGCTCGCGCATCAAGTCTATTCGAATCAATTCCCTTGGAAGTCAAGAAATAAAGAACCGTTTGAACCGGTATGCCATTTAGTTGCTGATTGAATTTATAGTGGGTATTTTTATACTCCAAAACTTATCCATATGAAGTTTACCGTAATACTGTTTTTAGCTTTTTCTAGCCTTTTCCTTAAGGCCCAAAACAAATGGTCATTTCTTACTTCAGTGGAAGAAAGTATGTTAATTGGAGACCAGTCTTCCTTACTTACACTCACTAATCTGAATAGTTTGTTCTCTAATTTCGGAATACGAACGGGAGTTCATCGTGTGTTTTCAAATCAATATGCTGCTGACGTGTCGTTTGGTATTACCGGTATTGCAAAGACAAATACCTATACCGCTACAATTCTTCCTGTACAGGTAACACTTAGATATAACCTTCTCAGTAGTTTAGAGAGGTTTAACTCTCAGGGTACAAAGTTAAATGTCAACGTAGGTGCCGGTGGAGCGCTCTATAGAACTACTGGAGTCAATCTTATAGAGCCTGCTGAAGTGGGATTTTCGTTTAGTGAAAATTTTAGTTTAGGAAGCTCGATAGAATTTAACCTTTCCAAAAGCGGAGCTCTGTCTTTAGGCTATCGTCACTCTTTGTATTTAGACGATAATTTAGACACCGATGCTTCGGGCCTATTAGGAGATGTATTAGGTAGTTTTTATACTGCGGTTCGCTGGAACATAAAAAGTAACAACACAAAGACTCGCAAAGTGTCTAAAAAAATGTCTTCAGTGGACTCTAATGCCCTCGAAGCTGAACTTAAAATAGCACAAGCAAAAGTAAAGGCCATGGAAAAAGCTGTCTTACAGATGAAGTCCATGAAACCGGATCCTATTAAAATAGACGATAATGTTTCTGACATGCCCTCTGATACAACATTGACCAGCATCGAGAAAGCTACTGATATACCTATGGTCAAAACCAGTGATACGAAAAGGTATGCTATTATCATTGCGAGTTATAAATCAGAGGACGTAGCACAGTCACTCGCTGAAGAATTAGGGAACACCGCCCAGGTGATCGCTGTGCCAGAGCTTAGCAGATTCAGAGTCGCTTACGATGTGTACGACACCTATCAAGATGCCAAGAAATTTCAAGAGGAATTGGTATTAGACTTCGGAAATTGCTGGATTGTAAATCTATAATCCGGGTAAAACATATGATCAAATACCCGCCTAACAGCGGGTATTTTTTTGCCTAAAGAATCCTTAAATTTGCTCCTTCAAAAGATCTTATGAAAAAGACTGCACTTATTGTCCTCGATGGATGGGGACGCGCTGACGATCCTAAAGTGAGTGCTATTGACCTGGCCCGCACGCCCTATGTAGATTCACTTTACACGGACTATCCATCTACTTGGATCAAAACATCAGGATTAGACGTAGGACTGCCTGACGGACAAATGGGTAACTCAGAAGTGGGACACATGAATCTAGGCGCCGGTAGAGTCGTTTACCAAGACCTGGTAAAGGTAAATCTAGCAGCGGAATCTGGAGATTTTGAGACAAATCCTACGCTACAAAAAGCATTAAGTATAGCGCAAAAAGGGAACAAAAAAATTCACATCATGGGATTACTTTCCGATGGTGGAGTTCATGCACATATTAGCCATGTTAAGGCCCTTTGCAGCTGGTTAGATAACAAGAACTTTCGTGATGTATACATTCATGCATTTACGGATGGGAGAGATACCAGTCCTAAAGGAGGTGCTCAATATCTTGAGGACCTCACCAAGCATATGATGAAGACTACGGGACAAATAGCTTCTGTTATTGGTCGGTATTTCGCAATGGACCGTGACCAGCGTTGGGAGCGAGTTGCTCGTGCCTATGATCTTCTTGTACATGGTAGTGGTACGCCGTCTACAGACCCTATTTCAATGGTACGCAGCTCTTACCATTCTGGAATTACGGATGAGTTCATGGAGCCCATTATAGCTACTGATACCCATGGAAAACCATTGGCTCTGATCTCAAAGGATGATGTAGTTATTATGTTTAATTACAGAACTGATCGCGGAAGAGAAATCACCCAAGCATTAACTCAGCGAGCGTATAGTGATTACAACATGAGTCCATTGCCACTACATTATGTAACCATGACCAGTTATGACGATACCTTTAAGGACATAAACGTTGTTTTTAGAAAAGATAATTTGGTCAATACCTTAGGTGAAGTTCTTGAAAAAGCAAATAAAACTCAGATTCGAATTGCGGAAACAGAGAAATACCCTCATGTGACTTTCTTCTTTTCAGGTGGTCGTGAGGTTCCATACATAGGAGAACAGCGTCTTTTATGCCCAAGTCCTAAAGTAGCTACCTATGACCTTCAACCGGAAATGAGTGCAGCTGATATTCGCGATGCCATTGTTCCAAAACTCAAAGAAGGGGAGACCGACTTTATCTGTCTGAACTTTGCAAATCCGGACATGGTAGGGCATACTGGAGTCATGTCAGCGGCCGTAAAAGCGTGTGAGGTTGTGGACCGTTGCTTGCGCGATGTAGTTGCTGCCGGACTTGAATCCGATTATCAATTTATCATTCTCGCCGATCATGGGAATGCCGATTGTATGGTCAACGAAGACGGTACGCCAAACACAGCACATACTACGACAGTGGTTCCGTGTTTCTTGGTAGGTAGCAGTGCCTCCAAATTCGCTATGAAAGAAGGAAAGTTAGGTGACATTGCGCCTACTCTACTTGCCCTAATGGATGTTAAACAGCCGTCTGAAATGACTGGAGATAATCTACTGATTTCGAAGTAATGATTAAATATAAGACTAGAGAGGAAATTGAATTGATGCGTGAAAGTGCACAGCTCGTTAGTAAGACTCTGGGGCTTCTTGCTCCATACATCGTACCGGGAGCCATTCCACTGGAACTAGATAAAATGGCCGAGACTTTCATTCGTGACCACGGTGGTGAACCTGGTTTCCTAGGTATGTATGGTTTCCCGAATAGCCTCTGTATGTCTCCGAACGCCCAAGTAGTGCACGGTATACCAGGAAAAAAAGCAATGCAAAATGGAGATATTCTCTCCGTGGATTGCGGTGTTTTTATGAATGGGTTCTATGGGGATCATGCTTATACCTTCCCTGTTGGAGAGGTAGCAAAAGAGACCTCGGAGTTGCTTGAAGTCACTAAAGCATCTCTTTACGCTGGAATTAAAGAAGTCGTTGAAGGAAATAGAATAGGGGATATTGGCGCAGCAATCCAAGAATATACGGAAAGCAGGGGCTATGGAGTGGTCAGAGAGCTCGTAGGGCACGGCCTTGGAACAAAAATGCATGAAGATCCACAGGTTCCAAACTACGGGAAACATGGTCGTGGTAAAAAAATTCAAGAAGGACTCGTCATTGCCATAGAGCCAATGATAAACCTAGGAACCCATAGAATCAAGCAGCTTCCCGATGGCTGGACCATTTTAACTGCGGATGGGAAGAACAGTGCACATTTCGAGCACGATGTTGCCGTGATTAACGGCAAACCTGAAATTCTAAGTACCTTCCAATACATTTATGATGCACTAGGCATGGATAGGGCTGAATACGAAAAGATATGATTGCAAAAATGATGAAATGGGCGCTTGCTTCGGTACCCCGCCCATTACTAATTAGACTCAGCTACATAGTTCAATGGCTAAGCCCTGTGCTTTTTAAAGGCAACCGATTTGTAGACCCTATTGACGGAAGAGGTTACTCTAGATTTTTTCCTTACGGCTATGGAGAAAATCAACGTCCAAATGCGCTGTGCCCTGGGACCAATAGCCTTGAAAGACACCGACTACTTTGGCTTTACCTAAAAGACTACACTGACTTTTTAACGAAAGAGCAAAAACTATTGCATATCGCACCAGAGCAATGTTTTTATGGCCGTTTCAAAAAAATGAATAACCTGAACTACA
This sequence comes from uncultured Cryomorphaceae bacterium, assembly GCA_913031435.1. GTDB lineage: Bacteria > Bacteroidota > Bacteroidia > Flavobacteriales > Schleiferiaceae > UBA10364. The sequence goes on from CAJWFD010000002.1 coordinate 48,939, forward strand.
CTACAGCGGACCTATTTTCACCACTAGCAGATCTGCGATTCGATGTTCAAAACATTCCTCTGGAAGACAACTCCTTTGATACGATTCTGTGCAACCATGTTTTAGAGCATGTAGATGATGATCTAAAAGCAATGAGTGAGATGTGCCGTATTCTAAAGCCAGGTGGATTAGCGATTATGCAAGTCCCTCTAGACCCGGACTACGCATTAACAGACGAAGACATTACGATTACCGATCCTGTAGAGCGCGAGAAAAGGTTTAGACAATATGACCATGTACGTCTTTACGGGCAGGACTATCCTAATCGATTAAAAGCCGCTGGATTCAAAGTAACTACTTTCGATGCTCAACAAGAGCTCCCAGAGGGTTGGTTCTCTAAATACGCCTTACCCAAGCGCGAAATGCTCTACATCTGTAGTAAGTAGCACTTTAGACCCGTTTTCTACCATAAAAAAAGCCCGTACTGTTGCAGTACGGGCTTTTTAACTATTTTAAATTTCTTACTTCAACCAAGCAGCAATCATGGCCTCCATTTTCTCCTCTTGCTCTGCAGCTAATAGAGGATCAACAAGAATACGTCCACTATGCTCGTCAATCATGATTTTCTTGCGTTGTGCAAGCTCCATTTGACGTTGTGGGGGAATCACAAAGAACGATCCTGCTGATGCACCACGCTCCACGGAAACAACTGCAAGCTTATTCTTTGTAGCCAAGCGAATTCGGTCGTAAGCTTTAACAAGGCGATCTTCAATGGATTCCTTGTACTCAACACTTTTAGCAAGAAGCATTTCTTCTTCTTTAGCCGTTTCAGACATGATGCTGTCTAATTCAGCTACTTTATGAGTAAGGTGTGTTTTACGCTCTTCTAAACGCTCAACACTTGAACTATTCACTTCTCTTTTCGAGTCAATGCGCGCGCTAAACTCACGAATACGCTTTTCAGCCAATTGAATTTCTAATTCTTGGTACTCTATTTCTTTTGCAATCGCCTCAAATTCACGATTGTTACGGACTTGCTCTTGATCCTTGACATACTTCGCCATTTTCTCTTGGCAATCCTTAATCATTTGGTGCTTTTCCTTTATATCTGTCTCTAGATCAGATACTTCATGGTTCACTTTATCCATTCTGGTTTCTAAACCAGCGACCTCGCTTATTAGATCTTCAACTTCCAAAGGAAGCTCACCTCGCATTGAGCGAATTTCGTCTACACGACGATCGATAATTTGAAGATCATAAAGCGCTCTTAATTTGTCTTCTACGCTTAACTCTTTTGCCTTCTTAGCCATACTAATAGTACTGTATAGGATTTGTGTTGACCTCTGTTTTGAGAACGGCAAATTTAGGGAATTTTTTCGACAGTCTCTCTGTGATCAAGTCGATTGTAAAGCGTTCACTCTCATAATGTCCAATATCTAAGATACAGATTGAATTATCAGCATCAAAGTATTGATGGTACTTGAAATCTGAAGTAATTAAAACATCCGCATCAGACCGTTTCGCTGCATCTAACAAAAAACTACCTGAACCGCCACAAACGGCCACGGTCTTGATTAGCTCGTTTACAGGCTTCGTATATTTTATCGTAGCACCAAACTTAGATTTCACTTGATGTAGGAAAGACATGAAGTCCACTGGTATTTCAAATTCACCTAGTGCACCAGCTCCGTATTGTGCAGCTGTATTGCCCAATTCAATCCAATCATAAGCCATCACTTCATAAGGGTGTGATCCCCGAGCGGCGCGTTCCACAGCTTGACAAGCAAAAACAGGAACGATGAACTCTAATTTAGCCTCCTGAACGGATTCCTGTTTACCAATGGAGCCTGTAACAGGTGAAGCCCCCTCGATCGGTTTGAATGTTCCTTCCCCAATCGACTTAAAACTACACGCCTCATATGCACTTATTTTTCCTCCACCAGCGGCGTAAACAGCATTCGCTAATGCATCCGCTTCTTCCACAGGAACATATACCTGAAATTTCCTCAACAAACCTTGCGATGGACTCAAAACGACGTGGTTAGAAATACCCAGTACTTCCATGATCTTCCCATTTACACCCCAAGCAACATTATCAAGGTTAGTGTGAATAGCATATAATGCAACATCATGTTTTATGGCCTTCATAATAACGCGCTCCACATAGGTAGACCCGTTGAATTTCTTTAATCCGTTGAATACAATTGGATGGTGGGTCACGACCAGATGAACCCCTTTTAAAATAGCCTCATCAACTACACTCTCAAGACAATCTAAAGCTACCATCACACCATTAGTTTCCCAATGAGGCGCGCCTACGATCAGTCCGCTATTGTCATACGATTCTTGAAGCTTGAGTGGTGCCCATGATTCTAAAACCTCTATAATATCTTTTACTTTCATACCTCTAAGTTAGTTTTTTCAGCATAAAAAAAACCCCCGAACTTTCGCTCGAGGGTTTCTATATCAAAGTAAATGGGGCTTATTTCCCGCCTTTTTCCATTTGCTCTTTCAAAGCTGCTAAAGCATCTAAATCACCCATAGTAGAGCGCTCTACATTTTGGTTAGGTACAGAAACGTTTCCGCCTTTACTACCTCCACCAGTATTTCCAGCGCTACGAGCTTTCTTCAATTCGACCTCTTTGTAAGTTCCAACATGTGAAACCACAATACGACGGTTTTCCTTATTGAACTCAATTACCTTAAAGTCAGCTGTTTCATCTTTTTCAAGCTTAGCTCCATCTTCTTTAGTAATATGACGTGCAGGGCAGTATGCTTCAATGCCTTCGTGCTCAGCGAAAGTTACATCACCACCTTTATCGCCTGAGTTAACCATAGTACCCGAGTGCGTAGTGCCTATTTCGAATACAGATGCATAGTTATCCCAAGGATTGACACTTATTTGCTTGTGTCCTAAACTTAGACGACGATTATCAGCATCAATATCTAAAACAACAACATCCAACTTCGCTCCTATCGTAGTGAATTCTGATGGATGCTTGATTTTCTTAGTCCAGCTCAAGTCAGATATATGAATCAAACCATCAATGCCTTCCTCAAGCTCCAAGAATATACCAAAGTTCGTGAAATTACGTACCGTACCAGTATGCTGTGAAGCTTGTGGATACTTAGAAGTAATGTCAGTCCATGGATCAGTAGTCAATTGCTTGATACCTAAGCTCATCTTACGATCTTCACGATCTAAAGTCAATACTTCAGCTTCAACAATCTCTCCTACTTTCATGAAATCACCAGCACTGCGTAGGTGAGCAGACCAGCTCATTTCACTAACGTGAATCAAACCTTCAACCCCTGGCAATACTTCGATAAAGGCTCCGTAATCCGCTAGAACTACAACTTTACCATTCACCTTATGACCAACACTCAATTCTGCATCTAGTGCATCCCATGGGTGCTTCTCAAGTTGCTTAAGACCTAACTGAATACGTGTTTTGCCTTCATCAAAATCAAGAATTACAACATTGATTTTTTGATCCAGCTCAACAATTTCAGACGGATGATTAATACGACTCCAGCTCAAGTCTGTAATGTGCACTAATCCATCTACGCCACCAAGATCGATGAATACACCGTAAGAAGTGATGTTCTTAACGATACCTTCAAGAACTTGACCTTTTTCAAGTTTAGAGATGATTTCTTTTTTCTGCTCTTCAAGATCAGCTTCAATAAGTGCCTTGTGAGAAACAACAACATTTTTGAATTCATGGTTAATTTTAACCACCTTGAATTCCATGGTTTTATCAACATACTGGTCGTAATCGCGGATCGGCTTCACATCGATTTGTGAACCTGGCAAGAATGCCTCTAGTCCGAAAACATCTACGATCATACCACCTTTAGTACGAGCCTTAACGTAACCTTTAACAATCTCATCCTTGTCATGCGCTTCGTTAACACGATCCCATGCTTTGATCGAGCGTGCCTTTCTATGAGAAAGAACTAACTGACCATACTTATCTTCTTGACGATCAACAAGTACTTCAACGGTATCTCCAACTGCAAGTTCAGGGTTGTAACGGAACTCATTTAAGCTAACTACACCTTCACTCTTAGAGTTGATATCGATGATTACTTCGCGTTCCGTCTTAACGGTTACTTTACCATCTACTACTTGATGCTCTACAGAAGAACCAAGAGTACTTTCATAGGCAGCCATTAATTCTATGCGCTCAGCATTCATTTCAGTTGCACTAACTTCTACGTCAGCCCAATTGAACTCTTCTGCGATGATTTCTTCTACTGTAGCTTCTTCAGCAACAACTTCCGGAGCAGCTTCTTCAACAACAGTTACTTCTTCCTTTGGAGCTTCTTCAGCAACAACTTCCGGAGCAGCTTCTTCAACAACAGTTACTTCTTCCTTTGGAGCTTCTTCTACCGCAGTTTCTTCCGCAGCAGTTTCTTCAACAATAGTTTCTTCGACTTTTGGAGTTTCCTGAACAGGAATCTCCTTCTTCACCTCTTCTTGAGGTGTTTGATTCTCTTCTGACATGAGAGATATAATTGTATCCCAGGTACTTGTATGCAATTATCACTTTCCCTTGAGAGTGGTTTTTATATTTAACAGACCCCTATGTATGCATACTACGTGTCCATAAGGGGGTGCAAATATATACTATAAATAGCTAGAAATCTAAATGTTAACCAACAAAAAACCCTGACTCAAATCAATGAATCAGGGTCTCTAAAGAATAGCCTTTTTGCTACTTATCAAATTGTTTTTTTAACAAATCCGTCGTGGTTGAACCTGGACGTTCCAATGGCATTCCCATAGCACGATCCCAAATTAAATTAGTTAAAGTACCGAGTGAACGAGCAACACCAAAAAGCACGGTATAGAATTCATACTCTACCAAACCATAATGTGTTAAAAGCTGACCACTGTGTGCATCAACGTTTGGCCAGGGATTCTTAACCTTTCCTGTTGCTGCAAGAATGTCCGGAACAACCTCATAAATCATACTGACAATCTTAAATAGCTCACTATTTGGCATTTTAGCCAATGCAAATTCACGTTGTGCAGTATAGCGAGGATCAGTTTTCCGAAGAACGGCATGTCCAAAACCAGGTATAACTTTACCCGCCTCCAGTGTTTTTCTACAATAGTTTGCGATTTGATCTTTAGTAGGCAATCCGCCGCCAAGCTCCTGACGCATACTGTTGATCCATCTAATGACTTCCTGATTTGCTAAACCGTGTAATGGGCCTGCTAAACCATTCATACCGGCAGAAAAACTAAGGTAAGCATCGCTTAATGTTGACCCGACTAAATGAACTGCATGGGCACTTACGTTCCCGCCTTCATGATCCGCGTGTATCGTAAGATAAACACGCATCAACTCTTTGAATTCATCGTTATCAAAGCCCAACATATGTGCGAAATTTCCTGCCCAGTCAAGTTTAGGATCCGGCTCAATGTGCTGGTCGCTGTGGTACATTCTACGATAAATATAAGCCGCTACACGAGGTAGACGTGCAATCAAGTTCATGCTGTCCTCATACGTTGAGTCCCAATATTCACTTTTATGGACGCCATTTGCATAGGCCTTTGAGAATACGCTCTCTGTTCCCATTGCCATAATTGCAATTGAAAACTGGGTCATTGGGTGCGTTCTAATAGGTAACGCATCTATAGCCTTGAAAACGTGTACCGGCACATTGCTTCTACGAACCCAATTGTTACTTAAACGTCTAGCTTCGTCTTCGGTTGGAATCTCATTCATTAACATCAGGTGAAAAAGACCTTCCGGTAATGGCTGCTCACCACCTGGATACTTAGGCAATTTCTGCTGAAGTTCTGGAATACTGTATCCTCTAAAACGAATACCTTCATCAGGATCTAATTTAGATGTCTCGCAAATTAACGCGGGCATTCCGCGCATACCTCCATAAAGTTGTCCCAATTTGATGTCTGCAATTTTCTCATCGGCATTTGCCTTTAGAAAAGACTTAGTATCGGCAACAATGGCGGGAAATATGTCTCGGAACTGCTCTTTAATTCTATCCATGATAAGGGTATTTTATATTTTCATTAGCTTATAAAACGGAAGTTTTTCCCAGGGAACACAGCAAGTTCTCCTAATTCTTCCTCTATTCTTAATAATTGATTGTACTTGGCCATGCGATCCGAACGTGAGGCAGAACCTGTCTTAATTTGACCTGTATTTAATGCTACTGCCAAATCAGCAATAGTAGCATCCTCAGTCTCTCCACTACGGTGCGACATAACGGCGGTCATCATATGCTTGTTGGCCAAAGAAACCGTGTTTATAGTCTCCGTTAATGTGCCGATTTGGTTCACTTTAATTAAGACACTATTAGCGCTTCCTTCTTCAATGCCTCGCGCGACACGCTTTTCATTTGTGACGAATAGATCATCACCAACCAACTGAACTTTGTCTCCGATTTTTGCGTGCAATTTAGCCCATCCAGACCAATCATCTTCGTGCAGACCGTCTTCAATAGAAGCAATTGGATATTTCTCAATCCAACTGGCCCAATAATCTACCATCTGGTCTGAAGTCAACTCACGTCCATCACTCTTGTGAAATATGTAGGTGCCTTTCTCAGCGTTATAAAATTCTGAAGCAGCGGCATCCATCGCAATCCAAATATCTACACCGGGCTTATAACCAGCCTTCACTATACTCTCAAGAATAATTTCTAAAGCTTCCTCGTTAGAGCCAATTGACGGTGCGAAACCGCCTTCATCTCCTACATTCGTGCTATAACCTTTACTCTTAAGAACTTCCTTCAAGTTATGAAATACCTCAGTACCCATACGCAATGCTTGACTGAAAGAATTGGCCCCAAATGGCATCACCATGAATTCTTGAAAATCAATAGAATTATCGGCATGCGAACCTCCATTGATAATATTCATCATGGGTACAGGAAGCGTGCGCGCATTAACCCCACCAATATATCTATACAATGACTGTCCTGTACTTTCTGCTGCAGCTTTAGCAACAGCGAGAGAAACTGCTAGAATAGCGTTCGCACCAAGTTTACCCTTATTTTCCGTACCGTCAAGCTCGATCATTATTGCATCTATGTGTGCTTGTTCTGTTACGATTTCACCCTCTAACTCGGGGGCTATAATGTCATTCACGTTCTCCACAGCCTTGAGCACTCCTCTTCCCATATACATGGAAGTATCGCCATCTCTCAGTTCAACTGCTTCATGAACTCCTGTTGATGCTCCAGAGGGCACTGCAGCCCTTCCCATTGCACCTGACGATGTAATAACATCCACTTCAACGGTTGGATTACCACGTGAATCCAAAATCTGACGGGCATGAATATGCGTAATAACAGACATAATCTTAAAATTTTAAATATTAGTTGTCTAAAACAATGATCGGACTAGTGGTTCTTAACGTTTTCTATGAATTGGTCAAAAAGATAGCGACTATCATGAGGACCTGGTGAAGCTTCTGGATGGTATTGAACAGAAAAGCAATTTGCGTCCGTACGCCTAATGCCAGCGACTGTTTGATCGTTTAAATGTAGATGAGTCAATTCGACATTAGGTGAAGCCTTAACATCATCCATGTTGACAACAAAACCGTGGTTTTGCGAAGTGATTTCTCCTAAGCCTGTTGCCATATTCTTAACAGGGTGATTGATTCCTCGGTGGCCATTATGCATCTTAAACGTAGTTAGCCCGCTGGCTAATGCAATCATCTGATGTCCCAAACAGATACCAAAAACAGGTAATCCGCTTTCAATTCCTTTAGCCACTTCTTTAACCACTTCTGGAGATGCAGCAGGATCACCTGGACCATTGGAATAAAACAGACCATTAGGGGCCCACTTTAACATTTCCTCTACGGAAGTATTCCACGGGAAGACCCTAACCAAGGCACCGCGATCAGTCAAACACTTAGTGATATTACTTTTTATTCCCAAATCTAAAGCAGCAATGCGCAAGTTACTCGCGGGGTCACCCACTTCAAAAGCTTCCACAGTACTCACCTTAGGAGCAAGGGCCAACCCTTCCATTGAAGGACAATCGTTAAGCCTTATTTTCAAAGCCTCAACATCCTGAATTTCCGTTGAAATGATAGCATTCATAGCTCCGCTATCTCGAATATGACGCACTAATGCTCTTGTATCAATATCCTTAATAGCAACCTTATTCTCTTTCTCAAAATAACCAAATAAACTATCAGACTTTCCTGACCTTGAAGCAACCTCGCTGAAATTTTTTGTAATCAAGCCTGCAATCTGAATTTTCTCACTCTCTACCTCATTCGCACGAACACCATAATTACCAATATGGGCTGACGCCATCACTATAAGCTGGCCGAAATAAGAAGGATCAGTAAAAATTTCCTGATAACCCGTCATTCCAGTATTGAAACAAATCTCACCGAATGCAGTGCCGTCTAATCCTGTAGAGGAACCGTAAAAAACTGTTCCATCCTCTAATAGTAAAAGGGCTTTTTTAGATGTGTCTTTCATATTCATTTTTTCAAAAAAAAAGGGAAAGTAGGCATGACCCTATTTCCCCTTTAAATTACTCAACTATGACCAATTAGGCACATTAGATAGGTTTATTCAGCCGTTTCTTCTTTAACATCCTCTGTAGAAGCGTCAGCCACTACTTCTTCTGCTACCACCTCAGTAACCACTTCATCCGTTGAAGTTTTCACTCGGCGACCACGACGTGTTGTTTTTTTCTTTTCATCATTGCCATAGATTTCGTTGAAATCTACAAGCTCTACCATACACATCTCAGCATTATCACCTAGTCTCGTACCAGTTTTGATAATACGTGTATAACCTCCAGGACGATCCCCTACTTTAGGACCAACAACAGTAAATAGTTCAGTTACTATTTCCTTTTGACGAAGCGCCGCAAACGTCATACGACGATTGTGCGTAGTATTATCCTTAGAGCGAGTAACCAGTGGGTCTACAAACTTACGTAGCTCTTTTGCCTTCTGAACAGTAGTATTGATACGCTTATGCATAATCAACGATCCTGCCATATTGCTAAGCATAGCCTTTCTGTGAGCAGTTTTTCTTCCGAGGTGGTTGTTTTTCTTACCGTGTCTCATGATTATTCTTTATCGAGCTTGTACTTGGAAATATCCATTCCAAAACTCAAGTTTTTATTATCTACAAGCTCCTCTAATTCAGTCAACGACTTTTTACCAAAGTTGCGGAACTTCATTAAATCAGACTTAGAGAACGTTACTAAATCGCCTAAAGTATCTACTTCCGCAGCCTTCAAACAATTTAACGCACGTACACTAAGATCCATATCATGCAGCTTAGTTTTCAGCAGTTGACGCATGTGTAAAGCTTCCTCGTCATACGATTCAGTTTCAGAAGACTCCTCGTCTTCCAAGCTAATACGCTCATCACTAAATAACATAAAGTGATGTATGAGGATTTTAGCAGCTTCAGTTAGCGCTTCTTTTGGATGTATAGAGCCGTCTGTTTCAATGTCTAAAACTAACTTCTCGTAATCCGTTTTTTGCTCAACACGATAGTTATCTATTGAGTACTTTACATTCTTAATAGGAGTGTAAATACTGTCTAAAGCGATCGTACCGATAGCTGCATCAGGCTTCTTGTTGAATTCAGCACCAATGTAACCTCTTCCCTTGTCTATAATAAGCTCCATAGACAAACTCACGCTTGGATCCATGTTACAAATTACCAACTCAGGATTGAGAACCTGAAAAGCAGTAATATGAGCGGCTAGATCACCAGCGACTAATTGCTCCTTACCGCTAACTGTAATTCTCACAGTCTCAGTATCAGTGGATTCAATTTGTTGCTTAAATCTAACTTGCTTCAGATTCAGAACCATTTCAGTAACATCTTCTACGACGCCCTGAATAGTGCTAAACTCATGGTCTACACCATCAATTCTCAATGAAGTCAAGGCGAAACCCTCAAGACCTGATAACAACACTCTTCGGAGCGCATTACCTACTGTTAGACCGTAGCCTGGTTCCAAAGGTCTGAACTCGAACTGGCCACTACGGTCAGTTGATGCGTTCATGATAACTTTATCCGGCTTTTGGAAATTAAGAATAGCCATATAAATGGGTATAAGGTGTTATTATTTAGAGTACAATTCTACGATCAACTGTTCTTTGATATTCTCTGGAATGGCATCACGAGAAGGAGCATTTAGGAATGTACCTTCTTGCTTGCTGTCGTTCCACTCTAACCAAGGGGAATCAGCATTTTTGGAAGCCATCGAATCAGAAATCACAACCAGCGATTTAGATTTTTCACGTATGCCTATTACATCACCTGCTTTGATGATCATAGAAGGAATACTTGCGATTTCACCATTCACAGTAATGTGACGATGACCCACGAGCTGACGACCAGCATCACGAGTCTTACCTAAACCCAAGCGATAAACAACATTATCCAAACGACTCTCACAGAGCTGAAGAAGAACATCACCTGTTTTTCCTTTACTTCTAGATGCCTTGTCAAACATATTCGCAAACTGACGCTCTAAAATACCATAAGTGTATTTAGCTTTTTGCTTTTCCTGTAATTGAACAGCATACTCACTTTTCTTACCGCGTCTACGGGTGTTACCATGCTGACCTGGTCCATATTTACGCTTCTCGAAAGAGCTATCTGGGCCAAAGATTGCTTCACCCATACGACGAGCAATCTTTGTTTTTGGTCCTCTATATCTTGCCATAATACTATTATTCTAAAATTATACTCGACGCTTCTTGGGCGCACGACATCCATTATGTGGTATTGGAGTGATATCAACGATTTCTACCACCTCTATCCCTAAGTTGTGTAAAGAGCGTATTGCACTCTCACGACCATTACCCGGACCCTTCACGTAGGCCTTGACCTTTTTCAGGCCAGCCTCCAAAGCAACACGACCACAGTCTTCCGCAGCCATTTGAGCTGCGTAAGGAGTATTCTTTTTGCTCCCGCGGAATCCCATTTTACCAGCAGAAGACCAAGAGATAACTTGCCCTTGCTGGTTTGTCAATGAGATTATAATATTATTAAATGAAGAACCGATATGCGCTTGACCCAGTGCGTCAATACGCACTTTACGTTTCTTCGTTTGCTTTCCTTGTTTCTTAGCCATAACTAACTATTATTTAGTTGCTTTTTTCTTATTAGCAACCGTTTTTCTCTTACCCTTTCTCGTACGAGAGTTGTTCTTAGTCCTTTGACCTCGTAACGGTAGACCCAAACGGTGACGAATTCCTCGGTTACAACCAATATCCATCATTCTCTTGATGTTCAATTGTACCTCAGAACGCAACTCACCTTCAACACGATACTCTTCGGAAATAACTCCTCGAATAGCGGTTAACTGATCATCAGTCCACTCTTGTACTTTAATGTCCTCGTGGACATCTGCCTTTGCTAAAATCTCTTTCGAGCGGTTCAAACCAACCCCGTAAATATACGTCAGGCCAATAACACCACGCTTAGCTTTAGGTAAATCCACACCTGCAATCCTTGCCATAGTTCTGTTTATCTATTATTGCTTAACCCTGACGTTGCTTAAACTTGGGGTTCTTTTTGTTAATTACATATAAGCGACCTTTACGACGGACAATTTTACAGTCCGCACTACGCTTTTTTACTGAAGCTCTAACTTTCATTTCCTTAGTATCTATACGTTATACGAGCCTTAGATAAATCGTAAGGACTCATTTCTAGTTTAACTTTATCTCCAGGAAGAAGTTTGATGTAATGCATCCTCATCTTTCCTGAAATATGGGCGGTCACAACATGACCGTTCTCTAACTCAACTCTAAACATAGCATTGGATAACGCCTCTGTGACACTACCGTCTTGCTCAATCGCATTTTGCTTTGCCATATTAAATTGTGGAGGTTTGAGTTCGTCCTCTTAGCTTTCCAGTCTTCATTAAACCGTCATAATGGCGGTTCAATAAGTAACTTTCCACCTGCTGAAGTGTATCCAATATCACCCCTACAGTAATTAATAAGGATGTTCCACCATAAAAATATGCCCACTGCGTATTCAAACCAACCACCATTGCTAGTGCAGGGAGGACAGCTATTATAGACAATAAGATAGAGCCCGGTAAAGTAATTCTACTTAACACAGTGTCTAAAAATTCAGCAGTAGGTCCACCTGGTTTGATACCTGGAATAAAACCACCGTTACGTTTTAGATCATCTGATATGCTTGTAGTATTTACCTGTATGGCTGTATAAAAATATGTAAACACGATAATCAATAATGCAAAGGTAAGGTTATAACCTAAACCCTGAATATTACCAAACACTGTAATCAACCAACTAACACTATCACCCTCAGCACCGCTGAACTGCAGCACCGTGATTGGTATAAACATTATTGCTTGAGCAAAAATAATTGGCATTACACCAGCAGCATTTACCTTCATAGGAAGATACTGTCTAGCCGCAGGTGTTGCTGTAGTTCTTCCTGCCGCAGCTTGCTTAGCATATTGAACGGGAATTTGTCGTACTGCCTGTGTTAGAGCAATGGCAAACATTGTAATAACAAACAAGACGAATAGCTCTATAATGAATGCAACCCATCCAGCACCTTGATTCACCTGTGAAAGCATCTCCTGGAAGAACGCCTGAGGAAGTGTTGCAATAATACCCACCATAATCAATAGTGAAATACCATTTCCAATTCCTTTGTCCGTAATTCTTTCACCCAACCACATCGCGAAAATAGTACCGGTAGTTAACGTTACCCAAGCTAGAAACCAAAAGGTTGCTGGGTCTAGGGTTAAGACAACACCTTGTGCGCTTAAATTAGCCAGGTAACTAGGTGCCTGAACACCAGCTATCAAAATAGTCAAGTAACGTGTAATCTGATTCAACTTTCTACGACCACTCTCGCCATCCTTCTGCATTTTCTGTACCGCAGGAACTGCCATACCCATGAGTTGGATGATAATTGAAGCTGAGATGTAAGGCATAATACCTAAAGCCAGTACAGATGCACGCGAAAATGCACCACCTGTAAAAGCATTCAATACGCCTAGAAGACCTTCTGAAGTCTGCGCCTGTAATTGCGTAAGACTACTTGGATCAACTCCTGGTAGAAGAACCGTCGAACCAATTCTATATATCAAGAGCAAGCCAAGCGTCGTAAGGATCTTTCCTTTCAACTCTTCTATACCCCAGATATTTCTAATTGTTTCTACGAATCGTTTCATCGAATTACGATATAGTTGCAGAACCGCCTTTTGCCTCAATGGCAGCGACTGCAGATTTACTAAAAGCATGAGCGGTAATATCCAACTTAACGGATAATTCCCCTCTACCTAAAATCTTAACTAATTCCTTTTTCCCAACAAGACCATTATCAACAAGATCTTGAAAAATGATAGTAGACTTCATCTTTTTACTCTCCACTAACAATTGAAGAGTGTCAAGATTAATGCCCTTGTATTCTACACGATTAGGATTTGTAAAGCCAAATTTTGGTACACGACGTTGAAGTGGCATTTGACCACCCTCAAAACCGATTTTACGACTGTAACCTGAACGCGATTGAGCACCATTGTGTCCGCGTGTAGAGGTACCTCCGTGACCAGAGCCTTCGCCTCTACCTACTCGCTTACGGCTGTGGGTTGCCCCTTTCGCAGGTTGAAGATTTGATAAATCCATTATTATCTATTTAAATTAAAGTTCAACTACTTCAACAAGGTGTAACACCTTGCGAACCATACCTAACACTTGAGGAGTTCCCTCTACTTCAACCGTAGCATTAATCTTACGTAAGCCCAAAGCTACCATAGTTGCCTTTTGACGCTCTGGACGACCAATGACGCTACGTTTTTGAGTTATTTTTAACTTTCCCATTACTTACGAATATTAACCGTTAAATACTTGATCCAAAGAAATGCCACGTGTCTTAGCAATTTGCTTCGCATCGCGCAGTTTCAATAAGGCATCAAAAGTAGCTTTAACTACGTTCTGTGGATTAGAAGACCCCTTACTTTTTGCTAACACATCCTGAACGCCTACACTTTCCAAAACCGCACGCATTGCACCACCTGCAATTACACCTGTACCGCTTGATGCAGGACGTAGAAAGACTCTAGATCCAGAAAACTTACCGTTTTCCTCATGAGGTATAGTGCTCTTGAGTAAAGGAATATGATAAAGGTTCTTTTTAGCATCATCTACCGCTTTAGCAATAGCCTCGCTAACGCCCTTTGATTTACCTGATCCAAAACCAGCAGTACCATTTTCATCTCCAACAACAACAATTGCTGAGAAACTAAAAGTACGACCACCTTTATTTACATTAGTTACACGATTCACCGCTACCAAGCGATCAATCAATTCAATACCCGAAGGTTTTACTTTACGTGAGTTTTTCATAGTACCCGACATTTTAGAATTTCAAGCCGCCATCTCGAGCGCCTTCAGCTAATTGTTTTACACGTCCGTGATATAAGTAACCACCACGATCGAAACATACCTCAGTAATACCGTTTTCCTGTGCTTGCTTAGCTAAAGCTTGACCTACCTGGAAGCTCTTATCACTCTTTGTACCTGTGGCAGACTCTAGCTCTTTACTTCTAGAAGAATACGACAGAAGAGTCTTCTGATTTACGTCATCAATTAATTGACCGTAAATCTCCTTGTTACTTCTGAATACAGATAGACGAGGCTTCTGTGCTGTACCAGTAACTACCTTACGAATCCTTCTACGAATGCGAAGTCTTCTCTCTGTTTTAGTTAGTGCCATATCTTATTCTATTATTTAGATGCAGACTTACCTGCTTTTCTGCGGACTTGCTCACCCTGGTATCTGATACCTTTTCCTTTGTAAGGCTCTGGCTTGCGTAATGAGCGAATTTTCGCTGCAACTGCTCCTATTAATTGTTTATCAAAAGACGACAGCTTAATCAAAGGGGCCTTACCCTTTTCCATTACAGCTTCGATCTTAACTTCCTTAGGAATGCTCATAAGGAAGTTATGAGAATAGCCCAAAGAAAGATCTAAGACCTGACCTTGATTAGTCGCTCTATATCCAACACCTATTAGTTCTAAAGTCTTAGTATAGCCTTCGCTAACACCTGTAACCATATTACTAACTAATGAACGATATAAACCGTGCTTAGCTTTATGCTCTTTTGCTTCAGATGGACGATCGAAAGTAATTTCGTTGCCTTCCATTTTAACGGTGATTCCACCGGTAATTTCCTGAGTTAACTCGCCTAACTTCCCTTTGATTGTAACCACCGAACCACTAATGTTCGCTTCTACTCCCGCTGGGACGATTACTGGCGCTTGACCAATTCTTGACATAATTCTTATTCTTAACTGACAGTACAAATTAACTCACCGCCGATATTCTCTTTGCGAGCTTGCTTCTCCGTCATAAGTCCTTTAGAAGTACTAACTACAGCTATACCTAAACCATTCTTTACACGCGGCAGTTCATTAGAACTGCAATATTGGCGCAAACCTGGTTTTGAGATACGTTTTATCTCTCTGATTGCTGGAACTTTCGTCTCTTTATTGTATTTCAATGCAACCTTCAGAACATTCTGAGGTGCAACTTCTTCAACTTTAAAATCATGAATGTAACCCTGATCTTTTAATATCTGAGATACCGCCACTTTAGTATTACTTGAAGGCATTTTCACAACACGCAAACCAGCACTTTGGCCATTGCGAATACGTGTTAGAAAATCTGCTATTGGATCTGTATACATAATTCTTTTACTCTAAAATTACCAACTAGCCTTTCTAACCCCTGGGATCAAGCCTGCATTTGCCATTTCACGAAATGTTACTCGTGAAAGTCCAAACTGACGCATATATCCACGGGGACGACCAGTAATATTACAACGATTTCTACCACGAACTGGTGATGAATTTCTTGGAAGTTTTTGCAAACCTTCATGGTCACCCGCAGCCTTTAATGCTTCACGCTTTACTGCATACTTAGCAGCTAGCTTTGCACGTTTGACCTCACGGGCCTTCATTGATTCTTTAGCCATCGTTCAATTACTTTTTTAATGGTAAACCAAAAGCAGTTAATAATGCCTTAGCTTCCTTATCTGTAGAAGCAGAGGTTACGAATGTGATATCCATACCTGTGATACGGTTCACCTTGTCTATCTCGATTTCTGGGAAGATAATTTGTTCAGTAATACCAAAAGTGTAATTACCTCTACCATCAAAACCTGATGATTTAACTCCTTGAAAATCACGAATTCTAGGAAGCGCTGCACTAATCAAGCGGTCTAGAAATTCATACATCTGGTCTCCGCGCAGCGTAACTCTTGCACCAATCGGCATACCCTTACGCAACTTAAAGTTACTGATATCCTTCTTGGATTTGGTTGGAACCGCCTTTTGACCAGTAATCAATGTCATCTCGGCAATAGCCTGATCCACTAATTTCTTATCAGCAACTGCAGCACCAATACCTTGGCTAACCACAATTTTTTCAAGCTTAGGAACCATCATAATGTTGCGGTAGTTAAACTCCTCTTGCAACTTCGCGATGATCTCTTCGCTATATCTTGTCTTGAATCTAGGTGTCATAGTCATTATGATAATACCTCACCGGATTTTTTAGCGTAACGCACAACGTTACCATTATCGTCCATCTTTCTTCCCACACGGGTTACTTCATTAGAAGTTGGGTCTACCAGAGACACATTAGAAATGTGCAATGGAGCTTCCATTTCTACAATACCACCTTGTGGACTTGTAGCGCTAGGTTTCTGGTGTTTTTTAATCATATTAACACCTTCTACTACTACGCGATTCATCTTCGGTATGACACGTACAATACGACCAGTTGAGCCTTTACTCTCGCCTGCTAATACTTTTACGGTGTCTCCCTTTTTTACTTTGAACTTTGCCATCTTAATGGATTGTCGTTAAGATTAAAGGACCTCAGGGGCCAATGAAACAATTTTCATGTACTGCTTGTCGCGCAATTCACGCGCAACAGGACCGAAAACACGAGTTCCTTTCATATTACCACCTGCGTCTAATAATACACATGCGTTATCATCAAAGCGGATATAAGATCCGTCTTGACGACGTACTTCCTTTTTTACTCTTACTACAACTGCCGTAGCGACTTCACCCTTTTTAACACTTCCAGAAGGCGTTGCATCCTTCACTGTTATAACGATTTTATCACCTACACTAGCGTACCTTCTCTTTGTACCTCCTAATACACGGATGACCAAAACTTGTTTAGCACCGGTATTGTCAGCTACTCCTAATCTTGATTCAGTTTGTAACATAATTACTTAGCTCTTTCGATAACTTCAATCACTCTCCAATTCTTGGTCTTGGATAGCGGACGAGTTTCCATAATTCTTACTGTGTCGCCTTCATTACAGTCGTTTAGTTCATCATGAGCATGAAACTTGCTCGTGAATTTTATAAACTTCCCGTACTTCGGGTGCTTAACCTTGCGCTCAACCTTCACTATAACAGACTTTTCCATCTTGCTACTAGCTACTACGCCAACACGCTCTTTGCGTAAATTTCTTGTATTCTCCATGATACTCTTATTCTTCAGTTGAGCGAGTACTCAATTCAGTGCTCATACGAGCAATAGTTTTTCTTGCCGCACGAATTTCCAACGGGTTCTCTAACGGACTCAAACTATGAGTGATTGTTAGATTAGTGTACCCAGTCTTTAATTCTGCCAATTTTTCTACCAAATCAGTGGTAGACAATTTCTTAATCTCATTGTACTTCATGACTGATGTAATTAGTCTTGTAAATCTCTACGAATCACAAACTTAGTGCGTACTGGTAACTTCTGAGCGGCAAGACGCAAAGCCTCTTTAGCTATCTCAAATGGTATACCATCTATTTCAAACATAATTCGACCAGGTCTAACAACTGCGGCGTAATACTCTACCCCACCTTTACCTTTACCCATACGTACCTCTAGAGGCTTCTTCGTGATAGGCTTGTCTGGGAAAATTCTAATCCACATTTGACCTTCACGTTTCATGTAACGTGTTGCAGCTACACGAGCGGCTTCAATCTGACGCGCAGTTACCCACTTAGAGTCTATTGACTTTATACCGTAAGATCCAAAGCTTAACTCTGCGCCACGCTGAGCGTTACCTTTCATTTTGCCTTTAAAGACCTTTCTATGCTTTGTGCGTTTTGGTTGTAACATCTTTACTCTTATTTGCGATTATTACGTTTACCACGACCGCCGCCAGAACTAGGTTTTGAAGAACCTAATTGATTGCTTAAGTCACGCTTACCGTAAACCTCACCTTTCATGATCCATACCTTGATACCTAAACGTCCGTAAGTAGTATGCGCCTCACTCAAGTGATAATCAATATCTGCACGGAATGTACTCAATGGAGTACGACCGTCCTTGTACATCTCAGATCTAGCCATTTCAGCACCGTTAACACGTCCAGATATCTGAATTTTGATACCCTCACTACCCATTCTCATGGCAGCCTGTATTGACATTTTAATAGCGCGTCTGTGGCTTACACGACCTTCAATCTGACGAGCAACTGAATCAGCAACAAGCTTAGCATCCAATTCAGGACGTTTAATCTCGTATATGTTGATCTGGACCTCTTTACCAGAGAGCTTTTTCAACTCCTCCTTCAGCTTGTCAACTTCCTGTCCACCCTTACCTATAATTACACCCGGACGAGCCGTTGTAATGGTAATGGTAACTAAGCGAAGCGTACGCTCAATGATTATACGGCTTATACTTGCCTTAGCAAGACGAGCATATATATACTTTCTGATTTTGGCATCTTCAGCAATCTTATCGCCGTAGTTACGTCCTCCATACCACTGGCTATCCCAGCCGCGGATGATTCCCAATCTAATACCAATAGGGTTGGTTTTCTGTCCCATGTTTCCCTTCTTAAGATTTAATTCCTACGATTAACGTCACGTGGTTGCTACGCTTACGAACACGGTGTGCACGACCTTGCGGAGCAGCTTGAATACGCTTAAGCATTCGACCACTATCAACACTAACCTCTCTAACTATCAAACCTGCCTCTTCAAGATTAGAACCTTCGTTCTTAGCTTGCCAGTTAGCAATAGCGCTAAGGAGAAGTTTCTCCAAACGTATCGATGCTTCCTTTGGGCTGAATTTTAATATGGCTAATGCCTTTTCTACTTCGATACCGCGAATCTGATCAGCAACCAAACGCATCTTACGAGGAGAGGTTGGGCAATCATTAAGCTTAGCAATGGCTAAAGCTTTTTTCGCAGTCTTCAACGCTTCCGCTGATTCTCTTTTTCTAGCTCCCATCTATTACTTCTTATTTTTTCCGTGACCGCGGAAATTACGCGTTGGAGAAAATTCACCTAGTTTATGACCTACCATGTTTTCTGTAACATAAACAGGTATAAATGTTTTGCCGTTGTGAACACCTATAGTCTGTCCAATGAAATCCGGAGAAATCATTGAAGCTCTAGACCAAGTCTTGATCACATTATTTTTACTATTCTCTGCATTAGCTAGAATTTTCTTTTCCAGCTTGTAGTGGATGTAAGGTCCCTTTTTAAGCGAACGTGCCATATACTTTCAGATTATTTCTTTCTACGTTCAACGATATACTTGTTCGTATCCTTTTTCGGAGTACGAGTCTTATAACCCTTAGCAGGAATACCATTCCGTGAACGTGGATGCCCACCGGAAGACTTTCCTTCACCACCACCCATTGGGTGATCTACAGGATTCATAACCACACCACGAACACGTGGGCGACGACCGAGCCATCTGCTACGACCAGCTTTACCGCTAACCTGAAGTCTATGATCAGAATTACTCACGGTACCTACTGTTGCCAGACAAGTAACGAGAATCATACGAGTTTCTCCAGAAGGCAACTTAATGATTGCATATTTACCTTCTCTTGCAGCCAATTGAGCAAACGTACCAGCAGAACGTGCAATGATCGCACCTTGACCTGGTCTCATCTCAATATTTGAAATGATTGTACCCAACGGAATTTCAGAAAGTAATAAAGCGTTTCCAGCTTCCGGAGCAGCGCCCTTTCCACTATTTAGCTTATCGCCTACTTTCACACCATTAACTGCAACAGAGTAACGCTTCTCGCCATCTGCATAAACCAACAACATCACAAATGCTGAGCGTAGTGGATCATACTCGATGGACTTAACAGTAGCCGGGATACCAAACTTGTCCCTTTTGAAATCAACTGTACGAACTTTCTGCTTGTGACCTCCCCCAACATAACGCATTGTCATACGTCCACTGTTGTTACGGCCACCACTCTTAGTCTTACCCTTTACAAGGGATTTTTCTGGTTTCGCTGTCGTAACTTGTTCAAAGTCGTTGACCACGCGAAAACGCTGACCTGGAGTAATTGGTTTTAATTTCTTTACACCCATTGTAATTAGATATTACCGTATAAATCTATAGTCTCTCCACTTGCCACCTGTACCATCGCCTTTTTATAAGCCGATTTTCTACCTCGAACTAAACCAGCCTTAGTTTGCTTGGTTTGGAACTTTGCAGGTACAATAGCAGTGCGAACAGTCTCTACACTTACGCCATAGAATGCTTCTATAGCTTTTTTTATTTCAACCTTGTTAGCAGATCTAGCAACTTGAAAAGCGAAAACATTTAAGTCTTCACTTTGAGCGGTTGCTTTTTCCGTAATGATTGGTTTTATAAGAATATTCATGGCTCTCTTAGCTTAAAATCGCTGTTATCTTCTCAACCGCACCTTGTGACATAACTACCGTCGTAGCGTTCATTATATCGTAAGTACTTAATTCCGAAGAGTTTACAACTTTAACCCCTGTTAAATTGCGGGATGACAAATATATGTTTTTATCGTAATCTCCTACTATGAATAGAGACTTTTTATTGTTTAAACCTAAAGCAGCTAGTACATCCTGGAATGTTTTAGTTCTTGGTAGTTCAAACGTGAAGTTCTCAATGATCGTAATTGCCTCACCCTGAACCTTTTTAGAAAGGGCCGAACGACGAGCCAGTTGCTTCACTTTTTTATTCAATTTAAAGTGGTAGTTGCGTGGACGAGGTCCAAACACTGTTCCACCACCTCTTTGAAGAGGAGATTTCAATGAACCTGCACGAGCCCCACCAGTTCCTTTTTGCTTGTGGTGCTTTTTCGTAGTGCGATTGATTTCACCACGCTCTTTCGACTTGTGCGTACCCTGACGTGCGTTAGCTAGGAATTGCCTTACGTCTAAGTAAATACTATGGTCATTAGGTTCAATGCCAAATACAGATGCGTCTAACTTCACGCTCTTTCCGGTTTCCTTACCGTTTATGTCTAATACCTTGAACTCCATTACTTGTCGATAATTACGATTGAATTCTTAGCTCCTGGCACGGAACCTTTAACTACGAGCAAGTTTCTTTCAGCGTCAACTTTCAAAACTTGTAAGTTTTGAACCTTAGCACGCTTACCACCCATGCGACCTGCCATGCGCATGCCTTTAAATACACGAGATGGATCAGAACCTGCACCAATTGATCCTGGAGCACGTAGACGGTTGTGTTGACCGTGAGTTGCTTGACCAACACCAGCAAAGCCATGACGTTTCACAACACCTTGGAATCCTTTACCTTTCGATGTACCGGCAACATCCACGAAGTCACCTTCAGCGAATAGATCAGCGGTAAGAACTTGACCCAATTCAAGGTCTCCCTTAAAATCAGTAAATTCTACAAATTTTCTTTTGGCAGAGGTGTTAGCCTTCTGCGTATGACCTTGCAATGCTTTGGAGGTGTTTTTATCTTTCGCCTCGCCCCAGCCTAGCTGGATAGCATTGTAACCATCGACATCATTTGTCTTGACTTGAGTAACCACACATGGACCTACTTCTAGTACGGTACATGGGAGATTCTTTCCATCCTGACTGTATATGCTGGTCATTCCGACTTTTTTACCAATTAATCCTGGCATGTTTTCTGGAATTTAAATTTAGTCTAACGTTAGACCTTGATTTCTACTTCTACACCACTCGGCAACTCTAACTTCATCAAAGCATCTATAGTCTTTGAAGATGAAGAGTAAATATCCAACAACCGCTTGTAGTTGCTCAGTTGGAATTGTTCACGAGATTTCTTATTAACGTGCGGTGAGCGGAGCACTGTATAAATACGCTTATTAGTAGGCAACGGAATAGGACCGTTAACTACAGCGCCAGTACTCTTCACTGTCTTTACGATTTTCTCAGCAGACTTGTCTACCAAGTTGTGATCGTAAGACTTGAGCTTGATGCGAATTTTTTGACTCATTATAGTCTATTTATTAAGCTTTAGATTCTTCAATTACTTTTTCTGCAATACCCTTTGGAGTCTCTGCATAATGAGAGAATACCATAGTTGACGAAGCACGACCAGAACTCAGTGTACGTAACGTAGTTACATAACCGAACATTTCAGATAACGGTACTTCAGCTTTAATAACCTTGGCACCATTACGATCAGACATATCATTCACCTGACCACGACGACGGTTCAGATCACCTACGATATCACCCATGTACTCTTCTGGAGTAACAGCTTCCATTTTCATAATCGGCTCCATGATAACAGGAGAGGCTTTTTTAGCACTCTCTCTAAAACCTTGTTTAGCAGCTAATTCAAACGACAACTGATCAGAATCAACAGGGTGGAATGAACCATCCTTAAGAACAACCTTAATGCTATCCACTTTAAACCCTGCTAACGGACCATTTACCATAGCCGCTTTGAAACCCGATTCTACCGATGGTATGAATTCCCTTGGGATATTCCCACCTTTAATAGAGTTCACAAATTGCAAACCATCTCCCTCGAAATCAGCATCCACAGGAGAGATTTCAAAAGATATATCGCCAAACTTACCACGACCACCAGACTGTTTCTTGTACACCTGACGATGCGCAAGAGTTCCATTGATTGCTTCTTTATATTCAACTTGTGGTTCACCAACGTTCACCTCAACTTTAAACTCGCGTCTCATACGATCAATCAAGATCTCAAGGTGAAGTTCACCCATACCTGAAATGATTGTCTGACCAGAAGCCTCGTCCGTTTGAACACGGAATGTTGGATCCTCTTCAGACAATTTACCTAAAGCAGTACCCATTTTATCGACGTCTGCCTGTGATTTAGGCTCAACAGCAATACCTATTACTGGCTCAGGGAAAGTCATAGATTCTAAAACAATCGGAGATTTCTCATCACAGAGCGTATCACCGGTCTTAATATCTTTAAATCCTACACCTGCGCCAATATCTCCAGCTGTAATAGTAGGAATTGGTTCTTGCTTATTAGCATGCATCTGGAATATACGAGATATACGCTCTTTCTTTCCAGAACGAGTATTCTTTACATAAGAACCTGCGTCCAAAACACCAGAATACACACGGAAGAAACACAGTCGACCTACGAAGGGATCCGTAGCGATCTTAAAGGCCAAAGCGGCAAAGGGTTCATCCATGGACGGTTGACGCATGTCCGCATCACCCGTATCAGGATTGATTCCTTCAATACCTTCTACATCTAAAGGCGACGGTAAGTAACGCATAACAGCATCAAGCATTGCCTGAACACCCTTATTTTTAAATGCGGAACCACACATCATAGGTATGATACTCATATCTATAGTGGCGGCACGAAGAGCAGCTATAATTTCATCTTCACTGATACTGTTTTCATCCTCGAAGAATTTTTCCATCAAGGTGTCATCGTATTCAGCAACCGCTTCAATTAATTCAGCACGCTTTTCATTTACAACATCCAATAGGTCGGCTGGAATTTCAATTTCGTCATAGGACATGCCCATGTCGTCTTTTTCCCAAACGATAGCTTTTTTGCTTATCAAATCAACAACACCTCTGAAATCCGCTTCATCACCAATAGGAACTTGAAGAGCTACTGGGTTACCCCCTAGCATCTCTTTGACCTGACGACAAACCATGAAGAAGTCTGAACCCTGACGATCCATCTTATTTACAAATCCTAAACGAGGAACACGGTATTTATCAGCTTGACGCCAAACTGTTTCAGATTGAGGCTCTACACCGTCTACTGCGGAGAACAATGCAACAACTCCATCTAAGACTCTTAATGAACGCTCAACCTCAACAGTGAAATCAACGTGACCAGGAGTATCAATGATATTGATTTCGTACTTGTCACCTGAATAAGTCCACTCACAATGCGTAGCTGCAGAAGTGATAGTAATACCTCTCTCCTGCTCTTGCTCCATCCAATCCATGGTTGCAGCACCATCATGTACTTCACCGATCTTGTGACTTACACCTGTGTAATATAAGATGCGCTCAGTTGTAGTGGTCTTACCTGCATCAATATGCGCAGCAATACCTATATTCCGAACGTAACTAAGGTCTTTATTAATTTTCGCCATGCTACTTTTCTATTAGAATCTGAAGTGAGAGAACGCCTTGTTAGCTTCAGCCATGCGGTGAACCTCTGTGCGTTTTTTAACTGCAGCACCTTCTTCTTTCGAAGCAGCGATAACTTCAGCAGCTAACTTTTGCGCCATAGAGCGTTCGTTACGACTGCGTGTTGCTGTAATCATCCACTTCATACCTAAAGTAACCTTGCGTTCTGGACGAACTTGCATTGGGATTTGGAAGTTAGCTCCACCAACGCGACGACTACGTACTTCTACGTGAGGCATCACATTGTTTAGTCCTTCTTTCCAAACATCAACTCCGTTGCTTTCAGTCTTTTCAGCAACTATGTCCATTGCATCATAAAAGATGCTGAAGGCGATAGATTTTTTACCGTCCAACATCAAGTTGTTTACGAAACGTGTAACTAACGTATCGTTAAACCTTGGATCCGGTAATAACGGACGTTTTTTAGCTCTTGCTTTTCTCATTATTTCTTAATCTGAGTCTGTTATTTCTTAACCTTTGGACGCTTCGCACCATATTTCGAGCGACGCTGTGTTCTACCATCTACACCCGCGGTATCTAATGCACCACGTACAATGTGATAACGAACACCCGGTAAATCTTTAACACGACCACCACGAACAAGCACAATACTATGCTCTTGTAGATTATGTCCTTCACCACCGATGTAGGCGTTTACTTCATTTCCATTTGATAGTCTCACTCTGGCCACTTTACGCATAGCCGAGTTCGGCTTTTTAGGCGTAGTAGTGTACACACGTGTACACACACCTCTACGTTGAGGGCAGGAATCCAGCGCAGCAGATTTACTCTTTTGTTTGATCTGTTTGCGACCTTTTCTTACAAGCTGTTGAATCGTTGGCATACGTACCTTTTGATTTCTATATTATTCTAATAATCAATTACCTTATTTTTAAGGGTCTGCAAATGTAGTGGAAATATTACCATAACCAAACCCGCAGTGCCTAAAATAATCCGCTCAAAATGAAATAATTATGTGACCTGTTTAAAAAACCGCTCAAACGCATGACAATATGAGCGACAAAATCACTTGCCTAAGAAATACTAAAGGCTAACTTTGTTGACCTGTCTATTTTTAAGATCAAATTTCCTTGGCACATTTTCTAGATCAACTTAACGACGCCCAGCGTATTGCTGCTGAGCAAACGGAAGGACCCGTAATGGTAATTGCTGGTGCTGGCTCCGGAAAAACGAGGGTATTGACTTTCCGCATCGCTTACCTATTAGAAAAGGGAGTGGACGCTTTTAATATACTGTCACTGACTTTCACGAACAAAGCTGCTCGTGAAATGAAATCGCGTATTGGCAACCTTGTCGGAGACACCGAAGCCAAGAATCTTTGGATGGGCACTTTTCACAGTGTATTTGCGAGAATTTTACGTTCTGAGGCCGAAAGGCTAGGCTACCCTACCAACTTCACTATATATGATGCTGATGACAGCAAGAAAGTAGTTGCCAACATCATTAAAGAGAAGCAACTCGATAAAGATATTTATAAAACAAAATCTGTTGCATCGAGGATTAGCTCTTTAAAAAATAACTTGATTACACCTAAAGCTTATTTTCAAAACGGTGAACTTCAAGCCCAAGACAGCGCTGCTAAAATGCCAATGTTCGGAGAGATTTATCAGGCCTACGCAGATAGATGCTTTAGAGCCGGATGTATGGACTTTGATGATTTACTCCTAAAGACAAATGAGCTGATGTATCGGTTTCCTGAAGTTTTAGCGAAGTATCAAAATCGATTTAAATATATTTTAGTCGACGAGTATCAAGATACAAATCATAGCCAGTATCTCATTGTAAAAGCCTTAGCGGCCAAGTTCGAGAACATTTGTATTGTAGGAGATGATGCCCAGTCTATTTATGCCTTCCGTGGAGCCAATATTAGAAATATTCTGAATTTTAAAAAAGACTATCCAAATACAAAGCTATTCAAGTTAGAGCAGAATTACAGATCCTCTGACAACATCGTTCAAGCCGCGAATAGCATTATCGCAAAAAATAAAGATCAAATTCAAAAGAACGTTTGGACGGAGAACTCAAGTGGTGAGAAAATTATCGTTCATAAATCCATATCGGATTCAGATGAAGGAAATTACGTAGCAACTAATGTCTGGCAAACCTCCATGAATGAGGGTGCTAAACACGATGATTTCTGCATCTTATATAGAACGAATGCACAAAGCCGTAGCTTTGAGGACGCACTTAGGA
The DNA here is from genome assembly GCA_913031435.1 of uncultured Cryomorphaceae bacterium. GTDB lineage: Bacteria > Bacteroidota > Bacteroidia > Flavobacteriales > Schleiferiaceae > UBA10364. Next base: position 75,566 of record CAJWFD010000002.1, read on the forward strand.
AAAAGAACATTCCATACAGGATTTACGGAGGCCTTAGTTTCTACCAGCGTAAAGAAATCAAGGATGTTCTGTCATATCTTAGGTTGGTTATTAACCCTAAGGATGAAGAGGCTTTTAGAAGAGTTATAAATTATCCAACAAGGGGAATTGGAGCTACCACCCTAGCTAAGCTTACCATTGCCGCAGAAAGAGAAGCCTGCTCTTTATGGGAAACGTGTGAAAAACTTCAGACCATTGAGTCTGGTTTGAATAATGCGACCATACGGAAAATTACAGATTTCACGGTCCTAGTGAACTCCTTTGCTGTCATAGCGAAGCAGCAAGATGCTTTTGATCTTGTAGCCCATGTGGCAAAAACGGTAGGACTAATCAAGGTTTTAGGCGAAGACAAAACTCCAGAAGGAGTAACACGCTATGAAAATGTACAAGAGCTTCTCAATGGAATTAAGGATTTCACTGAGCAACAAAAGGAGATTGTAGATGGCGATCCAACTCTGGCTGGATTTCTTGCTGATGTCGCTTTATTGACAGATCGCGACAACGAAGTGGATGATGGCACTCCAAAAGTCAGCATGATGACCATTCATTTGGCGAAAGGACTTGAGTTCCCTTATGTATATATTGTGGGCCTTGAAGAAAATCTATTTCCCAGTATGATGAGCAGTGGAAGTAGAAGTGATCTAGAGGAGGAACGACGTTTGTTTTATGTTGCACTCACCAGAGCAGAGAAAAGGGCGCATATAACTTATGCCCATACACGGTATCGTTGGGGGAAACTAATAGATTGTGAACCATCAAGATTTATTGACGAAATAGATGATAAATTTGTAGATATCCAGGTTCCGGATTTCTCTCCGACATCATTCAGTTCGGAAGCACTCAATAGTGCCTTCGGAAGTAGTTATGGTGGAAGTGCACAAAAAGGTCAAACAGTTTACCAAGGAACAAATAAAAATTGGGGCAAAAGCGATAGTAACAAGCGTGGTTCTAAAACGAAAAACATAGGTCCAGGTGCAATATCTTCGCCAAAACCAAGCATTAGAGGCAAAGCGCTAACCCCGATCAATAAAGCTGGCGCAAGTTTCGAAGCCAGTGGAGACAACCTGAATATTGATCAAATGTCTGAGGGGATGCGAGTTGTTCATGGACGATTTGGGCTAGGAGTTATAAAAAGTTTGGAAGGCGAAGGAGCTGATGCAAAAGCCATTATTGAATTTGATAATGCAGGCGAAAAAAGATTGTTGCTAAAATTCGCGAAGGTGAGGGCAGTCTAAAGAAAGATTTTACTTAATTGACATATGGAATACAATACAGACAGAACAGCATTAATCATACCTGAATATGGCAGAAACGTGCAACGTATGGTGGATTACTGTCTAACGATAGAAGACCAAGAACACCGGAGCAAAGTAGCCCAGAGTATTATTGACGTGATCGGAAATCTAAATCCGGCCATTCGAGATGCACCGGATTATGCACACAAATTATGGGACCATTTGTTTATCATGTCCCAGTTTAAGCTCGAGGTAGAGAGTCCGTATCCCATTCCAACAGCAGAGAGTTTCGTTGGACTGCCTGACGAAGTAGCCTATCCAAAAAAGTCAAGAAGATTTAGGCATTATGGAAGCATCGTCAAAACCATGATAGCGCATGCCTTAACTCAGGAAGTGAGTGAAGAGCGGGATGCTTTAGCATACGGTATTGCCTACGCGATGAAAAGAAACTATTTGAGATACAATAAGGACACTGTAGCGGACGAGACGATCTTAAAAGATTTAACTGAAATGAGCGAAGGTCAATTGACTTTAAACGACTTTGAGTTACCGCATACCAAAACATTTGGAATTGTCTCGACAGAAAAGAGTAAATCGAGCCCAAAGAACAAGAACAAGAAGACTACTAAGAAAAGAAGATATTAATGGGTACTTTTAAAATTACCGGAGGTAAGAAACTTCACGGAACAATTACTCCTCAAGGGGCTAAGAACGAAACCCTACAAATTCTTTGTGCTGTGTTACTCACTTCAGAGGAAGTGCGCATTACTAATATCCCAGACATCGTTGATGTCAATAAACTCATTGATCTGATTGGTGATATGGGAGTTGCCTTAAAAAAGAATGGCCCGGGAGATTATACATTCAAGGCTGAACAGGTAGATTTAGACTTTTTAACCACAGCTACATTTAAAGAAAAAGGAGCAAGTCTTCGAGGATCAGTAATGATTATTGGGCCCCTATTAGCACGCTTTGGCAAAGCCTTTATGCCAAAGCCAGGTGGAGACAAAATTGGCCGGAGAAGACTAGATACTCACTTTTTAGGATTTCAAAAATTAGGTGCAAAGTTCAATTACGATTCCAAAGACAATTTCTATAGTATTGATGCCTCAGAATTAAAAGGAGCATATATGCTACTCGATGAAGCATCTGTGACGGGTACCGCAAATGTTGTCATGGCAGCAGTTATGGCTAAGGGGAAAACAACCATTTACAACGCCGCCTGCGAGCCTTATCTACAGCAATTATGTAAAATGCTCGTTCGAATGGGCGCAAAAATTGACGGCATAGGATCTAATATGCTACATATTCAAGGTGTCACCGAATTAGGCGGAACCTCACATCGGATTTTACCGGATATGATAGAGATAGGGTCATGGATTGGTTTAGCCGCTATGACTGGATCTGAAATCACCATAAAAGACGTTAGCTACCCAAACCTTGGTATAATACCCACTGTGTTCAGAAAATTAGGGATTCACACGGAATTGCGAGGTGATGATTTATTTGTTCCGGCCCATGATCATTATGAAATAGAAAGTTTTATTGACGGTTCAATCATGACCATATCTGATGCACCTTGGCCAGGTTTCACACCTGACCTTCTCAGTATTATCCTCGTTACTGCTACCCAAGCCAGAGGATCTGTGTTAATCCATCAGAAAATGTTTGAAAGTAGATTATTCTTTACCGACAAGCTTATTGACATGGGTGCGCAGATCATATTGTGCGACCCTCACAGAGCCACAGTTATTGGACTTGATAAGCAAAGTCCGCTGAGGGCCACTACAATGACTTCGCCTGATATTCGCGCCGGAGTAAGCTTACTGATCGCTGCACTCAGCGCGGAGGGAACTTCGACCATTCATAACATCAATCAAATTGACAGGGGTTATGAAAACATAGATGGTCGATTACAAGCAATTGGTGCTGATATTATTAGATTATAGAAATACTGAATAACCACATATATTATGAAAATCATTAGAACCACATTAGCCTCCGCTTGCTTTCTCACATTGAGCATTGCGCTTAGCTCCTCACAAAATGTATATGAAGAGGCTAGACCTGAGGTCTACACGTTAAACCAAATAGCAAGTCTAGGTGTAGGTGATAAGGCACCTGAAATTAGTATGCGCGATCCACAAGGAAACGTAATAAATCTCTCCGACCTCAAAGGTAAAGTAGTGCTTATAGATTTCTGGGCCTCATGGTGTAGACCGTGTCGTATGGAAAACCCTAATGTTGTTCGTACCTATAATACATTTAAGAATTCTGCATTTAAGAATGGAGATGGGTTTGAAGTCTTTTCTGTTAGTTTAGACCAGAACAAAGCTGCGTGGAAAAAAGGAATTGAACAAGACGGATTAGTTTGGGAAAACCATGTATCAGATCTTCAATACTGGAGAAACGCAGCGGCCCAGACTTATAAAGTAAATAGCATTCCCGCAACATTTCTTATCGATGGCGCAGGGATTATTATCAAAAAAAACCTGCGAGGTAAAGCACTGGCAAATACGCTTACCGCCCTAAAACGATAGTTAATCCACTTTAATGTTAAAGAAAGGCGATGGCTAAAGCTGTCGCCTTTTTTATGGTCGGTTTTTTCGCGCGCGCTGACAGCTTGTCAGCGCGACTAGCGTTGGCTAGTAATTTGCTTTTAACTATTTAGAATAAAGGAAATCCATACACAATGTCAGAAAAAGAATTGCCCTCAAACGATGAATTACGTGACGACACGAACATCGATTCACAAGAGGTCCATGTTGAAGAAAACTCAGTGAATACTGAGAATCAAGAAACTACTATTGATCCTGTTCTTAAACTTGAAGAGGAAGTAAAGGATTTGAAAGATCAGAATTTAAGGCTGTATGCTGAGTTTGAAAATTTCCGTCGCAGGTCAGCTAAAGAGCGTCTTGAACTTATGGAGAGTGCAAACAAAGACACATTAGCCGCTTTACTGACAATATTGGATGATTTTGACAGAGCACTTAAAAATACGGAAGAAACGGAAGAGAACATACTTGTTTTAGAGGGTATGAAGTTGATCCAGCATAAGTTAACCGACACTTTGAAAAATAAGGGGCTTATTGCCATGGAGAGTTCCATTGGTAAAGCGTTTAATGTGGAGGAAATGGAAGCTATTACGCAAATCCCCGCGCCTACCCCGGACATGGCGGGTAAAGTGATGGATGAGGTGGAAAAAGGTTATAAAATTGGCGAAAAGGTTTTACGATACTCTAAGGTAGTCGTAGGTAAAGAAGCATAAGATGGCAAAACGTGATTATTACGATATCCTTGGGGTAAGCAAACAATCAAGTCAAGATGAAATTAAAAAAGCCTACCGCAAAGTGGCTTTAAAGTTTCATCCAGACCGCAATCCAGACAACCAAGCTGCTGAAGATAAATTCAAAGAAGCTGCTGAAGCTTATGATGCATTGGGCAACGAGGAGAAGAGGAGTAAGTATGACCAGTTTGGTCATTCGGCATTCGGTGCTGGTGCTGGTGGCGGAGGCGGTGCTGGTTTTGGAGGCAACATGAATGACATCTTCGACATGTTCGGTGATATCTTCGGTGGAGGTCAATCTAGCGGTGGCTTTGGAGGTTTTGGAGGAGGAGGTGGTCGTGCTCGTCAAGTCAAAGGATCCAATCTACGTATCAAGGTAAAACTCACCTTAGAAGAAATTGCTGAAGGCGTTGAGAAAAAAATTAAAATCCGTAGAGCGAAAGTAGCGGATGGTGTTACGTTCAAAACATGTTCTACTTGTAACGGAGCAGGTCAAGTACAGCAAGTAACTAACACCATTTTAGGTCAAATGCGTACTGCGGCCACCTGTAATTCTTGTAATGGAGCAGGAAAATCTGTGGATGAAAAGCCAAATGGCGTAGGCAATGATGGACTAGAACGTAAGGAGGAAGTAGTCAGTGTGAAAATACCGGCAGGCGTACAAGACGGAATGCAACTCAGAGTCGGAGGTAAAGGGAATGACGCCCTTGGTGGGGTCCCGGGAGATTTAATTGTTCTTATTGAAGAAATAGAACACGACAACCTCACAAGAGATGGTGAAAATCTTCACTACGAGCTCAATCTTAGTTTTCCAGAAGCTACTCTTGGAACATCCGTTGAGATTCCTACAGTCAACGGAACTGTTAAAATCACTATTGATAACGGTACGCAACCAGGTAAAATCCTTAGACTCAAAAACAAGGGGCTTCCTAGTATTCAAGGTTATGGTCGCGGTGACCAACTCATTCACATTAACGTATGGGTACCGAAAACTTTAAGTTCTGAAGAAAAAAAGACCATTGAAGCGCTAAAAGACAGTGACAATTTTTTACCGAATCCGGGGAAATCCGATAAAGGTTTCTTTGATCGGGTAAAAGAGATGTTCTCTTAGGAGACAATTGCATATCTTCTAACTCCCGTCATTCAATGTACGGGAGTTTTTTTTACACCTAAGTCAAATAGCGTTTACCCGTTATAATTTATACGCCATGATTACAGCAAAAGAAGTCACCAAGCATTATGGTGAAAAAATAGCATTAGGAGGGGTCAACCTAAATATTCCAAAAGGAAGTATTTATGGTCTTCTTGGTCCAAACGGGGCAGGTAAAACATCTTTTATCAGGATCATGAATCAAATTAATGCACCCGATAGCGGCGAAATTCTATTTGACAACAGGCCACTTCAAATAAAGGATATTTCTAGTATTGGCTACTTACCAGAAGAGCGCGGGCTTTATAAAAAAATGAAAGTTGGCGAACAAGTACTTTATCTCGCTAAGCTAAAGGGCTTGACAACAGCTCAGGCCAAAGAACGCGCTCGCATGTGGTTTGATCGATTAGATATGCGTTCTTTTTGGGACAAGAAGGTGGAAGATTTAAGTAAAGGAATGGCTCAAAAAGTACAGTTCGTCACTACCGTTCTTCATGAGCCCGAATTACTGATTTTTGATGAACCTTTTACAGGCTTTGACCCAATCAATACCAACTTGATAAAAAATGAAATTAAACGACTCAACAGCGAAGGAGCTACCGTAATATTTTCTACCCACCGCATGGAAAGTGTTGAAGAGATTTGTGATCACATTGGTTTGATCAATAATGGAGCCGTTATGGTTGAAGGACCTTTGTTAGAGATTAGAAAACGATATAAAGACGGGACCTATTCATTTACGACAACAGTTCCATTTGATTTCGAAAAAAATACTGTGGTCTCTCAAGGCGAAAGCCATACCGGGTATCAAACCGTGTTGAAGCTGGACGATTATCCTAAAAATCTTATGATTGACTTAGTTGAAAAAGGACAATTGATTGCATTTGAAGAAGTTCTTCCAACGGTCAGTGATATATTTATAGACATCGTACAGAACGGACCTAAGCAGCATTCATTATGAGAAGCCCCATCTTATTAATTATTGAAAGAGAGTTTATTACAAGGGTTAGGAAAAAGACGTTCTTGGTGATTACCATCATTGCACCCGTACTTTTTGCAGCTTTAATGATTGTCCCTGGGGTACTCGCTAGCTTGCCTGCGGATCATAAGAACATCGTCGTTCTAGATGAGCCTGCTTTGTTACTCCCTGAGGTTGGTAACGACCAATTCGCTTTAGATTATTTAAATCCCAAGGAATTCGACTTAGCATTGGCCAAGGATTACCTCAGAGATTCTGACAAGGATGCACTGTTATATATCCCCGCTGGGGAAGGTTGGGATCCTGACTTCATCAAACGTAATATTCTACTCTATGGCAAAGAAGACATAGGGATGGAGCTCCAGGGGTTTATTGAGAATCGAATAGAAGACAAAATAAATCGACAAAAACTACTAAAACAAGGTGTTGATCCAGAAGTGGTTAACCAAGCTAAAACCCAGGTAAACATCAAAAGTTTCACACTCGGCGAAGAAGATGGCCAGGATGAAACCAGTGCCACTCCATTAAAAATGGGTTTAGGATATATTGCCGGAATGATGATTTACTTTTTCATCTTCTTCTATTCAGTACAAGTTATGAGAGGGGTAATCGAAGAAAAGACCAGCAGAATAGTCGAAGTGATTATTTCGAGTGTTCGTCCATACCAGCTGATGCTTGGTAAAATTTTAGGGATAGGTTTAGTCGGTGTCGTCCAATTCTTAATTTGGATCATTCTTTCTTCATTAATATACGTGGTCGTAAGTCAATTTGTATATCCGGAAATATTTGCGCAACAGGTCATATCTGGGCCTAATGGCGCTGACTTAAGTGTCTTAGAAACTACAGGTATATTCGACATGGTGAGTAGCATTAACTTCCCTTTAGTGCTTGGCGGGTTTGTCTTCTACTTCTTCGGAGGATATTTCCTGTACAGTGCACTTTTTGCGGCATTGGGATCTGCTATTGATCAAGAAGCCGACTCTCAGCAATTCATGCTCCCTGTCACTGCTCCCATGATTATTGCCATCATAACGGCGATGAACGTGATTCAGGAGCCCAATGGTCAATTGGCATTTTGGATGAGTATGATTCCATTAACTTCACCTATCACCATGATGATAAGATTGCCCTTTGGTATTCCGCTTTGGGAAGTCGCTCTAAGCGGAGCCATACTCGTTGCATCATTCTTTGCAGTAGTAGGTATCGCAAGCAAAATTTATCGTGTAGGCATACTGATGTATGGCAAAAAAGTAACTTGGAAAGAATTATATAAATGGCTGAAGTATTAAATAGTATTTGGGGTTTTATAACTGAAATGCTCAGTTTTAAACTGTGGGGGAATGATTTCTTTAGACTTTCTGTGAAGAGCCTAATTCAAGTAATCCTATTATTCGCCGGAGCAAAATATGGGTTTTGGGCCCTAACACGAGTATTCTTGCGCAATAAATCGGGCAACACCTATGATGAAGGGCGAAAATACACCATCATACAGATTTCTAAATACCTCATATATACCGTAGTCATTGTGATTGCCTTAGAGACAATTGGAGTCAAGGTGACAGCATTATTAGCGGCGTCCACCGCCTTATTTGTAGGTTTAGGATTGGGGTTACAAGATGCCTTTAAGGATTTAAGTTCGGGGGTCATCATTCTTATGGAGCGTACACTTACTGTTGGTGATATTATTCAGATGCAAGACCAGATAGGCAAAGTCGAAGCAGTTGGACTTCGTACAACCACAGTAAGAACAAGAGATGACATTTTAATCATTGTCCCAAATTCAAAACTGACTAATGAAGTGGTCATTAATCTAACGCACAGTGAAGAGACCACTAGATTTGCTATAAATGTCAGCGTAGCCTTTGGAAGCGATACCGAACGCGTTGCTCATATTCTAAAAACGATTGCACTAGAACATCCAGAGTCTGACCCTATTCAGGAGCCACTCGTAATACTCAAGGACTTCGGCGACAGTGCGTTAATTTTTGAACTCAATTTTTACACAAGAAATCTATTTTTTGTGGAAAAAATAAAAAGTGAGATTCGATTCGAAATAGACAAACAATTCAGAACTGAGAAAATCATAATTCCGTTCCCTCAACGTACCGTATGGCACGGTCCCGAGCGCGTAACACAGTTTGGAGACGGAATAGTTGGTGCTGGGGAAGTTCGATCCTCTGAGACCGACACTCCGTCAAATCCTCAGTTTTAAAATCCACTAAGTATGAGCAAAATACTTTTAATTGAAGACGAAGAAGGTATACGTCGTGTATTGAAAAAAATACTCTTAGAGGAAGATCAGTATCATGATATTCATGAAGCTACAGATGGAAAATCTGCCATCACCATGTTTGGGGAGGGTCATTGGGATCTTGTTTTCTGCGATATTAAGATGCCTTATGTCGATGGCATAGAAGTTCTTGAACATATGATGAGCGTGAACGCGGAAGTCCCTGTTATTATGATTAGCGGCCATGGTGACATCAACACCGCTGTGGACTGTCTTAAGAAAGGTGCATTTGATTACTTACCAAAACCACCAGACCTTAATAGATTACTTAGCACTGTTCGTCATGCGTTAGACCACAAACATCTTGTACAGGAAGTTAAAACCCTGAAAAAGAAAGTGAGTAAGAAATATACCATGATTGGTGAGAGTGCAGTTATGGATGAGCTGCGAGATATGATTTCGAAAGTAGCTCCTTCTGAAGCGAGGGTTTTAATCACCGGCCCTAATGGATCTGGGAAAGAGCTCGTCGCTCATCAAATTCACGAACACAGTGAGCGATCAAAATCACCTATGATTGAAGTCAACTGTGCTGCAATACCAGCCGAACTGATAGAAAGTGAGTTATTTGGCCATAAAAAAGGGGCCTTTACAGGTGCACAAAAAGATCGAAAAGGAAAATTCGAATTGGCACATTCTGGTAGTTTATTTCTAGATGAAATTGGCGACATGAGCTTGAGTGCTCAGGCAAAAGTACTTCGTGCACTTCAAGAACACAAAATAACTCCTGTTGGAGGAGAAAGAAGTGTCAAAGTAGATGTGCGTGTATTAGCAGCTACTAATAAAGACCTGCAGAATGAGATTGCGGAGGGACGGTTTAGAGAAGATCTTTACCATCGTCTTAGTGTGATTTTGATTGAAGTACCTGGACTTAATGACCGGAAAGATGATATTCCATTACTGGCAAGCCATTTCCTTCAGCAAGTTGCCACGGACTATGGCGTGAAGAAAAGGGACATTAATGCTGATGCCCTCAAGGCATTGCAAGACTATAATTGGACAGGAAACATTCGTGAATTCAGAAATGTGATTGAACGTCTCCATATATTAAGTGGTGACCCAATTACTAAGTCATCCGTAATTAAATTCGCAAGGAAATAAGCGTACTTTTGCTGCAAATACTAGATTATGAATTTTCCGAAATTCTTGGTTGCTGACAACACGGATTTACCAGATGCCATTTACATTGTTCACACTGAATTCCCATCTTTCATTCTAAATCTTGAGAACGATGAGGTGAAGTGGATGGATGACATCAGTGATGAAGACGAGGGCGACCTTACCAAAACTCTCGAAGGTTTGATTGATGAAGCGGAAGCTTTCTATATCCGTGAAGTAGATCGTTACAATATCTAGAATGGCATACCGCTGGAGCACATATAGCAACCAGTATAAGATTAGCATGAACCTCGCCTACCCCGTTGTTATAGGTTCACTGGGGCAGATCATGGTGAGCGTAGCTGATTCTATAATGGTCGGTAAGTTTCTGGGAACCATCCCTTTAGCCGCCACTTCATTCGCTGTTTCTATTATCATAATTCCCATGGTTTTCGCAATGGGAGTAGCCTTTGGACTTACTCCTCTTGTCGCTGCTGCTGATGGCGCAGGTGATTCAAAATCCGCTACGAGGTATTTTAAAAACGGCCTAGTACTCAATAGCATCCTAGGACTAATTATCTATGGCGCTATAGCTTTATTCGCAAAAGGTGCTCATTTACTAGGACAGGATCCAAGAGTAGTTGAAGCTTCCCTACCGTATATAAATCTTGTAGGGTTTTCCATTATACCCATGATGAGCTTTTTTGCCTTTAAGCAATTCGCAGAGGGCCTTAGTGACACCAAAGCTGCCATGAAGGTTAGTTTAGGAGCTAACATTATTAATATTCTATTGAATTACCCCCTGATTACAGGTTGGGGACCCTTTCCTGAACTAGGTCTATTAGGCGCTGCAGTGAGTACATTAAGTACACGCTTTTTGATGCTGGCGGTAATGGTCCTATACATTCGTAAACAAGAGAAGTTTACGGAATACTGGGGACACTGGAGAACAGTGAAAATAGAGTGGAAATGTATTAGAGAGATTTTGAAAATCGGTGTACCTAGTGGGCTACAGTATGTTTTTGAAGCTGGAGCTTTTGCCATGAGTGGTGTTATCGTAGGTATGATCGGCCCTGTACAACAAGCCGCACACCAAATCGCTTTAAATATCGCTTCAGTAAGTTATATGATGGTCACTGGATTAGGTGCTGCAGGAACCATTAGAATGGGGAACCAATTGGGTCAAAAGAACATCCCTATGTTGCGTCTTGCTGGTCAGAGTATTTTTCACTTGACGTTCTTTCTGATGATTATTACCATGGCTTTGCTCCTATTACTACGAAACATATTACCTGAGTTCTATAGTTCAGATCCTGAGGTTCTTCAATACACCACTGTCTTAATAGTAGCCGCAGGTTTATTCCAACTGCCCGATGGATTTCAGGCAACAGCTTTGGGGGTACTACGTGGAATCAAGGATGTTAACATACCCACTGTTATAGCTTTCTTTAGCTATTGGGTCATTGCAGTCCCGATGGGGTATTACTTAGGCGTCAGTGCTGGATATGGTGCATTGGGGGTGTGGATAGGGTTAGCCACAGGACTAGTTTTAGCATCCATAGCTCTATACTACAGATTTCAGAACAGGACCAAGAAATTACAGGAAACCCATCCCGAAGACTTGTAATTAATTAGCTATACCTGCCCGTCTTAACAGTGCGTCTACTTTAGGTGCTCTACCTCTAAAGGTTTCAAAGAGCTTATCCGGAGGTATTGTGCCTCCGCTTGAAAGTATCTTCGCAAAATCTTCTGCCACTACTTCATTGAATATACCTTCTTGCTCAAATCTCTCAAAGGCGTCTGCATCCAAAACCTCAGCCCATTTATAGCTGTAATAACCGGCGGAATATCCACCCTGAAAAATATGGCTAAAAGCGGTCGAAGAAATAATGCCTTCTACCGGATCAAACAACTGTGTATCAGCTGTAGCGGACCGTTCAAACTCCGCAATACTGCCAGAAAACGGAATCGTGGCATTATGCCAAGCCATATCTAAATAGCCGAAATTTAGCTGTCTAAGGGTCATGTATGCCTCCAGAAATTGCTGGCTTGATTTTATTCTATCAATGTACTCTTCTGGTAACATTTCACCAGTCAAATAATGTCTCGCGAATAGTTTTAAGGATTCAGGTTGATAACACCAATTCTCTAGGATCTGTGAAGGAAGCTCAACAAAATCCCAATATACATTTGTACCTGTTAAAGATGGATAAGTACCCTGTGCCATCATGCCATGCAGGGCATGTCCAAACTCATGAAATAATGTCGTGACCTCGTTAAAGGTCAATAGAGAAGGTGTGGTTGACGTCGGCTTCGTGAAATTACAGACGATACTTATATGAGGTCTAAACGCTTGCTCTTGAAAGACGAACATGTTTCTATAACTTGTCATCCATGCACCTGCACGTTTCCCTGTTCTTGGAAAAAAATCAGCATAAAAGACACTTACAAAATTACCCTTATCATCAAAAACCTCATAAGCATCCACATCATCATGGTAAACGCTGATGTCAATATTTTGAACGAAGCTCAGTCCAAACAACTTATGAGCTACCTGGAAAGCTCCATCTAAGACGTTTTCTAGTTTAAAATACGGCTTTAGTAACGCATCATCTAGATCAAGGATGACCTTCTTAAGCTTCTCTGCCCAAAAGGAAAAGTCCCACGGCTTGATTGGAAGGTGTGCGCCATTTTTTAAGGCAAAATTCGAAACATCATTAATCTCTCTTTCAGCGGCTGGCTTAGCGAGTTTCTTTAAGTCGTCTAGAAATCTAAGTACAGTTTCAGGTTTCTGAGCCATTCGCTTACTTAAAGTCAGCTCAGCATGAGAATTAAAGCCCAGTAATTTAGCCTTTGCTAAACGCTCATTAACAATGGTAGATACGATTTCCTGGTTATTGTATTCATTAGGTTTTGCGCCACGTGTTGCATAAGCGCGGTAAAATATTTCACGAAGCTCTTCACGTTCTGCATACTTCAAAACACTGATATAGGTGGGCATGTCTAGATCCAGTACATAACCTATTCTACTCTTCTCACGTGCCAGTAGTTCCGCTTGCTCGATCACATCATCAGGTAACCCTTCCAAATCGGATTTTTTCTCCGTGTAGAACTCAAAGATTTGAGTCTCCTTAAGAACATTCTCTCCAAAGGCCAATGAAGTTTTACTGAGTGTAGCACTGAGTTCTTTCAGTGACTCTCTGTCCTTGCCTTGCAATAGAGCGCCATTTCTAACATAACCTTCATAGGTTTCTTGTAGTAATCTCAATTGCTCAGAAGTAAGGCTCTCCGCTGCCCTGTAATCCCAAACCTGTTTAATTTTTAAAAACAGGGACTCATTTAATACGGTTTCATTACTGAATTCAGTTAACAATGGACTTAGTTCACGCGCAATAGATTGAATCTCTGCATTCGTTTCAGCACTATTTAAATTATAAAAGCAACTGCTTACAATATCTAATTCCCTACTTGCGAATTCTAATTCTACTAATGTATTCGCAAAGGTGGGTTCCTTCGGGTTCGCAACAATATCGGAATGACGATTTCTGCTCACTTCTATCCAATGGATAGCTGCTGGCATAAAATGTTCTGGAAGAATCAAATGAAAAGGAAGAGACTGGTGAACAGTTGGCTGAAATTCAATGAGTGGATTCATATAAAGGTCGTTAGGAATACGGTGCTCAAATATAAGACATCCAAGTTGTTGACGTATCTTTAAACTATGTCAAAAACGCAAGTAAATTGGACAATTTCGGGGATGACCTGCAGTGGCTGTGCGCATAGCGCATCTAGAATCGCTCTGGGACACAAAGGGATTTCAAATGTCCAAGTACGCTATGCCAATGGTCTGTTTAAAGCTACCGTAGATAAGAGCGTGCTCGATACTCAATTGCTTGAAGAGAATTTAAAAAATGCGGGATATACCCTCGAGCGTGAATATATTTCGCCAACTAAAAAAGTAGAGTTCGCGCGTACCAAGCTGAGAAGTTTAAAATGGGAGTTGATTTTCTCTACCCTTTTTGCCCTACCTCTTTTCGTGTTAGGAATGCTTCATATGGAGCATTTATGGAGTGTTATAATTCAAGCGGTTTTAGCAGTAGTCCTTTCTTTTTATTTCGGCAGGCGCATTCATAAAAAAGCATGGAAACTTCTGAAATCTGGTGCTACCAACATGGATACCCTAGTTAGCCTGGGTTCTATTAGTGCATTCCTACTGTCCGTTTATAACATCTTAATTTCAGAAGGAGACGAGAGTTATTTTGAGAGCGCAGGGCTCATCGTTTTCTTTATACTCGTCGGAAAATTTGTAGAAGAGCGGGGGAAATTTCAAAATGGCAGAGCCTTATTAGAATTGATAGCGCTTCAACCACAATATGCATGGAAAGTCACTGAAGATGAGCTGAAAAAAGTACATGTTGATGCACTGGAAGTAGGTGATGCTGTGCTGATCAAAGCTGGTGAACTTATTCCCGTAGATGGTATTGTAATAGACGGAGTAAGCACCATAGACGAAAGCACCTTTACCGGAGAGCCCATACCCGTCAATAAGAAAGCAAAAGATACCGTTTGGGCAGGAACCTTAAATGGTGAAGGTTCCCTAACCATTTCAGTAGAGAAAACGGGGAGTACATCAGCCATAGGATCTTTGATTGAGACCATTGCACAAGGACAGTCCTCCGAAGCACCTATAGAATCCTTAACGCAAAACATCTCTAAAGTATTTGTTCCATCTATTATTGTATTAAGCCTTGTTGTTGGGCTAATTTGGATGATTAACGATGAGCCTCAGGCACTTGTTTTCACTATTAATGTTCTTGTCATTGCCTGTCCATGCGCCCTGGGTCTTGCTACGCCATTGGCCGTCATTGCAGCGAATGGCGCAGGCGCTGATATAGGAATCATCATCAAGAAAGCCGCCGCTCTGCAGTATGCTTCCTCTGTTAAATATGCCCTGTTAGATAAAACAGGAACTCTAACTATAGGTAGGCCTATTGTTAAAAATGTACACTGGACAACAGCCCGCAACATTGAGCTTTTAACTGCATTAAACTCAAAAGGCAACCACCCATTAAATAGTGCATTACATGATTATTTAGGTGGCAATTTTCAATCAAGTAAGGTCAATAGATTTAAAGCCACTCCTGGCAAAGGGATTCAAGGGAAGTTTGACGGCAAGCTTGTCTACTTAGGATCACCAAAGTGGTACAGTGAAGTTACTGGCGGTTTATGGCCAGCAGTACAGACTACCACTTCCCTGCTATTCAGCGACATCGGCGTAATTGCTTCCATCAACTTTGAGGATGTGGTACGCCCAGAATCAAAACAATTCATACAACAACTCAAAGATAAAAACATAGAACCAGTCATTCTTTCTGGAGACAGTTCTCAAGCCGTGGCAAAAATTGCATTCGAACTTGGTATTAAAAAATACCATGGTGAGATGCTGCCTCTAGAAAAAGCGACTGTCGTGCAATCTTACCAAGAAGATGGTCCTACCCTATTTATTGGTGATGGTATTAATGATACCGTAGCTCTTCAAAAGGCGGCTGTTGGAGTTAGCCTTGCTCATGCTACAGCTGCTGCACAAGAAAATGCAGATGTTGTATTAAGTCGTGAAGGATTGATTCAACTCAACGATTATTTCCGTTTAAGCAAGAGTACCATGACCACTATTTATGGCAATTTATTCTGGGCATTTGGTTACAACATCATTGCTATACCTTTGGCAGCTGGAGTGCTCTATCCTACATTTGGGATAAGCCTCACCCCAATGATGGCAAGTATAGCAATGAGCTTGAGTTCGCTGGGAGTGGTGGGTAATTCTTTATTATTAAAACAACGCATGAAATGACTATAAACTCAAAGATCAACTGCAACAATTGTATTGCTAAAGTTTCATCTGATTTGAACGCGTTAATGGGAGAAGAGAATTGGTCAGTCGACATAGCGCTACCGAACAAACCACTCACGTTTTCAGATGACATATCACTAGATGATGTACTGGATATTTTAGACCAACATAACATGATTGTGGAATAATGAACATCGGTCTACTCGCTCGCAAAACATTGCACAGCCAACCCGGTGGAGACACCGTTCAGGTAAAGCAATCTGCCGCCGCATTAAAGCGACTAGGTCATACTTGTTCCATTATAACCTCAGGAATGGCTTTGCCGAGAGATCTTGACGTATTACATTTTTTTAATTTAGGCCGTCCCTCGGACGTGCTTTACTATTTCAAGAAGTTCCCAGGTAAAAAAATAATTAGCACCGTCTATGTAGATTATAGCATGGCCGATAAAATTCGCTACCCACGACTATTTAGACTATTGGGTAGCCATCGCATAGAATTTTTAAAGACCATCACTCGCGCCTTAAACGGAAGCGACAAGTGGCCCTGTTTCGACTATTTACGTCTAGGGCAAAAACGCAGTATGCAAAGGGTATTAAATCAATCCAATGTCGTTATCACCTCATCTAGGAGCGAGCTAACGCGAATATTGCAGTGGTCCACTAATTTAGATAACTCAGTTATAGACAAGCACCAATTGATTCCATTGGGTCTAGACGACTCGTTCATTTTCAATGATCAAGATGCAGAGCCAAATCAGGGTATTCTATTGGTTGGACGAATAGAATACCTCAAGAATCAACTCCAAGTGATTCAGTGGGCGACCAAACACAATTTGCCCTTGACCGTAGTAGGCGACGCTAATGCCAACCAGCCTAACTATTATAAACAATGCACAGAATTTGCTGGTGATCATGTTAATTTTATTCCCCACCAAAGTCGAAAGAATGTCCTAAAACTAATGCAAGCTCACCGTCTTTTGATTGTGCCTTCATTCTTCGAAACCTATTCTATTGTCGCATGGGAGGCAGCAGCGCTAGGTCTTAATGTTATTGCTAATGATGTTCCTGATATGCATGAAACGCTAGCCGACATTTCACAGCTTTGTGATTTCACAAATGAAGAAAGCACCCTGAAAACCATTTCCAATAACCTGTTGTATGGACCTAGTCAACAACAAAAATCCCAAGCATGGTTCGAAAACTATACCTGGGATGCGATAGGGTTGCAACTTGAAAAAGCTTACCAATAGGTTACTGGTTTTGCATTTCCTTTTCAAAAGTCTCTTTAAACTTTTCGTAATTATAGTCTACCATGAGTTTATCATTCTTTGATAATGCCTTGTAGTAGTCCTTTACAATTTTATCACCATCCAACTCAATGGCGATGTAGTACTTGAACTTATTTGTCGCCGCAACTTGTGTTACGCGATCGCAAGCCACCACAACACCACTTAAACGTTGGTTAATGACCATTCGCGAATTTTCTTCAAATCTTTCGAGTACTTCTTCAATATTATTGACTTCCATGCTCTTGACATAATTATCTGCTACCACTTTCATCGTAGAGTTTACCATACCAGCAAGTTCTGTCTTAGCGTTACTCAGAGCTTTCTTCTTAGCGACGTTCATATCTGCACTTTCACCAAAACTATAGACACGGAAAGTCTTTTTATCACTCTTAAACCCGGAACAGGGCAATACCATTTCAGTCTCGCCTTTTGGAACTTTAATCTTCGAACCACAGCTCGAGAAGAGAATACTGGCTGATGCGACAACTACAAAGAGAAAATTAGTTTTCATATTATATTAGATTTAATAAGGTAGAATGAAGGTAACAAACCTTGATATGTACTATTCAAAGGCCATGCCATTATTTACCATTTTCCCTTTTCGAGTAGTTTTTCTCGTTCCATATTAAGGAAGTCAGAAGCCATATCTACTTGATTATCATTGTTATTAATACGCAATAGTTTGTGACATAATGTTCTTTTTCTACCGTCAGACAGCTTATCCCAAACCTGCTTCATAACATCATCTTGCTTAAGTAAGGTCGACAAAACCTCCGGTAAAGAAATTCCTAATGTGTTTGGATCCTGGTAAACAACCACCGAGATCGTCTGACCCATTTCGTAGCTATAGCCCTCTAATTTTGACCTACCAATCATAGAAAAATATCTACCATCTTCATAAGGCTGAATGCCACATTGAACATCTATGCAACCATCTAACTTGAGGATAATCCTAGTCTTACGCCCTTGTGGAAATGAATCAACGATAGATTTTTCAAAAACCACACACCGGTAATTACCACGTATAGGATTAACGGTCTCTAGAACGGTGTCAAACTTGTGTAACTCTCTCATTACCAAGGGCTTGAAAATGATGTATCCATCAGGAAGGTTGGATCCGAAAATGTTTTCATAAAGTCTATAAGACCTTTTTTCTCCACCTCTGACCAATTTCGTCCAGAACCTGCAGCCTTCATATTAGGATCTATCGTAGCAGAGAGATGTCCTCCCATATTATAAAAATCTACGACCTCAGCTAAGGTTTGAAACCTACCATCATGCATGTAAGGGAAACTGTATTCTATGTTACGTAAAGAAGGTATTTTAAATTTCCCTCGATCAAAAGCGGATCCAGTAACTGCTTCCCTTCCGTCCCCAGTCTGATAGATACTATCCAGACCGTTATTTGAGAATTGTAACAAACCAAAGGCACCCATTTGATATCCTGTGGTTGCTAGGCCATGGCAATGAAAACAATCACCCTGTTCGCCATTAAATAAATCAAATCCCTTTTGCTCGCTAGAAGTAAAGCTATAACTGCCTTCAATATAAGAGTCTAATGAAGAGGTCCCTGTTACAAGTGTTCTTATAAATTGAGACAAGGCTTTTGCTACCTTTTCTTTTGATACTTCAGTTGTGCCAAAAGCTTTTGAAAATAGCTCGTTATAGGTCAGGTCCTGCTCAATTTTGTCAATCACATCGGGCCATTGCGAATGCATCTCAATAGGATTGACGATGGGCTCCTTTACTTGGTCCTCTAAGCTGCCATCCCTTCCGTCCCAAAAGAAGAAATCTTGCCAAGCGAGATTTGAAAGCACCATGGCATTTATATTTCCGTCAATACCGTCAATACCTGTGCTGTAAGGAGTAGGCTCTGCGAAATTACTTTCTTGCCGGTGGCAACTATTACAATTTTGCGTGTTGTCGCCAGATAACCTAACGTCATAAAACAAATGCCTTCCAAGAAGTACCCCTTCCTCAGTCAGCTCATTGTCTAAAGGCAATGTGGGTTCCGGAAAATGAGCTGGGTATTCTAACACTAATGTCGTAACCTCATGCTTTGGATCTACAGGTCTACAACCTATAGCTAAAAGCAACGCACACATTAATGTAAAACCCATCTTCTTCATCCTATCTATTCTTTAGCGACGCGCTTGTGTATATTTCAAATTTACGAATCACTTCTTGCATGTCTTCTGGTAGCTCTTTCTGAAAGACCATGTTTTCACCGCTAGAAGGATGAACAAAACCTAAACTTTGTGCGTGAAGCGAATGTCTCGGACATGCTTTAAAACAATTGAAAATAAATTGTTTGTATTTGCTAAAAGAAGTACCCTTTAGGATTTTATCTCCTCCATAACGTTCGTCATTGAACAATGGATGACCTAAATGCTTCATATGAACACGGATTTGGTGCGTACGACCGGTCTCAAGCTTACAACTCACTACAGTAACGTACCCAAATCTTTGAACAACCTTATAATGCGTCACCGCATGTTTACCCTCAGATTCATCTTCGAAAACCGCCATTTGCAGTCTATCTCTTAAACTCCGTCCAATATTCCCTGTGATTGTACCCTCTTCTTCCTTCACATCACCCCAAACAATCGCGATATATTCTCTAGAGGTGCTCCTGTCGTAAAACTGCTTTGCAAGATGGGTCATACCCAGTTCTGATGCCGCAGCGACCATCACTCCTGACGTATTCTTATCTAATCGGTGGACCAGTCCCGGACGCTCCTCACCCTGTTTTCCAATAGGAAGATTTTCCGCAAGAAAAGCCAGACCATTCACCAGCGTTCCTGTGTAATTCCCATGTCCTGGATGACAAACTAAACCGGCTTTCTTATTAATAACGATGACGTGTTCATCCCTATGAATAATATCAAGTTCCATATCCTCTGGGAGTATTTCCTTATCTCGAGGTGGCTGACCAAGTACCATTTCAACAAGATCACCAGGTTTTACCTTGTGGTTACTTTTAACGGGTTTACCGTTAATTCTTATGGCTTCTGCTTCTGCCGCTTTTTGAATTCTAGTCCTTGAAGTATCAGGCAAGAAGTTCATCAAAAACTTATCTACACGTAAAGGGCTCTGGCCCTGATCTGCCTCGAAACTATGGTGAACATAGAGCTCTTCAGTATTATCGCTCTCTTGGAAGGGTGTATCGTTCTCTTGGAATTCTGAATCTAACATATTAAAGCTTCATCCATTTGAACCTTGACACAGATGTTCGAGTACTAAGAACAATCGTGTATAGGCCAGCCGGCAGGTAATTAAATGAATAAAATTCCTGACTTACAGCCGGGAATGAGGCAATAGTTTTGCCCTGATTGTCCATTAAAACACAGTCAAATAATTCTTCTGAATCTAGGTCTAATGAAAAGCCATCATGAGATGGATTTGGAAATATTTTTACAAATGTACTTTTATCTTCCTTGGTCGCCATCTCTGCCGGACTGTATCTGAAAAATGGTTGAAACATCGTTACACCGGGGTCTAATGAGGGGTACCAGTTAAACCCATCACCATAATATCGTGGCATACTCTGCGGCAACATACGTTCTGTATCAAGACCAAGGTACATAGGGTCCGATGATGTACAGACATAACCAATCCAAACGTAGGGGTAAATCGAAATATCAACAGATGAATCTAGTTCATAAGGAATCCAATCTCCCCTGTTGTACCCCCAATGCGGTTCATACAAACTGTCCGACATATAAACGATGTCACCAGGGGCATCACCACTGTCTGCAGGAGCCCAGACAGCTATCCTAAAAGTACTCTGGTATCTCAGGCCTGCGTCAACAAATTGAAACCTAACACCCTTAAGAGAATCTGCAGGGCCTAAGCCACTTGACCTAAACAACTGTGCCACTCGACCGCCGGTAATGTTTTGAACGGCGTAGGCACGGTCCGCGGTGCCGTCATCTAAGGCTAAATAGTTATCTAATTCTAATGCTCCCCTAACAGTGTCGTTAGAGCGATAACCTGCAGCAGAACCATCAAACCAGACCTTAGTTGTCACAGAAGTTGGACCTGTTATAGAAGATAGCGCTAATGCGGGAACAGTGATGTCGAAGGTTTGATCTTGATCATGTTGGGTGTTTGTAATTACAGGGACAGCAGTGGTCTGTTGAATTAAACTACCGTTTTCTTCCCAGCGAAATTGACCTAAATTCAAACTCCAACCACCAGAGGGAACTGTACCATTGCGTCGATAAGTATAGGTTAGTGTAGTAGGTATATTAGCTACATTACTGGAACTGCTCACCCACCAAGGCCAACTGGTGAAACCGCCAGAGCCTATAATTAATGGATGATTCCTAGCAAATGTTGGCTCTGTAATAATAGTATCCGTATTTGTCCGGTCCTTATCTAGTTGAACATAGTCAATATTCCAAATATCGTATGCGCCAGCACGAGCACCATAAGAGGCTATTCTAAATTTGAAACCGTTAGACAAATAGTCTGACCCTTGAACCGCGATAATTGCGGACCTAAATGGAGTGGACATACTTGACCCCACTGCACCCCACTGCTGCAACCACGTATTCGTGATTGGAGACCAAAACTCGACCACTAAACTATCATTGCTGGAAGGCGCTTCACCCCGACCAGCTGACTGGTATTGAAAAGAGAGATAGACGTTCGTTAAACCCTGTAAATTCAAGTAATTCGAAGTGAGTACATCCGCAAAAGTATCTGAGCCTATGGAATTCTCTTTATATGCGAAGCCAAATTCATTTAAACCATCAAAAGTGGCCACTCCTATTGAGTTTTGAAAAAGAGGCAGTTCATCATTGATCCATACATAGCGGTCCATCCATAATTCAGGATTAGGTAGGTCCGAAGAATAAGAGAAATCGTCTACAAATGGAGGAATAAGGGTATCTAATGATTCCGTTAAGTAATTCGGCACCATCATTCTTACTTGCAATGGTAAAGATAATTCCTCAACCTGGCCTTGCGCGCAGACACTGCAAAGCAACATAGCAAGGATGGTCCTGCTCTTGTTAAAATTCATCAAGGGTGTCTATTGTAGAGTTTGTTTTAAGCGATACGGCAATGGAATCTGAAGCAAGCCAAAGATCTACAGAGCTTCCTGCTCCTACTTGAAGGTCCAGCTCATATTCCGGAAAAGTCTTTAATACAGCTGCACCCATGGAATCTGTGGTCGTCCCGGTGTAGATAATAGCACCTGAATTCAAACTAAAAGCAGTCAACTGTTTAACCGCATCCTCATAGGTAAGCCCCATTAAATCCGGTAAATAGACCAAGCGCCCATCTAAACCTGCGCTTACCTGCAGCACAAAGTGAGTGCCCGTAGGATATAGTACCTGCTCTTGAGTGAGCAAACCCTTCGCGTCAAGCACTCTTAAAACCAAGTCATGGCTCAGGTCAGGCACCATGACTAAACTGTCTATGATAAAACCTTTTGTAGCAAATTTACTACTGACGTAACTCACCAATTGATCTTTATAATTTGGGAGGGGATACTTGGGTAGTCGACCTGGATTGGTCGAGAGTAAAATCTTTCGACCCCACTTAACCTTCGAATATTCCTTTGGATAGCTTTCTATGATTGCACCTTTCGGAATACCGGTAACGTAATGAGTACTGTCGATGACTTCATAAATAAGGCCTAGACTTTCCAATGTTTCAATTGCCTGTTGTACCGGCATTAATTTTATATTCGGAACCTCAACCGTTTGGTCGTGCCCTGTTGTGGTTTTCAGCCACCACAGACTACAAAAAACAGTCAGAGCAAAAACTACTATCGCAGCAGCAACAGTCTTTACGAACGTTCGCGAAAATATGAATTGAAGCCAATGTTTCATATTGTAAAGATACTTTATATCGCACCTTAAAACGATATACCTTCTGCATTACATTTACACTTATGGAAAACGCAAAAAAAACCATAGCAGTATTGGCCGGAGGGATTTCTTCTGAACACCACATTAGTGTGTCGTCAGGAAAGACAGCTCTTAGTGCATTTCAAGATGCAGGATACACAACCATGCTCGTTATTCTTTCGCGAGAAGGATTCTTTGTAGAAGGCCAAAAGGTGAACTTTGAGTCCCTCGATATAAATTACGTATTCAACATCATCCACGGTGCCCCGGGAGAGGACGGACATATTTCAGGCTTTCTTAAAGTTCTAGGTATACCACACAGCACTTGCGACACTTTTCAAAGTGCACTTACTTTTAACAAATCACAATGCAACGGACTTTTAAGAGGCGCTGGTTTTATCGTGCCAAGAGGGCGCATCATCACAGAAATACCTGAAAACAAAGAGTTTGCTGCCTGGAATTACCCACTTTTCGTAAAGCCCAACAGATCAGGTTCCAGCTTTGGAGTAAGTAAAGTAATGGATGAATCCGGTATTCGAGAAGCATTCATTGCCGCTCAAAAGGAAGATCACCAGGTCTTAATTGAAGAAGGGGTTCAAGGGACTGAAGTAGGGTGTGGTGTCTTTAGGTCTCGATTTAATTTAATTCAGAAAAAAACTACTGATAGCTTTGAAACACAAGCCATAGCAGTCACTGAAATAGTACCTACGGAAGCTGGGTTTTTCGACTATGAAGCTAAATACGATGGAAAATCGGAAGAGATCACTCCTGCGAGATTAACCGATGATTTGACACGGAAAGTAGAGGAGCTTTCCGTTGAAGTATATGACTTCTTAGAGTTAAAGGGAATTGTCAGAATTGACTTCATCATTACCAAGGACCATGTACCCGTGGTCATAGAAGTGAATAGCATACCTGGTCTAAGCCCTGCGTCTATAGTCCCCCAACAAGTTACTTATAGGTCATGCTCATTAAGTATGATGTTGGCTGCATTAGCGGAGGAAGCTATGGCTTCAAATCAGTAATAATCGTTTCACTACCTTTAATCTCTATGTCGAGAGTAGCTCTTTTTCCTGGATCTTTTGACCCAATCACACTGGGCCATGTTGATATTATACAACGTGCACTACCGCTTTTTGATGAAGTACGCATCGCTGTCGGTACAAATAGCACAAAAAAATATTTATTCTCTTTAGAGCAAAGAGTAAACTGGATAGAACAAACTTTCAGCCATGAGGCTAAGATATCTGTTGTTACCTATGGAGGTCTTACCGTTGACTTCGCAAAAGAGCAAAACGCAAGTTTTCTCCTCAGAGGCCTCAGAAATCCTGCTGATTTCGAATTTGAAAAAGCAATCGCACAAGCGAACCGGGAAATGGTACCGAATCTTGAGACCGTGTTCTTATTAACCAATGCACGTTACGCCTATATAAGCTCAAGTATCGTTAGAGACGTATATAAGCACAATGGTGATTTTTCTCACTTCGTACCTGATACGGTACGACCTTAAATAAGCCCAGCAAAATTTCTGAGTACATCGTCTAAGCTATTGTAGATAGGTTTGGCTAATATTTTATCAGATAATAGCTCAGGAGACGCCCAATAGACATCTGTAATCCCTTCCTCCTTTTGCGGCTTGAGTTTCTTAGAGTATTTAGTATACATAGGATACCAATACGTGATTTTCAATGCATAATCCCCTTTGAAAGGATAGCAGTGAAATGTTTTTACTGGTGGGCCTGTAATTTCGCAATGCTTTACCCGGCATTCTTCTTCCACTTCACGCACCGCGCAAATTTCGATCGTTTCTTTGGGTTCGAGTTTACCTTTTGGCATGTCAATTTTACCATTGCGTTCAATGATCAATAGTTCTCCATCTGAGTTCTTCACCCAACCACCTCCTGCCAATATGTTTGTATGCAACGACATAAATAGTGTCCAAAAATAATGATCGCTCCCTATTTCCAGGGAAACAGTTAGCCTACCCGAATGAAGGTCTTTAAGCCACTTTCTCATGTCCTTAACAGTAGAAAGGTTATTGATAAGATCCGAGGCATCGGCTCCCGGAACGGGACTCAATACAGAACGGTTAATGAAAACTTTGATGTAATTTTGTAACATGATACAGAACAAAGATGTCGCGCTCAAAACAGCAGAGAGCTTATTGCAAATTAAAGCTATAAAACTTCAACCTGAAAATCCTTTTACATGGGCGAGCGGTTGGAAGAGTCCTATTTATTGCGACAATCGGTTAACATTGAGTTTTCCTAAGATCAGAAGCGAGCTTAAAATTGAATTTGCAAAGCAGATTCAAGAGCTTTATGGTAAGCCCGATTATATCGCCGGTGTGGCAACAGGGGCTATCGCTATAGGGGTGTTAATAGCTGAATACATGAACGTTCCATTTATCTATGTTCGGGATAAAGCGAAAGGTCATGGACGTCAAAATCAAATTGAAGGTTTTTTAAAACCAGGATCTAACGTTGTAGTGATCGAAGATTTAATATCTACAGGAGGTTCTTCATTAAAAGCGGTAGATGTATTGCAAGAAGTAGGTGCAAAAGTCTTAGGAATGATGGCGATTTTCACCTACGATTTTCCTGTAGCACAAGAGAATTTCGACAAGGCAAATATTCGTTTGAATACATTGAGTGATTACCACCATTTGCTGGAACAAGCCTCACATCAAGGGACTATTTCCAACGAAAGTGTGGCGATGCTTAAAGAGTGGCGTAAAAATCCTTCTGTTTGGGGAAGGTAATTGCCCTAACTATTCTGATAAGGATCTATCCATTTAACCGCGTCAATATCGTAGGACCTCAATTTACCTGACTCGTCCTCTAAAATCAAGCGACCAAGTGGGTCTATCCCTGAAACCTTAGCCTGAATGACCTCACCACTCTCAAGTCGATAAGATTTGAACACTTCTCTACCCCATAACATATCTTCATATCTGCGATGAAGTAATACGTGATTTTGTGCCGTGCCTATTTGGGATTCAAAACAATGTAGAACCTCTTTTATCACTGAATCAGGGTCAATATCTAAGCCTAATTCCTCTAATGAAATAGCCCTTTTCAACAACCGTTCTGGCTTCATCACATTCAAGCCTATCCCAATAATGGACGATTTAATATCTCCTCCACTCCAGTGATTTTCAATGAGCATTCCTCCTAATTTTCGATCTCCAACCATCAAATCATTAGGCCATTTAAAGCCAATTGAACTGGGTAAAATTGACCTCAGACTGTGGCATACCCATTGATTGACAAGGAAGCTGTTTTTGAGTTTTGGAATCCATGGAACGTACACGGAGAACAACGCGCATTTACCTGGCTCATCCTGCCAAACTGACACTCCACGACCCCTTCCAGTAGTTTGACTTTTTGCCGCAACCGTGGTGAAGGGTGCTAAAGTACCGGTAACGCTAAGTTTACGCTTCAATTCAGCTTGTGTAGAGTCTACATTTTCTAAAGAAAAAAGGGGGTATTTTTGTGCCATTATGCCGAGATCCTGTATTGTGGACTAAGATGGCATATGTTTTGGTATTTAACACACTCAATTAGAACAGATTTAATGCATACAAAACCAGACGCTTCTTCAGAGCTCGTAACAAAGTTCGTCGTTGACGGACTTCAAAATGTCAAAGGTGAAAATATTACCATTTTAGACCTTAGAAATATAGAGACCGCTGTAACTGACTTTTTCGTTATCGCAGAGGGAAATTCCAGCACTCAAGTAAATGCTTTAGCCGAAAGTGTGCACAAAAGTGTGCGCGAAAGTGTTGGTGATAGACCATGGCATGTAGAAGGTCGCTCAAACGCAGAATGGGTACTTATGGATTACGTGAACGTCGTTGTCCACGTTTTTCAAAAGGGCATTCGCGAATTCTATGACCTAGAAGGCCTTTGGGGTGATGCAGAAATAACAACCATTGAAAACCTATAACCAGGAATGGCAGACGAGAAAAAAGAAAATCAAATCGACAAATTGAAAAAACAATTTGCTCGAAATAACGGATCAAACAACCAAAAAACTCCTGGAGGACCAAAAAAGTCTGGTTTTAGTTTTTACTGGATTTATGGTTTAGTGTTCGCTCTATTCATTGGTATGCAGATCTTTAGTGCCATGAGTTTTCGTGCGAAGACGTCAAGCTTTCGTGAGTTTGAGGAATCTCTTCAACTAGGCGATGTTGACAGGGTTAATATCCTAAATGAAAAAAAGATACAAGTCTTTATTAAGGAAGACAGACTTGCTTCGAACGAGCGCTACAATGAGGTAAAAAACAGCAACTTAAGTGATGCTGTTAATCCAGGACCACACTACGTCTTTGAGATGCCCGCAAGTGCTTTTGAAGATCGTATTAAAGAATACTATAAAGACAACAAAAGCGAAGATCCGATCGCAGTAAACTATCAAACCCAAGAAAACTTCTTGGGAGACATCATTTCTTGGGTACTTCCTTTAGTCCTAATGATTGGTGTTTGGTTATTTATCATGAGACGTATGTCTGGAGGTGGATCACCTGGTGGAGGCGGTGGATCACAGATTTTTAATATTGGGAAATCAAAGGCCAAGGTTTACGACAAAGACACAGAAGTTAAAACTACATTTGATGAAGTCGCGGGTATGACCGGGGCAAAAGAGGAGGTACTTGAAGTAGTTGATTTCCTCAAAAACCCCACGAAGTATACAGACTTAGGTGGTCGTATTCCAAAGGGCGTAATGCTATCTGGCCCACCAGGAACAGGTAAGACCTTACTTGCTAAGGCAGTTGCTGGAGAGGCTAAGGTTCCATTCTTTTCTTTGTCTGGTTCAGATTTTGTTGAAATGTTCGTTGGCGTAGGAGCCTCAAGAGTGAGGGACTTATTCAAACAGGCAAAGGAAAAATCACCGTGTATCATCTTCATAGATGAGATTGACGCTATTGGCCGTGCTCGTGGGAAAAACAATTTCTCAGGAGGCAACGATGAAAGAGAAAACACATTAAACCAACTCCTCACAGAAATGGATGGTTTTGGAACAAATGAAAACGTCATCATTATTGCAGCCACTAACCGTGCGGATATACTGGATGGTGCCCTCATGAGAGCTGGGCGCTTTGACCGTATCATCTATGTTGATTTACCAGAATTAACGGAGCGTAAAGCTATCTTCCAAGTTCATCTTAAGGGTATCAAAACTGACAGTAGTTTGGATCTTGATCTTTTAAGTAAGCAAACACCTGGATTCTCAGGTGCGGATATTGCAAATGTTTGTAATGAAGCTGCACTTGTAGCAGCGCGTAAAGAGAATAAGACTGTTGGAAAACAAGATTTCAATGATGCGATCGACCGTATTGTTGGTGGACTAGAAAAGAAAACAAAAATCATCACCCCAGCAGAGAAAAAGGTAATCGCCTATCATGAGGCGGGCCATGCTGCTGTGAGTTGGTTACTAGAATATGCCTCTCCTTTGGTAAAAGTAACGATCGTTCCAAGAGGCCGTTCTCTGGGTGCCGCATGGTACCTACCTGAGGAAAGACAGATTACCACTACAGAACAAATGCTGGATGAAATGTGTGCCACAATGGGTGGTCGCGCAGCAGAGAAGGTTGTTTTCGATAACATCTCCACAGGAGCACTAAGCGATCTTGAGAAGGTAACAAAACAGGCAAAAGCTATGGTTACTATTTACGGCCTAAGCGAGGAAATTGGGAACATTACCTACTATGATAGTCAAGGTCAAAATGACTATGCAATGAGTAAGCCGTATTCAGAGGAAACAGCAGTTATCATTGATAAGGAAATCAGTAAGATCATTGAAGGTGAATATGCCAGAGCCATTTCTTTACTTGCCGGCAATCGAGACAAGCTTGATGCGCTAGCTAATATTCTCCTTGAAAAGGAGGTTATTTTCCGTGAAAATGTTCAAGACATCTTTGGAAAACGACCTTGGGACAAAGAAGAAGAGGTTGCTACTGAAGAAGTATCGGTGGCTGAGGAAGCACCAGCTGTAGATACCGAATCTACTCAAGAATCTGAAATACAAGATGTTGAGTCTGAAAACGAAGCAGATTCTAGCGAACAATCTGAGTAAGCATCTCTATATTTATCAAAAAGCCACACTATAATTAGTGTGGCTTTTTTTGTTGAAAGCTCTTGGAAAGCAATTGACTTGTCTATAGATGCTTTTCTATTTTTGATAAACGATTAACTCTACCATGGCCAAAAGCGGCGGTTTTTTCTCCAAGCTCACTTCTACCTTTAGAAAAGAGGTTGCATCTTCCACATCCGAAAAAGGAAAATTTGCGCCATTGGAGCAACTTCCATTAGATGAGAAATTTGTTTCTCAGTTCACGGAAGGAGGTGGAAATTTCGTCTATTGCGCTAACAAGATAGATGCGGTTACCTCTTTGTCTCACTATTGCTCAGAACAAGGCTGGAAAGGTCTATTTATTTCATCGCCTGAACTTGCCGAATGGGAGAACAAGATCACCATTAAAACTACTTTCCAGAACGATGGACAGTTTCCCATTGTACTCAGTGCTTGTGAAGCGCTAATTGCGTTCAACGGAGGTATTATGGTTCATGGACATCATACGGGAGGGCGAAAATTAGCGGATCTTCCAAAAAATCATATACTCATTGCCTTCACCTCGCAAATTGTTGCTAATCTGAGAGATGGAATGACGGCAATTAATCAAAAGTATAGAGAACACAGACCTGGAAACATAGCGGTCATTCGTGCACCTCATGACCAAAATGTAGAATTGGCAGCAGCGGACCCCAACAAGGATAGGACGGTATTCTTAATTCTCATTGAAGACGAAGCTTAGCATGGGGAAAAGAGCATTATTTGGTGGATTATACGCTGCTGTTTTGATTGGCGTTTTTGGATTAACATCTTTTGGACCATACCTGCTCGCTGTATTTGCTCTTCTTCTGATGAATGAAGTTTCGCGCCTGTTAAAGATGGAGAGTAAAGTTCCTATAATGGTCTTCACATTCCTTGTGCTACTCGCAGGTGCAATATTCGACTGGGGTGATCACAACGATATCGTGACCTCAACAATAATGCTTAGTACAATGCTGGTACTGACCCTTCTCAGGGCGAAGCAGCCTGCTCTTGAAATGAGAAAGAGCTTTTTTGGACTGATCTACATCTATGTGCCTATGATTTATGTGATCCAGACGGCTGTAATATCTCCTAAACTCATTCTTTTCATTTTTATTCTGATCTGGTCTTCAGATACTTTCGCTTACTTAGTAGGCAAAGGTTTTGGAAAACATCCATTCGCACCAAAGCTCTCTCCTAAAAAAACCATCGAGGGTTTTGTAGGAGGAATAATTGGCACCTTAATCATAGGTGCTGTTACTAATTTTTTCTGGGGGCTAACCACTATGCCTATTGCGCTATCTCTTGCCG
>CAJWFD010000003.1 GCA_913031435.1 uncultured Cryomorphaceae bacterium
CCATCTATTTGCTTTTCGTTGACGTCAATCGCAGAAATTAGGTTGTCAATTTTTTTTGCAGAGGCATACATCGCTGCCTCCCATACCTGACCTTCTTGTAACTCTCCGTCACCATGCAAGGTAAAAACCAAGGAAGAATCGTTGTTTAACTTTTTAGCTTCAGCCGCACCAATAGCAACACTCATTCCTTGTCCTAAGGACCCTGATGCAATTCTAATTCCCTCTAAACCCTCGTGGGTTGTTGGATGTCCTTGAAGCCTTGTGTTGAGCTTTCTAAATGTAGCTAATTCACTTACTGGGAAATAGCCAGATCTCGCAAGAACAGAATAGAATACTGGCGAAATATGACCGTTTGATAAGAAGAATAAGTCTTCCCCAATACCGTTCATGGAAAATGCTTGAGAATTATGATTCAAATGCTTGAAATACAGAGCAACTAAATATTCAGCGCAGCCTAATGAGCCTCCAGGGTGTCCAGAGTTTACGGCGTGAACCATTCTAACTATATCTCTGCGAACTTGCGATACGACCGCTTGTAGGTTTTGTGATGACATGAGAGGAAATTAGGATTTCTTATTTGACTCAAAATTACGTTAAAACTTGCTGGAGGATCAATTTTAAGTTCCTTGTTATATACACACGTTGCTAACAAAGAATACAATTATCTTTGCCGCCTTAAAGCTTAGATTATGAAGTGTGGAATTGTCGGTTTACCAAACGTTGGAAAGAGTACATTATTCAATTGTTTATCCAGTGCAAAGGCCCAAGCGGCTAACTATCCGTTTTGTACAATAGAGCCTAATGTAGGTCAGGTAACCGTTCCTGACGCTAGGTTGGAGCGATTGTCGGAATTGGTGAATCCTCAAAAGATACAGCCTGCAAATGTTGAGATTGTAGATATCGCAGGGTTGGTACGTGGCGCATCTAAAGGTGAGGGCTTAGGTAATCAATTCCTGGCAACTATACGCGAGACCAATGCGATCATTCATGTTTTAAGATGCTTTGAGAATGAAAATGTAACACATGTTGATGGAAGTATTGATCCTATTCGAGATAAAGAGACTATTGACATCGAGCTTCAGTTCAAAGATTTAGATACCATCGAAAAGCGCTTGGATAAGGCGAAGAAAATGGCGAAAAGCGGAGAGAAAGAAGCGAAGCTTAATGTGGTTACACTGGAGCGTTTGATTTCTTTTGTAATGGAAGGACGAAATGCTCGCGCGTTCGAACGAAGTGAAAGAGAATCTGATTTAGTTACAGAAATGCAACTTCTTACTGATAAGCCAGTATTGTATTTGTGTAATGTGGATGAATCTTCTGCCAAGCAGGGTAATTCCTTTGTAGACCGAGTAAGACTTATGGCGTCTAAAGAAGGTGCTGGATGTTTGCATATTGCTGCAAGTACGGAGTCTGATATCGCTGAACTAGAATCGTACGATGAAAAGCAGATGTTTCTTGATGAATTGGGGCTTGCTGATGCCGGTGTAAATCGAGTGATTAGGGCTGCCTATGAGCTCCTAAAACTTCAGACCTATTTCACTGCAGGAGAAAAAGAGGTCAGGGCTTGGACCATTAAAAAAGAATCTACTGCTCCACAAGCTGCTGGTGTTATTCATACCGATTTTGAGAAAGGATTTATTCGTGCTGAGGTGATTTCATTCCAAGACTTTGATGCTTTAGGTAGCGAGGCTGCCGTCAAGGAAGCTGGTAAAATGCGTGTTGAGGGAAAGGAGTATATCGTCCAAGATGGTGACGTTATGCACTTTAGATTCAATGTGTAAAACCTGTGTATAGTTTCATCTGAATTGTCCTTGAAAAAGTAGTGCTAAGTGCTAAATTGGGATTCTCCTGAATCTGAGTTTTATGTCACAAGAAACCAACTACACAGAGGATAATATTCGCTCCTTAGAATGGGACGAACACATCCGTTTACGTCCCGGTATGTATATCGGGAAACTGGGCGATGGAAAAAGTCCAGATGACGGTATTTACATCCTTCTTAAAGAAGTACTTGACAACTCTATTGACGAATACGTCATGGGAGCAGGTAAGGCCATTGAGGTAAAGATAGCTGACGGTCAGGTAATTGTCCGAGATTATGGTCGCGGAATCCCATTAGGTAAGGTGGTTGATGTAGTTTCTAAAATTAATACAGGTGCTAAATATGACAGTAAGGCATTTAAGAAATCTGTAGGTCTTAATGGCGTTGGTGCCAAAGCAGTCAATGCACTTTCACAAGAGTTTATAGTTCAAGCATTCCGCGACGGTAAAACCAAACGAGCAAAATTTGTTCGAGGTAAGCTGACAGAGGACGACGCAATCACGGAGTCTTCTCAACGCAAGGGAACTAAGATATCGTTCCGTCCGGATACAGAAATCTTCTTGAATTACAAATTCATGGTGGAATATGTAGAGAAGATGCTTTGGAACTATGCCTATTTAAATCCGGGTCTGACCTTGTATTTAAATGGTGAGAAGTTCTATTCAGAGAATGGTCTTAAAGATCTACTTCAAGATAATTTGGATGGAAACACGCTCCATGATATAGCGCATTTAAAAAGTGATGACATTGAAGTTGCATTCACTCATAGTGAGCGCATGCAAGGAGAGCAATACTATAGTTTTGTTAATGGGCAGCATACTACGCAGGGAGGTACACATCAAAATGCTTTGAGAGAAGCCTTCGTTACAGTAATAAGAGATTTTTACGGTAAGAACTTTGACGCCTCAGATGTAAGAAGTTGCATCATTGCAGCCATTTCTATTAAAGTAGAAGAGCCTATTTTTGAATCTCAAACTAAGACTAAACTGGGATCGTTAGAAATGGCTCCGGGTGAAATTCATGTAAGGACTTTTGTAATTAATTTTTTGAAAGAAAAATTAGATAATTTTTTACATCGCAACACAGCAGTAGCTGATGCTATTCTGAAAAAAATTCAACGTGCTGAGCGTGAGCGAAAGGATCTCCAAGGGATTAGAAAACTCGCTCGCGAAAGAGCGAAAAAATCAAATTTACACAACAAGAAATTGCGAGATTGTAGAGCCCACTTAAGTGATACAAAGGCGTCGGCCAAAGGCGACAGAAGGCTGGAGACTACGCTGTTTATAACAGAGGGCGATAGTGCTTCTGGATCTATTACGAAGAGTCGAGACGTAAATACACAAGCGGTGTTTTCCTTAAAAGGAAAACCATTGAATTCTTTCGGTTTAACCAAGAAAGTCGTTTATGAGAATGAAGAGTTTAACCTACTCCAAGCGGCGTTAAATATTGAGGATGGGTTAGATGAATTACGTTACAACAACGTGGTAATAGCTACGGATGCGGATGTTGATGGAATGCACATTCGATTATTATTGATTACGTTCTTTTTACAGTTTTTCCCTGAATTGGTTAAAGAAGGCCATCTATACATACTGCAGACGCCTTTGTTTAGAGTTCGAAACAAAAAAGAAACGAGATACTGCTATACGTCTGATGAAAAAAATGAAGCCATAAGGGTATTGGGACCAAAACCTGAAATCACCAGATTTAAGGGATTAGGTGAAATATCACCAGATGAATTTAAGCACTTCATCGGCAAGGACATACGATTGGAACCTGTGATGATACATCGGGACTACAGATCGGAAGACTTATTGACTTTTTATATGGGTAAAAACACCCCTGCACGACAGGAATTCATCATTGAAAATCTACGTGTAGAAAAGAATCTTGAAGAAGAACTTTTTAACTAATGAGTGAAGAATTGACCCCCATAGAAAGCGGATTAGATCCCGAAATGCAACCTCAGGAGATCCAAGAGGAGGGAACTCGTATCACCCGAGTATCAGGAATGTACGAAGATTATTTCCTGGATTACGCTTCTTATGTAATTCTTGAGCGTGCGGTGCCAGCCTTGAACGATGGATTAAAGCCGGTTCAAAGAAGGTTGTTGCATTCTATGCGAGAAATGGATGATGGTCGTTTTCATAAAGTAGCAAACATCATAGGTCAGACGATGAGGTTTCACCCTCATGGTGACGCGTCTATTGGGGATGCATTGGTTCAAATGGGGCAAAAAGAGCTTCTGATTGATTGTCAAGGGAACTGGGGTAATATTTTAACAGGTGATAGTGCTGCTGCACCACGTTACATAGAGGCCAGACTTACGAAGTTTGCTTTGCATGTTGCTTATAGTCCAAAGGTCACAAACTGGCAATTAAGTTATGATGGCCGTGCGAACGAGCCAATACATTTACCAATGAAATTCCCTATGCTTCTCGCTATGGGTGTTGAAGGAATTGCCGTGGGATTAAGTACTAAAATTCTTCCCCACAACTTTATAGAATTGGTTGATGCATCTGTTAAAGTATTAGAAGGCAAGCCGTTTAAGTTATATCCTGATTTTCCTACAGGAGGTCATGCTGATTTTTCCAATTATAACGAAGGTATTAGAGGTTCTCGCGTACGCGTAAGAGCGAAGATTTCTCAGCTAGACAAAAATACCTTAGTTATCACGCAAGTACCATTTAGCACTACGACGCAGAGTCTCATCGACTCTATACTTAAGGCGAACGAAAAGGGAAAAATTAAAGTAAAGAAGATTGAAGACAACACTGCTGAGCACGTCGAAATACTCATACACTTGCCAGCAGGAATAAGTCCTGACAAGACCATAGATGCCTTGTTTGCCTTTACAAACTGTGAGGTAAGTATTGCGCCACTTTCTTGTAGCATACATGAGGATACTCCATGGTTTATTGGAGTAACTGAAGTACTGAGAAGAAGTACAGAATCCACCAAGGACATTCTTCAGGCAGAGCTGGAAATAAAACTCAATGAACTCAACGAGCAATGGCATTTCGCTTCATTAGAGCAGATTTTTATTGAACAGAAAATCTATCGTGATATTGAAGATGCGGAGACCTGGGATCAGGTAATTGAATTCATAGGTAAAGGATTAGAGCCGTTTATTGGACATTTAATGCGTGCCGTGACTCAAGAGGATATCGCTAGGTTAACAGAAATAAAAATCAAACGTATTTCTAAGTTTGATTCAGACAAAGCGAATGATAAAATTCTTGATTTAGAGGGTAAAATTGAAGCCGTAAAGAATGATTTGAACAATCTAGTCGATTTCGCTATTGCCTATTTCAAGGATTTAAAAGAACGTTTTGGTAAGGGAAGAGAACGTAAAACTGATATTGCAACTTTCGATAATGTAGAGGCCTCTAAAGTGGTCATTAGAAATCAAAAACTATTCGTTAATAAAGCGGAAGGATTCGTTGGTATCGGAATCAAAAAAGAAGAATATGTCTGTGATTGTTCCGATATAGATGACATTATTGTGTTTCGTGAAGATGGAAAGTATAGTGTTAGTAAGGTCAAGGACAAGGCCTTTTTCGGGAAGGGAATTATACACGTTGCGGTATGGAAAAAAGGAGACGACAGAACCGTATATAATGCGATTTACTCAGACGGAGCGTCTAAGGTGAGTTATGTAAAGCGATTCAGTGTGCAGAGCATCACTAGGGATCGTGAATATGAGCTTACGATAGGTAGCCCTTCATCGAAATTACTATACTTTACAGCCAACCCAAATGGTGAGGCTGAAAAAGTATTGGTTTCATTGCGACAGCTCGCGAAGCTTAAAAAACTTAAGATTGACCTTGATTTTTCTGAAATAGCCGTTAAAGGCAGAGCCTCAAAGGGAAATATCGTAACTAAGTTTCCGATCAAACGAATTGAGCTAAAAGAAAAAGGAGAGAGCACTCTTGAAGCACGTAAAATTTGGTTCGATTCCGCTGTCCAGCGCCTAAACGGCGATGACAGAGGTCGATTATTAGGCAGTTTTAGAGGAGAAGACAGATTGTTGGTGGCATCCAAGAATGGTACATTGAGGGTGGTCATTCCTGAATTGGCGCTTCACTTTGACGCTGACATGATGTACTTAGAAAAACTAATGCCTCAAAAACCAATAAGTGCAGTCTATTTTGATGGTGAGAAGTCAAGATATTTTGCCAAAAGGTTTGATTGGGAGGGCGGCGATAAAGAGGAGAACATTGTTACCGCGCATCCCAAAAGTGAGCTTGTCTTTCTTTCAAATGATTTATACCCTAGAGTTGAGATGGTCTTTAGAAAACAAGGAGGCGAACTGAAAGAGCCAGAGATGGTTGAGCTTACCGAGTTTATTTCTGTCAAAGGAATTAAGGCCAAGGGGAATCAATTAACTACGGATTCGCTAAATAAAGTCATGGGATTAGGCGCATTGCCTGAGCCCGAGCTGATCGAAGAAATTACAGCAGATATCGAAGAGACTCCAGTAGAAATTACTCCCGTAGAAAGTGTTTCAAAACAAGACATCTCCACTGCTCCCAGTGTAGTCCCGGATAGCGAAGCTTACGACGCGGACGGAAAAGCACCACAAATAACTCTAGACTTTTGATGGCCCCATTTTTGTAATGTCAATAACATGTAATAGATTAAAGGTCAGGTCATTAATAACTATAATTTATAATGAAAATCAGATATAGCCACCTTGTCGTTTTATGTTTTATATCTGTTCTATCATTTGGGCAAAACATGAATATTGGTCTTTTAGGACAAGCTTCCTACACGAACGACAATAATGACATATGGGGATACACTGATTCTGCGACGTCCAAGGAGTATGCATTGGTGGGAACAACGGCAGGAGTAAGTATTGTTGATATTTCATCCGTAACGCCTCAAAAAAAGCAATTCATTCAAGGTCCCTATAGTATTTGGAGAGACTTAAAAACTTGGAGTCATTACACCTATGTGACCCATGACAATACTTTTGCTTGGAACACGCTTCCAGATCATGGTCTATTGATTATTGACATGGACAGTGTAAACCAGGTCAATCCTCGTTACAAAACTATGAATCCAATTATTCCCCTGGTAGGAGGTGGGTTCGACACCTTAAAGACAGCACATAACCTCTACATCGATGAAAATGGCTTCTGTTATCTTTTCGGGGCTAACATAGGCAGTGGTGGTGCGCTGATATTTGATCTCAATGACGATCCATGGAATCCAACCTACGTAGGCATATTCGATAATTACTATCTGCATGATGGCATGGTAAGAGGAGATACACTTTGGGGTTCTGCAGTGTATGCAGGTTTCTTTACGGTGGTTGATGTGGCTGTAAAAGACTCTACGGTCTTATTAGCTACGAAAGCAACACCTAATGCTTTTACCCATAATACGTGGATCAGCGACAACAACAAGGTGCTGTTCACTACAGATGAGGTGGGAGCAGCTTATTTGACGGCATATGACGTTAGTGATTTATCAAATATTTCAGAATTAGACAGAATACAATCCTCTATAGGTTTTTCTGTTATTCCACACAACGCGCATGTTTATGGACAATGGGTGGTGACATCCTATTACACTTCTGGCGTCCAAATAGTAGATGCTAAATACCCTGAGTTACTAGTAGAAGTTGGTTGTTATGACACATCTCCCTCATTTTCTGGTAATGGTTATAACGGAAATTGGGGGGCATTTCCTTATTTCGCCTCTGAGAAAATTATATGTTCCGATATAGAGGAAGGGCTTTATGTCTTGGAGCCAGAGTATATAGAGGCCTCAAGAGTTCATGTGGTTGTTTACGACAGCCTAACGGGTGCTCCTTTGAGTAATGCACTTGTTTCTTTCGCTCAGTTATCGCAAATCTCTATTACGAGCATTGATGGATTGTTAAATGTTGGGACACTACTTAGTGTGCAAGACTCGGTGAACGTTACACTGACTGGTTACGTTTCTGTTGACATGACGCACCAGTGGAATCAGGGCGATTTTGATACACTGCGTGTTCCCATGATTAATGTTAATAATATTGGGGAAGAGCAATGGGATTTAAGAGCGATAAAGATCAGTCCTAATCCTTCCTCGGGTCATTTTAACTTAAATGGTATCGCTTTGGGTTCCTTTGAACTAGTGGATCAATTAGGAAGAATAGTAGAGATGGGCGTCATTGAAGACGGTGCTGTTGACCTCAATAGGGTTCATCCAAATGGACCATACCTACTCAAGGTGTTTACTACAGAAGGAAGAACGCAATTCCCCGTATTCTTATTGCCTTAGAAGTTGGTGGTATACCCTTTTTCGCCGTAAAAATCTTCAATGATCGTTATGACATCTTCGGTATTATCCGCCAAATGAATCAGGTCAGTGTCGTTTGGCCCAATCTTACCAGTGGACTTCAAGGTGTTTTCAATCCAATCTATTAAGCCAGCCCAGAAGTCTTTACCAAACAAAATGATGGGAAACCTATCGATTTTCTTAGTCTGAACTAAGGTTATCGCTTCGAAAAGCTCATCTAAAGTTCCAAACCCACCTGGCATTACAACAAAGGCTTGGCTATATTTTACAAACATCACTTTACGGGCGAAAAAGTAGTCAAAGTTTAGGGTCTTGTCCGCATCGATATAGGGGTTACAACTCTGTTCAAATGGTAAATCAATATTTAAACCAACACTCGGACCGCCTCCCTTTTGAGCGCCCTTGTTTGCGGCTTCCATGATTCCTGGCCCTCCACCAGTAATCACGCCGTATCCTTTACTGGTGAGCCCTTTTGCTATATCCTCTGCAGCCTGAAGATATCTTGTTTCAGTATGTGCTGTTCTTGCTGATCCGAAAATGCTGACACAAGGTCCAATTCTACTCAAGGATTCATAACCATGAACAAATTCGGACATTATTTTAAATAGTGCCCAACTGTCTTCGGATTTGATTTGCGACCAGGTTTTTCTTGAATGTATTTTCATAGCTATAGGTTTAACTCTAATTTAAGGAATTGCGCGGTGATACTAGCCTCCACGGTAATGATTTCTTCAGGTGTCCCCTCAGCTACTATATCACCACCACCCGTGCCACCTTCAGGTCCTAGATCAATCACGTGATCAGCTTGTTTGATAACATCCATGTTGTGTTCGATAATGAGCACGGTGTTTCCTTGTTCCACCAGTTGTTGAATCACTTCCATTAGGACTCTAACATCTTCGAAATGAAGCCCTGTAGTGGGTTCATCTAGGATGTACATGGTGTTTCCCGTATCTTTTTTACTCAGTTCAGTCGCCAGCTTGACGCGTTGGGCTTCACCGCCACTAAGAGTGGTAGATGGTTGACCTAATCGAATATAGCCAAGGCCTACATTAGCCATGGTCTGAAGTTTTGCATTGATCTTAGGAACCAATTCGAAAAAAGGTAAAGCATCTTCAATACTCATGTTCAGTACGTCGCTGATACTCTTTCCTTTGTAACGTATCTCTAAGGTTTCTCTATTGAATCGCTTACCTTGACAGGTTTCGCAATGCACGTAAACGTCAGGAAGGAAGTTCATTTCAATCACCCGTAAACCGCCGCCTTCGCATGTTTCACAACGTCCACCCTTAACATTAAAAGAATATCGTCCAGGTTTATACCCTCGTATTTTACTCTCTGATAGGCCTGCGAACAATTGACGAATTTCGGACCATACACCTGTATAAGTAGCAGGATTTGATCTAGGTGTTCTCCCTATAGGACTTTGGTCAATATCTATAATCTTATCTATCCGTTCAGTTCCCTCTATTTTAGTGTACGGTTGAGGTTTGCCAACCGCACGGAAGATGAGGTGATTCAAAATGGGGTAGAGTGTGCCGTTAATGAGTGTGGACTTACCGCTCCCGCTTACTCCTGTAATACAGGTAAGTATGCCAAGTGGAATACGTACATCAACGTTGTTTAAGTTATTGCCGGTGGCTCCATATAAATTAATATATCCGCTTGGCGAACGTCGCGTGGCAGGAGTAGGGACGTTTCTCTTCCCATTTAAGTAATCCGCAGTTATAGTATCTGCCTTTAGAATATCTTCAATGGCACCCTGTGCGACAACATACCCACCGTGAATCCCTGCTCTTGGACCGATGTCTAAGATGTGGTCTGCAGTTTCGATCATCTCTTTATCATGCTCCACTACGATCACACTATTGCCGATGTCACGGAGTTGCTTTAAGGAGTGTATGAGTCGTGCATTATCGCGTTGATGTAAACCTATGGACGGTTCATCTAAAATATAAAGTACATTGACCAACTGTGATCCAATTTGTGTTGCTAAGCGTATTCGCTGTGCTTCACCACCACTCAAGCTGCGCGCACTGCGGTTGATGTTTAAATATCCCAAGCCTACGTCAAGAAGAAAGGCGGTACGTGCCTTGAGTTCTTTTGAAATCTCACAGGCAATTTTCCACTCTTTTTCGTTTAAATGATTGGGTAAACTATCAATCCAATTGTTGAAGTCTAACAAGCTCATCGTGCTGACATCAGAAATACTCTGCCCAACTATTTTAAAGTGCAAACTTTCTTTTCTCAGTCGAGCGCCACCACATGTACCACAGTTAACATTTTCCATAAAGTCGTCTGCCCATCGCTGAATCGTACGGCTCTTAGCATCCTTGCTCTGGTTGGCTATAAAGTGTATGACTCCTTCAAAATTAACCTTGTACTCCTTGGTTACCCCAATTGCCTTATGCTCAATAGTCATTACCTCATTAGTTCCGTTCAATATGATGTCCAGAGCTTCCTTTGGGATATCTGCCACCGAGGTATCAAGGCTAAATCCATATTTCATTGCGATGATTTCCAACTGATTGAAAATCCAATTTTTTTTGTACTCACCGACAGGGGCTAAACCTCCTTTGCGTATGGTCTTTTGAAGGTCTGGCATGACCTTGTCTAAATTTACCTCTTTGGTGGTACCTAGTCCATCACAATGAGGACAGGCACCCTTAGGACTGTTAAAAGAAAAGGTATTAGGTTCAGGTTCTTGGTAGGCAATACCCGTAGTTGGACACATCAATTGTCTCGAGAAATAGGCAAGTTCACCACTGTCTAAGTCAATTATAGCGATGGTCCCTTTACCATGACTCATCGCGGTTTCCACACTTTGTGCAATACGTGCTTCAGCCGTGGCAGCGACACGAATACGGTCTATGACAATCTCAACGTCATGCGTTTTATATCGATCTAATCTATATCCACCGCTAATCTCGACGATTTCACCGTCAACTCTAGCGCGAACAAAACCCATTCTTATGATTTGTTCAAATAGTTCACGATAATGTCCTTTTCGTGATCGAACGACAGGGGCTAACACGGCAATTCGCTTACCCGTGAACCGTTCATTAATTAAGGAGATAATTTTAGAATCGGTATAACTTACCATCGCTTCACCAGTTTCGTAGCTGTATGCTCTCGAGGCTCTAGCGAAAAGAAGTCGAAGAAAATCACTGAGTTCAGTAACGGTTCCTACTGTAGATCTTGGATTCCGAGAAGTCGTCTTTTGCTCTATAGAAATAACAGGTGAAAGCCCTTCAATTTTATCGACTTCTGGACGTTCCATAGTACCAATAAATTGTCGCGCGTAGGCACTAAATGTTTCCATATACCGTCTCTGCCCTTCAGCATAAATAGTATTGAAAGCAAGAGAGCTCTTTCCTGAACCGCTTAAACCGGTGATGACCACTAACGAATTCCGGGGAATGTTAACGTCAATGTTTCTTAAGTTGTGTGCTTTTGCACCGTATACTTCTATGAATTCGTTCATGACTCTTTTGCAACCAAAATTTGGTACGTATTGTTTGAGATGTTGCTCAATTTCGAAGCACGAAGCCATGGATTATATAATCGCAGTGCTTTATAAGTAGTGTGGTGTTCTATCGACCAATCAACCCAACTTGGAACGGATGAATTAACAGTAATGGTATCAAAAACGGGTAGTGAATAGCCTGCGCTTTTATGGTATACATAGCCATAATCTTCCAAGTGCTCATGGATATGTTTTAATGCTGCCAAGCGGTATACATATCTACCGGTCTCACTATTTAACCTAAGGTCGTAGTAAGAATTCACACGTTGTTCAGAAAGTCTTTTAGCCGTTCCAGTCATTCCCATGTTGTAGGAGGCTGCAGCCAGTGTCCAGTTATTAAACCTATTATGGGCTTCATTAAGATATTCACAAGCTACTGCGGTTGCTTTAACCATATGGTAGCGTTCATCTATTTCGCTGGTAACCTCTAAACCATGGTCTAAAGCAGTTCCCTTCATGATTTGCCACGGTCCGGCTGCACCTGCTGGGCTCACTATATTTTGTAGTCCACTTTCAATAAGTACAAGATATTTGAAGTCTTCAGGGATTCCATTTTCTTCAAGTATTGGTGTAATGACGGGGAACCACTTGTCACTTCTTTTTAGCATGAGTAAATTATTGCTTTGCCAGTAGGTGTTTACGAGAATTTCGCGGTCGAGGCTTTCTTGCACATCTAGTTTATCCAAAGGCATCAATTCACCTGCGACGTTGAGTGTTTTAGGTAGTGGAAAAGGTTTTATGGTACTGGGCTTTACTTCCGTTGGATGTGGTTGGTCTGTTTCAGCGGAGGTGAAAATGACTAGTGAAGTCACTAAACTAGCTAAGAGTAGGAAGGAGGTAATGTATTTAAGGCGCATATATAAAAGGGGAATCAAACTCTGCAAAGTTAGGTCCCTTTTGGTCCTTTTCACTCAATTTCGGTGAGATAACTTTCCAATCTATATTGAGTGTTTCATCTGACCAAAGGATGCTTCCTTCGTACTCAGGACTATAAGTGTCTGTGCATTTGTAGAGAAAAACGGTGCCGTCTTCAAGTGTAGCAAACCCATGAGCGAAACCAGGGGGGATCCACAGCATTTTTTTGTTTTCACCGCTGAGTTCCACGGCATGGTGCTGTCCATAGGTTGGAGATCCCTTTCTTATGTCCACAGCGACATCCAGAACTTTTCCTCGTTGTACTCTGACGAGTTTTCCTTGAGCCTTTGGAGGTACTTGAAAATGTAATCCACGAACTACACCGGCATTTGAATAACTTTCGTTGTCCTGAACAAAATCAGCTTGAATACCAGCGGCTTTGAATAACTCAGCACTGTAACTTTCAAAAAAGTACCCCCTGTCGTCACCAAAAACACGAGGTTCTATTTCAAATAAGTCAAGTAAGGGCGTAGGTAGTATTTTCATATAGCCAAAAATAGCAGGATATACTATACCAGCGCAGGATCTACGTATTCTTTAAGTAAGTAAGATATTTCTTGCCCATGGGTTTGGAAACTGAGGTGTGCTGCATCCTTGAGCGTCCATGTTCTCTTTTCCTCATACGTGGAATGAAGGAATACAGGATCAACTTCACCTTGAATAACGTCAATAGGACAGAGAGGAGTAGGGTGGTTCCAGCTTAATATTTCTTTTAGTACCCAACGGTAGTATCGGTCATCAAATTGCTCCATCATCTCTATGGTCAAGTCAAGCTGGCTGGTAGGTTTACTATGGAGTCTAGCTAGAAAAAATATAAACTTTATGACACTGTTCTTAGGAGCCCAGCGAAGAATACCGGTTAATGATAAAAGTCGGAAGAATGGCCTAACGGTGCTTTTATGATGTAGTGAGTTAAGTAATACAACTCGTTGTACTTTGTTCCTGCTTGCCCAGTCTTGTGCAACTATGCCTCCGAAGCTGTAGCCAAAAATCAGATCATTATCTGCAATGTCGTGTCCATTTAGCAGCCTATCTGCATAAGAAGATATCGTTTCCCCATCTTTTGGATCCAACCATTCGAGAAAAGTGGCGGACCAGGGAAATTTTAACGAACGAAATATTCTAGAATCGGCGCCCATTCCGGGAAGTACCCATACTCGAGGTTTATGCATGTCCAATGTATTTTTCAACTACTTCCAAAACACGTCCATGTATGTTTTTGTTCGCTGCGATGATGCTGTTCGCTGGGATTGCAACATTTACTCCTTCGAAATCAGTGACATATCCTCCCGCTTCGCGCACTAAAACCACACCGGCTGCGACATCCCAAGGACTCAATCCATACTCAAAATAGCCGTCAAATCTTCCACAGGCCGTATAGGCAAGGTCTACAGCGGCTGTTCCAATTCTTCTTACGCCTCTTGTATGCTGATAAAAATGTGCCAATGTATTTTGAAATCCAGCCAATTTCGAAAAATTATAGTAGGGAAAGCCCGTGGCTAATAGTGTGTCTTCCAGCGCTTCCGTTTGGGTAGCTGCAATAGGTCTGCCGTTAAGAAAGGCGCCGCCATTTTCAAAAGCAGAAAAGCATTCGTCCATTCCGACTTCATAGACAACCCCTACAACAGGCCATTTATTTTTCAATAATGCGATGGAAACACTATAAATGGGAAGGCCATGGATAAAGTTGGTAGTACCGTCTAATGGGTCAATAACCCAGGTATACTCGGAATCAAGATCTTGTTCAATGGTTTTTTCTTCGGTAAGGAAGCCCGCTTCTGGCAATAGCTCACTAAGACCAGTTACCAGCAGTTTTTCAGCAGTTCGGTCAACATCACTTACTAATGCATTTAAACTCTTTGCGGTTACTTCATCTTTGTTAAAAGTCGCTTGTGCAATTCGTAAA
Organism: uncultured Cryomorphaceae bacterium; assembly: GCA_913031435.1. Taxonomy (GTDB): domain Bacteria; phylum Bacteroidota; class Bacteroidia; order Flavobacteriales; family Schleiferiaceae; genus UBA10364. The sequence goes on from CAJWFD010000003.1 coordinate 14,464, forward strand.
TAGTTGCCTGCTTCTTTGGAAATAGCAGCAACCTTTGAAGTGATATCATTTAAGTTGATCATAATAATTTGATCTCAGGTAGTTTAGAGGTTACTGCGGATTAGATTTTAGAACACATTAAGTTAAGAAATCACAATCTTTGAAGCAGCTCAAAGATTTAAAAAGTCCGTTGTGTTTTTCACATGGTCTGGCAACTCTAAGGTTACCAAACCATCTTGATCAATTTCACTAAGCTTTGCGGAAATGGTTTTATTCGCCCATTGAGGATTCCAGAAGGTTTTCACGCGTATATAGTTATCAGTGTAACCCAGCATGTAGCCCTCACGATTATCATTTTCAAAGAGAATTGTTCGGTATTGACCAATTTGACTTTGATAAAATGAGCGCTTCTTTTTTTCGCTTAAAATTCGCAACATTTTATTTCGACGCTTGCGTTCAGTTATAGGTACGACATCCTCCATACTCGCCGCAGCTGTATTTGGACGTTCGCTATAGGTAAACACGTGTAAATAGCTAATCGGAAGGTCATTGAGTAGGTTGTAAGTATCTAAAAAGTACGCTTCAGTTTCGCCTGGAAAACCTACAATAATATCAACTCCAATACATGAATCGGCATCTACAGACTTTATGGCATGCACCCTTTTAATATATAAATCGGTCATGTACCGTCGCTTCATTTTTTTCAATACAGCGTCTGAACCACTTTGCAATGGAATATGAAAGTGAGGAACGAATTTTTTAGAAACGGCAGTGAAAGAAATGATTTCGTCTTTAAGTAAATTGGGCTCAATACTGGATATGCGCATACGCGCAACATCAACATTAACATCCAATGCTTGGACTAACTCTAAGAAGGAGTGTTCATGTCGCTTGTTCCCAAATTCCCCTTTACCATAATCTCCTACATTCACTCCTGTGAGGACTATTTCTGAGATTCCTTTTGCTGCAATTTCTTGCGCATTTTTAACCACATTATTTAATGTATCTGACCTAGAAATACCTCTGGCCAACGGAATAGTACAATACGTACATTTATAATCGCACCCATCTTGAACCTTTAAGAAGGCCCGTGTTCTGTCACCAGCGCTGTAGGAGCTTACAAATTTTTGAGCTTCTGAAATCTCACAACTGTGCATGAGCGCTGGCCCAGTAGTTTTCTCTAAAGCACCTAAAAATTGAGTCACGTTAAACTTCTCAGTGGCTCCCAGTACGAGATCTACACCAGGCATTTGCATGATTTGATCCGGTTTTAATTGGGCATAACATCCCACAATTATGATAAACCCATCGGGGTTTGCCCTAAGTGCACGCCCAACAATATTGCGACATTCACGATCTGCATTTTCTGTAACCGAGCACGTGTTGATGACATATACATCCGCGTGATCTGAAAACTCAGTACGTACAAAACCCTTTGTGATAAAATCGTTTGCTACGGTAGACGTCTCAGCAAAATTCAGCTTACATCCTAGCGTATGAAAGGCAACAGATTTATTGGAGGTCATAATAAGTTGACTTCTGCTTCAAGTAAAACCTCAAACTTCTCTTGAATATCAGTAATGATCTTTTGAGAAAGAGTTAATAGTTGTGTTCCAGTGGCTTTGCCATAGTTCACAAGAACCAGTGCTTGCTTTTTATGTACGCCTGCATCACCTTCTCTGTGTCCTTTCCAGCCAGCCTTTTCTATGAGCCAACCAGCTGCTATTTTCTTTCCGTCCGCTGCGTCATAACAAGGTAGATCAGGGTACTGACCCACAAGTTTTTCTGCAAGTTCAGCGGGTACAATTGGATTTTTGAAGAACGAGCCACTGTTGCCTAGCTTAGCGGGATCTGGGAGTTTACTTTCACGGATTGAGATGATGGCATTACTTATTTCTTTAGGTGTAGGCTCTAAAATCTCAGCTTGGGTTAACTCATTTTGAATAGCTCCATAACTAACTTTAAGGTTATGGTTACGCTTTGTTAGTTTCAATGTAACCCAAGTAATGATTGCCTTATTTTTCCAAACTCCTTTAAAGATGCTATCTCTATATCCAAACTTTATATCGTCCAAAGCGAGGTTAAAGTGAGTTTTATCCTTCAAATTAATACCCTCACAACTGACAAAGACATCCTTTAACTCTACGCCATAAGCTCCAATGTTTTGAACTGGAGCAGTACCACAATTACCGGGTATCAGGCTTAAATTTTCTAACCCAGCCCAACCACGTGAGAGCGTCCAAAGCACAGCTTCATGCCAGTTTTCCCCTGCACCTAATTTTACATGCACAACATCGTCGTCCTCGTAGACTACTTTGCGTCCGTGAATGTCTATTTTTAATACATCTCCTTCAATGTTCTTTGTGAGCAGTATGTTTGAACCACCACCAAGAACTAATTTAGGTGCGTCATAATGCTTGATGTAGTCGAGTACCTCATCAGTACTTTGTGCCCAGATCAAACGCTCCGCTTTCTGGTCGATACCAAATGTATTGAGCTTCTTTAGACTTTGATTAATCTGAACGATCACTAGCGTTTAGTTTTTATCCGGTTGTATGAGGGTATTCTATTAAGGCTTGACGAAGTATCTCTACACAGTCTTTTAGTGCCGTTGTATTTAGTACATAGGCTAATCTTGCTTGAGTAGCTCCTAATTCAGGCTTTGCATAAAAACCTGCTGCTGGAGCCATCATCACGGTTTTGTTGTTGTGACTAAAATCGCTGAGCAGCCACTGACAAAAATGTTCTGTACTTTTTACAGGAAATGAGGCCACAGCATAAAATGCTCCTTTAGGTTTGGGACAAAATACACCGTCAATACCGTTTAAACCATCGACAAGTGCATTTCGTCTTGCCACATACTCATCGTTTATTTCATCAAAGTAGGACTGAGGTGTCGCTAATACCGCTTCACTAGCAATTTGTGCATAGGTAGGGGGGGATAGTCGAGCCTGTGCAAATTTCATCGCTGCTGCCATAAATTCTTTATTCTTACTTACCAAGCAGCCAATTCGTGCTCCACACATGCTGTATCGTTTTGAGAAGCTGTCGACTATAATAGCGTGCTGCTCCAGTCCTTCTATGCTAAGAATGCTATGGTGTAGGTGGCCATCATAGGTAAATTCGCGATAAACCTCATCAGCAATTAGAAAAAGATCATACTTGATGACGATGTCTCTGAGTTGCTCAAGTTCCTGCTTGCTATACAGGTATCCAGTAGGATTTCCAGGATTACAAATAAGTATTCCCTTTGTTTTTTTTGTGATTGCAGCTTCAAATGCAGCTACAGGCGGGAGGGCAAATCCATTTTCAATATGTGCTTCAACTGGTACAACATTTACGCTGTTAGCGATAGCGAATCCATTGTAATTGGCGTAAAAAGGCTCAGGAATAATAATTTCGTCGCCCACATCCATTGCAGATCCGAAAGTGAAAAGTAGCGCTTCAGACCCTCCGGAAGTGACTATAACCTCCTCGATAGAAATGGGTAGTTCTTTATCGGTGTAATAACGCACTAAACCTTCCCTGAGCGACTTAAATCCAGCGCTATGGCTGTATGCTAGAATAGGGATATTAGCCTCTTTTATGGCGCGCTGTGCGCTTATTGGGGTTTCAATATCTGGTTGCCCTATGTTTAGATAATAGACACTTGTGCCATTTTTCTCTGCCTGCTCTGCGAACGGTATTAATTTCCGAATCGGGCTGGAAGGCATGCGTTGGCCTTTGGAGGATATTCGTGGCATATACTGCTTGGTTAAAATAGAAAAGCCCCATAAAAATACGGGGCTTTTTCTTAATGATGCTTAGTTTTCTGTACAGTTATTTAGCAATTACACTACCACCTTGTTTGGTGGGTGTACTTTTCTGAACCTCAGGGTTCATTACCTGGCCTTTTATCGTTAAAACAACGGTTTTGCTCGCCGCATTTGACTGAACAGTTACTGTTTTATGAAAGTTACCCAGGCGATTGGTGTCATATTTCACAATAATTTCTCCTTCAGTACCAGGAGCGATTGGCTCACGAGTCCATTTTGGAGTCGTACATCCACAAGAGGCACGCACCGAGTTTAAGACTAGTGGCTCATTTCCTTCGTTTTTAAATTTAAAAACACGCGAACCATTGCCACCTTTTTCAATTTTACCGTAGTTAATGACTTTTTGCTCAAAATTAATTTGAGCGCCGTCAGCCGGCTGTTCTTGCGCTTGCGCTGCAAATCCAAATAATGCTACTACTAGGGTGAGGAATACTTTTTTCATCGTTATTGTAATTTTTCTAAAATCAAATGTAATCCGAAGTTGGTCTTATTCAAAGGAAAATAACAATCTCTTGGACAATGCGTTCTTTGGATGCGTCATGGCTTGTATTTTTGTAAAATATTATAAGAGTACAATCATGCGCGAAATAGGGAAATATACTCCAGGTGAGATAGAATCAAAGTGGTATCAAAGATGGCTTGATGCGAAGCATTTTCATGCTGAGGTTAATGAAAAAGAGCCCTATACAATTGTGATCCCGCCGCCTAATGTTACCGGCGTTCTGCACATGGGTCATATGCTGAATAACACCATTCAGGACGTACTTATTCGCCGTGCTCGCATGTTAGGTCTTAACGCTTGTTGGGTACCGGGTACTGATCACGCATCTATTGCCACTGAAGCAAAAGTAGTACGTCGACTTAGAGAACAGGGTATAAAAAAATCGGATTTATCTCGGGATGAATTTCTGAAACACGCTTGGGATTGGACGGATGAATATGGGGGTAAAATTCTTAAGCAGTTGCGTCGGATAGGTGCATCTTGTGATTGGGACCGCACCGCTTTTACGTTAGATGAAGACCGATCTAAACAGGTAACAGACGTCTTTATTGATCTTCATCAAAAGGGAATGATTTACCGCGGTTTGCGCATGGTGAATTGGGACCCGGTTGCCCTTACTGCCGTTTCTGATGAAGAAGTCATACACAAAGAAGAAAACAGCAGAATGTATTATATGTCCTACCAAATAGAAGGTAGTGATGACTTATTGCAGGTAGCAACGACAAGACCTGAGACTATTTTCGGTGACTCAGCGGTCTGTGTTAACCCAGATGATGATAGGTACAAGCATTTGCACGGTAAACGTGTTTTGGTACCGTTAGTTGGTCGGAGCATTCCAATTATTACAGATGATTACGTTGATATAGAGTTTGGGACTGGAGCTCTAAAAGTAACGCCTGCCCATGATCAAAATGACAACATGCTCGGCGAAAAGCATGGACTGGAGGTGATAGATATTTTTGACCAGCATGCTTCTTTAAATGATCACGGTGGTGCGTTTAGCGGACTTGACCGGTTTGAGGCAAGAAAAAAAGTAGCTAAGGCCCTTGAAGACCAGGGATTACTCATAGAAACAAAGGATTTAAGAAATAAGGTAGGTCGTAGTGAACGTACGGACGCGGTTATTGAACCTAGATTGTCCATGCAGTGGTTTTTGAAAATGGCTGATTTAGCCAAGCCGGCTATTGATGGTGTGAAGAAAAAAGACATTACTCTTCATCCCCCACATGCTGAGAAAACGTATTTACACTGGATGGAAAACATCAAGGATTGGTGTGTTTCTCGTCAGTTGTGGTGGGGACATAGGATCCCGGCATGGTATGATGACAAGGGTAATGTGACGGTTTGTAGGACGAAAGAAGAAGCAATAGGCGCATTAGGTACCACTGAAGTTCTACAGGACGAGGATGTTATGGATACCTGGTTCAGTTCATGGTTATGGCCTTACAGTGTCTTCTCCAGTAACCAAGAGGAAGAAGACTATTTCTACCCTACTAATACGCTTGTTACTGGTCAGGATATTATTTTCTTTTGGGTGGCTCGTATGGTCATGGCGGGTTATGAATTTAAAGGAAAGCGTCCATTTAAAGATGTGTATTTCACTGGGATGGTCCGTGATAAAAAGCGTCGTAAGATGTCTAAGTCGTTAGGCAACAGTCCTGACCCACTGAATCTTATAGATAAGTATGGGGCAGATGGAGTACGTGTGGGAATGTTGATGACTGCTCCTGCAGGAAATGATCTGCTTTTTGACGAAGACCTCTGTACTCAGGGTTCTTTTTTTGCGAACAAGGTGTGGAATGCTTATCGGTTGGTAGGAATGTGGGAAGCCGGAACACAAGACCTATCGAAATCGGAAGAGCTGTCCATCAAATGGATGAAAAACAGGATTGCAGAATCCTTAGTCCAGCTTAACAATAGTTTTGATAAGTTCAGGTTATCAGAGGCATTAATGACCACTTATAAGCTGGTGTGGGACGATTTCTGTTCTTGGTATTTAGAAATGCTGAAGCCCGCCTACGGTGATAAAATTTCACGAGTAGCGTTAAACGAGACCAAGGGAATCTTTAATACACTTCTTGAAATTATGCATCCGTTCATGCCTTTTATTACAGAAGAGTTATGGCAAAGTTTAGCGGAAAGGGCAGAAGGCGAGACCATTAATTTTGCTCCATGGCCCGTTAAAGAGGTGCAAGATGTAGAAATCCTTAAAGACTTTACCCTTTTTGCAGAGGTAGTGACAGGAATTAGAACGGTTCGCAATGAAAATGGCATTGCTCCTAAAGAAGTACTGCAAATTGAAATTGCCCATGGATCTGCTCATTCTAGCGTTTTTGATGTTTTAATCATGAAAATCGCTAATGTGGGTTCAATTACCCCAGTAAATGAAGTTCAAAAATCTGCTTTTAGCTTTGTTGCCGGTGGTGTGAATTACACTATTCCAGCAGAAGCGTTTGTAGATGTTGAGGAGGAAATATTAAAACTTGAACAGGAGCTTGAATACACCAGAGGTTTTTTAAAATCGGTAGATAAAAAATTGAGTAATGAGAGATTCGTCGCAGGTGCTCCTGAAGCTGTGGTCGCCTCTGAGCTCAAAAAGAAAGCTGATGCTCAGGGAAAAATCCAAATCATCACCGATCGATTGATTGCATTAAAAGAATCATAAACTCGCACTTTTCCTAAACCCTATCTCTCACCGTCTTTACGTTGGGAGATAGGGTTTTAACGGTGTCGCTCCCATACTTGCCACATCCTTCCAACTGGTACTTTTTGTAATTCCGAATGTAATTTCCTTGAAGCTGGTCGAGGATTTGATTCTTTAGCAAATGCAGCTAATGTCTTATTAGCCTCAGGACCCAATCCTGGTAGATTCTGTGGAGTGTATTTTTGGTCTAATTTTTTTAAGGCATCTAGCGCGGCATAAATCTTTCCACGGGTTCGTTCAACTTCCATGAGCCTTAGCGCTGCACTCGTATTTCTTGGACTCATCTCTAGTACTTGCGCATATAAGATAGAAGCTCCTGCTACATCTCCTTGCATTCGTTTTATTTGCGCCAATTGATTCAAGCTGAGCATGTGGTTAGGATGTATGTCAATGGCACTTTCAAATGCTTTAGTTGCATTTACAAGTGCTTTTTTACTGGGTTTTGGACCACCGGATGTGAGAAGAGCTAGTCCTTGAAAATACCCCATAGGATTGTTATAAATATCCATCTCGAAAAAAGCCCCTTCTGCCTTATCGCTGAAAAGTTGCATTTGTCTTGTATTTCGGGACATATAACCATCCAAGGCCTTTTTAGCATTTTTTTCTCCGGTTATTCTAGCGCTGCCCACCGTAATGGTAAACAGAAAAGCGAATCCAGCCAATCCCATGACTATAGCTTTTGGAAGTCTGAAAAGTGGTTTTTGTTTAGCTGCGGCATATCCCAATGCGATTCCCAGTGGCAAAAGCATGGAGGCCCTTTCTAGGGGGAATTCAGCAAAGCCGTACACAGCAAAGGCCACTAATGTGAGTGCCATGAATATGTTTCCTTCTTTTCGAATGCTAGTGATAAAGCCTGCAACGACCAATACAAGGAAAAATCCAACACCAATACCTGTTTCACTCAATAACCATAATACATCGTTGTGAGGTCGAAGAATGGTTGTCGTACCGTTCATGACACTTTCATTCGTCCCTTTTAGTCCTGTTCCTGGATAAAAAACCTTCCACTGGCCTGCGCCAACTCCAGTTATTGGATTGTCTAAGTACATTTCGCTGGCTGCATTCCAGTAGTGCATCCGTGTTTGTATCGTACTGCTGTTAAATATTTTTTCGCTTCCACCAGCGAGTACAGCTGATATGACGCCTATTAATAAGATGCCTATTGCAAAAAAGCTTTTTTTACTCGCGATTTTTTGCTCGAGTAACTTGAAATAGATGGAGGCTACTATACCCATGGTGATCCCCGCAAACCATACCCCTCTGGTTCGCAACAGTAAAATGCTTAGTATACCGAAAGCAATAACTATTCTTTGCATCCAAACCCTTAATGGTTTGTCTGACTTAGCCATCATACTGAATGGAAGAAGCATTAGAAGGCTGGCAGCAGCATAGTTTTTGTGCGTAAATAATGGACCTGTCGCCAGATAGATATTATCTTGTTTGTAGGCATCTAGAAGCGCTGGAAATAAGCTTAACGCTGCTATGCCAAGTGCTAGTTGACTCCCAATAGAAAGGGCAAGAACAGCTTCTTTTTCTCGACTTTTAAATAGTCCTCGACTAATAACAATGAGTCCAAATAGCAAAGAAATTCTTGCGACATGCGCAAGCAGTTCGCTTTGGGCAGGTACACTATAAATCTTAGTTAAGGGCCACAGAAGAAGTCCCAGACAGAGTGCTCCAATTCCTGTTATCATACCATCGAATGACTTGAAGCTCATGATAATGGTACCAACGCCTGCGATAGCAATCACAGTCATTCTTTGCCAAAGACCTAGGTCCATGGTTTCAGAATTAACGGACAAGATGGCTATAATAGGAAGATAGAATAAAGGAGACTTCAGTGCCTGCATAATTTTTGCTTTGGTTCAAAGGTAGCAAAAGGAATCATTGAGCTATTCTATACTATCTTTGAGGAACCTAATACATCACACAAAAATGGAAAACCCTAGCCCATACGTGCCTAAAAACAAGGTACGCATCGTAACCGCGGCATCATTATTTGACGGACATGACGCTGCTATAAACATCATGCGTAGAATCATTCAAAGCACAGGTTGTGAGGTGATTCATCTGGGTCATGACCGATCGGTAGAAGAGGTTGTGAATACGGCTATTCAAGAAGATGCTAATGCCATTGCAATGACCAGCTATCAGGGTGGTCATCTAGAGTATTTCAAATACATGCATGACCTCTTACATGAAAAAGGAGCGGGACATATCCGTATTTTTGGTGGTGGCGGTGGGACTATTCTCCCAGAAGAGATTCAAGAATTACATACCTACGGTATTACCAAGATATACCATCCTGATGATGGAAGAAGAATGGGGTTACAGGGCATGATTAATGACCTCATAGCTCAGAGTGATTATCTTGTTGGAGCAGAGTTGCCTAGTTCAATAGACGAATTAAAAACGGCAGAGAATGCAACCATTGCACGTTGGATTTCTGCTGCTGAGAATTGTGGTGAGAAGCATAGCACAGCACTTACGGACCTCGCTGCTCAGGCAGATCAAATAAAAACACCTATTCTTGGGATTACAGGTACCGGAGGATCCGGTAAAAGCTCAATGGTGGATGAGCTTGTTCGTCGATTTACGATGGATTTTTCCGATAAGCGATTGGCGGTGGTCTCGGTGGACCCTTCAAAGCGTAAGACCGGTGGTGCTCTTTTAGGAGATCGTATAAGAATGAACTCCATCAGACATGGCAATGTTTTTATGCGTTCATTAGCCACGCGCCAAAGTAATTTGGCATTAAGCGCCCACGTTCAAAAGGCATTAGATATTTTAAAGATTTCAGGATTTGATTTGATTATTCTGGAAACGTCAGGGATAGGGCAATCAGATACAGAGATTTTAGATCATAGTGATGCATCCTTATATGTGATGACTCCAGAATATGGTGCGGCAACACAGCTCGAGAAAATTGATATGCTGGACTTTGCAGATCTAATCGCATTGAATAAGTTCGATAAACGCGGTGCATTGGATGCTTTGCGTGACGTTAAAAAGCAATACCAACGCAACCATAATCTATGGGATATTAATAAGGATTTAATGCCGGTGTTTGGTACCATAGCGAGTCAGTTTAATGACCCTGGTACTAACCGTCTATACCAGGCCATTATTGAGAAACTTAATGAAAAAACTACCGCAGAGTTAAACAGTAATTTTGAGGTGACGGGAGAGATGAGCGAAAAGGTATTCATTATCCCTCCGAACAGAACACGCTATTTAAGCGAGATTTCTGAAAGTCATCGTATTGATAAGGTTCGTATTGCGCAACAGGTAGAGGTTGCTGATAAACTTTACGCTTTACACAGGAGTATGGAGACTTTGGAAGATGAAGAATTGGTTGCTCAGCTACAGTTGTCGTTCGATCGAATTAAAATGGATTTCAACCCCCATAATTGGGAAAAAATTCAGCAATGGGAAGCTACTAAAAAACGCTATAAAGATCCTGTGTATTCCTTTAAAGTTCGCGGAAGGGAGATTCAGATTGAGACACATTCAGAGAGCTTGTCACATAGTCAAATCCCAAAAGTCGCACTCCCTAGATATAAAAGTTGGGGCGAAGTTCTTCGATGGTTGCTTACCGAGAATGTTCCTGGCGAATTCCCCTATACTGCAGGGATCTATCCTTTTAAACGAGAAGGTGAAGATCCGTCTAGAATGTTTGCAGGGGAAGGTGGCCCCGAACGAACAAACAAGCGTTTTCACTACGTTTCCTTAGGGCTTCCAGCGAAACGTCTCTCAACGGCATTTGACTCCGTTACGCTGTACGGCAATGATCCTGATCGCAGACCTGATATTTATGGGAAAATCGGTAATGCGGGGGTGAGTATTTGCTGTTTAGATGATGCTAAAAAGCTGTATTCAGGTTTCAGATTAACCTCGCCGCTAACGTCTGTATCTATGACCATTAACGGTCCTGCACCTATGTTGCTCGCTTACTTCATGAATGTGGCAATTGACCAGGAATGTGAATTATACATTAAAGAGCATAAATTACAGTCTAAGGTAGAATCAATTCTAAAATTATCGTTTGATGACAAGGGGCTACAACGTCCATGTTATCAGGAAAAATTACCAGAGGGTAATGATGGATTAGGTCTTATGCTTTTGGGTATTACTGGGGATCAAGTGTTGGATCATCAGGCGTACGAAGAGATAAAGACTCGAACGTTAAAATCTGTTCGCGGAACTGTTCAGGCTGATATTTTAAAAGAAGATCAAGCACAGAATACCTGTATTTTCTCTACAGAATTTGCACTTAGATTGATGGGAGATGTTCAGTCGTATTTCATAGACCAGCAAATTCGTAATTTTTACAGTGTCTCGATCTCAGGTTACCATATTGCTGAGGCAGGAGCTAATCCTATTACGCAGTTGGCCTTTACCTTGGCGAATGGTTTTACGTATGTGGAGTATTACTTGAGTAGAGGTATGGATATCAATAAATTCGCACCTAACCTGAGCTTCTTCTTTAGTAATGGAATAGATCCTGAATATGCCGTTATTGGTCGTGTCGCTCGGAGAATATGGGCACATGCGATGAAGAATAAATATGGAGCAGATGCACGTTCTCAGATGTTGAAATACCATATTCAAACCTCAGGCAGAAGTTTACACGCCCAAGAGATTGATTTTAATGACATTCGCACCTCGTTGCAAGCTTTGTATGCGATTTATGACAATTGTAACTCACTTCATACGAATGCTTATGACGAGGCAATCACAACGCCAACAGAGGAAAGTGTCCGACGTGCGATGGCTATTCAGTTGATCATCAACAAGGAATTAGGATTGACCAAAAATGAAAACCCCATTCAAGGGTCGTTTATTATTGAGGAGTTAACGGAATTAGTCGAAGAAGCCGTTTTATTAGAATTTGATAGAATTACAGAAAGAGGCGGAGTATTGGGTGCTATGGAAACCATGTACCAGAGAGGAAAAATACAAGAGGAAAGCTTATATTATGAAACACTTAAGCATACCGGAGAATTTCCGATTATTGGTGTAAACACATTTTTAAGTAAAAATGGTTCGCCTACGGTCACTCCAGACGAGGTGATACGTGCTACTGTAGTGGAAAAAGAGTATCAAATAACGATGCTCGAAGCTTTGCAAAACAGTAATTCTGATCGCTCAGAAGGTATGTTAATTGCATTGAAAGAGGCCGCGGTGAAAAACGACAATATTTTTGAACTAATGATGGAGGCCTCGAAGTATTGTTCCCTTGGACAAATTACAGATGCCTTATTCTCAGTGGGTGGTCAATATAGAAGAAACATGTAATGAAAATACTATCCTTTAACGTTAATGGAGTTCGTGCTTGCGCAGGAAAAACACTTCTTCAAGATCTTAACAGCTTAGACTGCGATGTAGTCTGTCTTCAAGAGACAAAAGCTACGCCTGACCAAGTTGCGGAGGCACTTTCGGGACTAACTGGTTATCACTTGTATGCCTATAGTGCTGATAAGAAGGGATATAGCGGTACAGCTATCCTGTCTAAAGAGCTCCCTTTGTCCGTGAAAATGGGACTAGGCATCGTGGAACACGATAATGAGGGAAGGGTGATAACCGCCGAATTTCAAGATTACTTTGTTGTTACCGCTTACGTTCCTAATTCGAGCAGTGGTTTAAAGCGCCTTGAGTACAGAACTAAGGATTGGGATGTAGCGTTTTTAGCGTATTTAAAGGATTTAGAACGCTCAAAGCCTGTAGTGGTGTGTGGAGACTTAAATGTTGCCCATCAGCCGATTGATCTTAAAAACCCAAAGCCAAACTATAATAAAACTCCAGGCTATACTCAGCTTGAAATAGATGGCCTCACAACAATGCTAAATAGCGGTTTAGTAGATACATATCGCCACCTAAATCCAACTACAGTTAAGTACAGTTGGTGGAGTTATAGAGGAGGTTCAAGAGAAAGGAATGTAGGTTGGAGGCTTGATTATTTCCTAGTAAGCGAGTCACTTATGGTAAAGGTCAAGAATAGTGAAATATTAAATAATATCCTGGGTAGTGACCATTGTCCGGTACTATTAAGCATGTGATTTAGTCGTCCACGGGCTTAAAATCCAGCAGTAGGCCGCCGGCTTGTTTCAACTCTCTGTTGATTACATTGAATCTTTCGACGTGTTTTCCTGCAGGTGATAATGAGATAACTTCAACTTGCAGTGCTGCTGCGGTGAGGTGGTTATTCACATCATGCATAAGTTTCTGATACTGTTTTAAGTCCATGCCATTAGTTATTTTTATTAGCGTAAGATGCTAATAGACCTAGATAGGTCGTTGATTCGTATGGTGTATACTCCGTTGGGAATGGTTTTGATTGATAATTCTACGGAACCCTTGTTGACAGTTAAAATTCTCGATAGCGCCAGTACCCCATTCGTTTCAAATATTTGTACACTAGCGACATTTAATCCAGATTGAAAACCATCTATTTTTAAGAGGTCCTGACTTGGGTTGGGATATATTCTAATTGGATTCTCCGATGCGTCCTCCATGCTAAGACCGTATTTGGCTTTACCAATTCGATAAAAACCACTGAGTAACTGTGGGGTGAAAGACAAATTACCAACTCCAAAGTTCCCCACGGTTTGGTTCGTCACATTACTTAATGCAATACCTGCACTAGGAAGCTCACCAGTTTTAAAATGACACAGTGTGAGTGAATCTCCCGAAATACTTGAGAGATCGTAATCAAGACCGCCTTGGGTTTGATTTTTATTGTATTTGATCGTTACTTCAAAGGGTAGGGTCGTGGTGGTTGCCAGCGGTGGGTCATGGCTTCCTTCATACCCTATAAAGTATACGTGGTTAGACCCGATTTCACCAGAGCCACTATACATGCCTTCAGTGCGATGGTGCCAGACATAGAACCTTCCGTTGAGGTTGTTTGGATTGCCCGTCGGAGTGATTTTCACCCCCGTATTTGTTAAGGTTTTAGTGCCTGATAATTCCGACCATTCAAAAGAATCATAGACAGAGGTTCCTAAAGACTCTGCACTGTCATTAATACTCAGCCAATCTGCACCGCCTTGGAGATCTTGTATTCCCTGATAATTAGGGGAAAAATCACCAGAATACCCTAAAAAAACTTTACCCTGGTAGCCTGAATTATAGCTGTGTTTATAAAGCCATATTGGTGTTGATTTTCCCTGTGCAGATGCTCCATTGGGAATATTGCTCTGAATACGATGTAGTCTAATTGGTTGCTGTCCTGCAGTAAATGAGGTTTTTTTATGCGGTATAATGCCGTGGTATCCTGGCGTATAAATCCAATCCAACCAAAATTCGGTTAGGCTTGTTCCGGTAGCATTCTCTAACGTTTGCTTGAAACTATCGACATCATAGTTTCCATACGTCTTTAGCGCAATGAGTTGTTTGATGCCATGTGAGAATAGCGAATCTCCAAGATATTCTCTTAAGTTATGCGCTACCATAGCGCCTTTTTGATACGTGTGCATGCCGTAAGTTTGATCCTGATTGACGCCACTTAACGAAAGATGACCTCCATCGCTTAAAGCAGCCTGTTTTAGTACGACTCCTTGATTTTTTTGTACGGTGCTGACATATTTCGATCGGCCATAGATCTTTTCCTCATAAAAGTGTGACCCAAACTCAGCGAATCCTTCGTTAATCCACATGTCTTGTGCCGTTGAGGTGGTGATTGCATTACCGAACCACATATGGGCAAGCTCATGTGCTATGATGTCTTCTCCGTTCAGATTTATATTGGCTAATGATCGTGGTAAATGAATCATTCCGGCATGCTCCATGGCGCCTGTAATGGTAAGCGCGTAACCTACTTTTTCGAAGGGGTACGGGCCGAACTCATGAACAAATGCATCGTATATATCATTTAAATGAACAAATCCGGCAGTCATATTGGCCGTGTCTTGCGTTCTGCCATAAATCTCAAATGGTATACCTCCATGGCTCCAACTCTGTTTTTGATAGTCAGAAACTGCGATACTTACTAGGTAAGAGGGTAAGGGTGCTTGGCCTTTCCAATGCCACACTAAATCTCCTGTAATCAGGGTATCTACGGTGCTTAGAATACCGTTACTTACACCAACATTACTACTTGAGGTGGTAATGTTCATTTCTTCTAGAACGCATTTTTCAACAAAATTATCAAAGCAAGGGAAAACACTTCGTCCGTAAACATGAGGATTCGCAGCGAAACCAACACCTAAATTATAGTCATAGGCGCCGTCATGATGCATGCCGCCCCATCCACTGGCATCTTTAGTGGTTGCCCCGTGATAGTAGATGGTCCAATTCAATGAATCTCCTGCCAGCGCAGTATCTGAAACAATGAGATGCTCACCAGACTGGTGGAACACTAAGGGGTCATTTATGGAGATCACACTATCCACGGTAAATCCAAGGAGATCGAAGCGTAGTTGTGTGAAATTTATGATTACATCTATTTGATATTCAGCCTTCCCTATAAGCTGAGCGTTATCAAAACCCCTTGCATCGACATCAAGTTTTAACGATGTAAGATTGGCTGTATCTGACCTTGAATTATAGTTGATTGGTGTGGTTGATTGGTAAACAGGCGCAAACTTGTTGTTTTGACAATTGAACTGTCCATTCACCGCAAGGTTAGTCAGCATTAGTAAAGCAAGTGCAACTTGTTTCATCTTTCTAAGCTTTTCTTTGGCGTACCGCCTCATAAAGTAGCACACCTGTAGCGACACTAACGTTCAGTGAATTGATCTGCCCGGACATAGGAATTAAGGCTTGGGCATCAGAAAGTTGAATTAAACTCTTGTGCACACCTGTTTCTTCGTTTCCCATGATTAACATACAGCCCTCTTTAAATGGAGCGGCATACATGTCTGTTTCTGTTTTCTCTGTAGCTGCAACTACTTTTAATCCCAAGCTTTGTGCTACAAACAAAGCATCTTTCATATGAGCGACTTTACACACTGGCACTTCAAGAAGCGCACCCGTTGAGGTTCTAATCGCATCAGCACTGACCGGCGCACTGTCGTTCTTCGGAATCACAATAGCGTCAACCCCGCAGCAATCAGCTGTCCGCGCGATGGCTCCAAAATTTCTTACATCGGTAATTCTGTCAAGTGCTAGAATTAATGGCACCCTCCCTTGTTCTTGAGCAGCAACTATGATTTCCTCTAAATCAAAAAAGTCAATAGGGCTTAGGTAAGCAACAGCACCTTGATGATTTCCTCTGGTAACTCTGTCAAGTTTCTCTACCGGAACATATTTAGGTTCAATACCAGCATCTCTGAGTGTACCTTCAAGTTGAGCGTACAAAGATCCACTAAGTCCCTTTTGAAGGAATACTTTTTCAATGGTTTGGTTGTCTTGAACTGCCTGAAGAATAGGACGTAGTCCGTATATAAGTTGATCGTTTGTCATGTTTACTGTTCTGAGGATTTGTCCTCAATTTTTTTATCTGAATATTCACCTAGATCTGCACGATCTACTAATCTATTGTCCAATTCTTTTTTAGTCTTACTTCCCAGCTTTTTCAGTCGTTCTACCTGCGAAATGAGGTTACCTCTGCCTTCTACCATTTTATTCATAGTGTCTTGGTAGGTGTTTTGCGCTGTTTTGAATTGCTGGCCTAGTCGTGTGAGGTCTTCACTAAGCCCAACAAATTTGTCATAGAGCTTTCCTCCAGCCTCGGCAATTTCAATTACGTTTTTGGTCTGTTTCTCTTGACGCCAAGCCATAGCGATCGTCTTTAAGGTCGCTAGTAAGGTAGAAGTAGAAACTAATATTATTTTTCGCGAAAAAGCATATTCATATAAACCACCGTCAAATTTTGTAGCCTCCATAAATGCAGCTTCGATAGGAATAAATAACAGGACAAATTCTGGCGTATCTCCTCCATAAAGCTGAGGGTAATCTTTTTCACCCAGCCCTTTAATATGGTTCTGAATACTAACGACAAGGGCCTTCATGCTGGTTTGAGCCAATTCATTATTCTCGGCATTCACGTGATTATCCCATGAAACAAGACTTACCTTAGAGTCGATGATGATTTTTTTGTTTTCAGGCAGCTGAATGATCACATCAGGCTGAAGCCTTTTGCCATCTGCTGTAGTTTCACTGTTTTGAACGAAGTATTCTTTGTCTTTGCCTAGACCACTCATTTCTAGTGCCCGTTCTAGCACAAACTCTCCCCAGTTACCTTGTTTCTTGGTATCGCCGCGCAAAGCCTTCGCTAAGCCACTTGCTTCTGCAGATAGTTGGGCATTCATATTCTGCAGGGTTTGAATATTAGCCATCAAGGCTCCGGAATTTTTAAGCTCCTCTTTGTGGCTCTCCTTTACGGTACTTTCAAAGTCGGTTAGCTTTTGTTTAAATGGAGCAAGAAGTTTGTCTATAGCTTCCGAATTCGTTGCTTTAAACTGCGTTGATTTCTCTTCAAGAACTTGACTAGCCAGTACCTTAAATTCATTAGTCATTTGCTCTTTTGCCGCAGCAGCCTCTTTTTTTTGAGTGTCAAACGTATTTTTTTGGTCTTGTAATCTTTCTTGACTCGCGGTTAATTCAGCGCTTAGTGCGCTATGATTTTTCGCACTCTGTATTTGAATGTTCTTGAGTTCTTCTTCCGATCTACGAAGTGCATCTTCGGTTTTCTCGAGTTTTAATTTCGCGTCTTCTAATTGACTTTGAATCCAGCCTGGTAGTTCATTGGAGTTAAAGGATACAGGCTCGCTTTTTGAAGTCCTGTTTTGACGCAGCAGGAAATAAGCGACTAGCGCGATGTTTAGAACCAAAAAATAGATCCATGGATCACTCATGTAAGTAGTTGTTTATCAGTTTAGAACAGGGTTTTTTGTCCGTTAGACTGCAGTGCCCAATGTACGACTTCTAGGCCTCTTTTTTCGCGTTCTTCGTTAAATCTTGAGAAAGGCTTCGACCCATAAAACCCTCTGTATACACTTAACGGCGAGGGGTGCGGCGCTTTTATGAGTATAGGATGGCTGCTACCAAGTTCCAAAATCACTTTTTCAGCTAATCTAAGTGCAGGTATACCCAAACAAATAAAGCCAGCATTAGGCTGGTGTTTTAGAACAAATTTTATTGAATTTAATGTGAATTGCTCCCATCCCTTTTTCGCATGCGAACCTGGCCTTGATTCCTCTACGGTTAATACCGTATTGAGTAAAAGCACGCCGTTTTTCGCCCAATGGGTCAGTTCACCATTCTTGGGCTTATGTTGGTTTAAATCGTCACAATATTCCTTGAATATATTCTTTAATGAAGGTGGAGGTTTACTCTTTGAGGATACGCTAAAGGAAAGTCCGTTTGCCTGACCAGCACCGTGATAGGGATCTTGGCCTAACAGAATGCATTTCACATCTGTTGGTCTACAATGTGCAAAGGCGCTAAAGATCAAATCCTGTTTCGGATAGATTTTTTTCGTGGCGTACTCGGTCGTTAAAAAGCCCTCTAGATCTGTCAGATAAGGCTTAGTTTGTTCTACTTTGAAAAACTCATTCCAAGATTTAGGTACTATTGTGGAAAGGAATGTGCTCATTGAGTAAGAAGTTTGGTCTACGAACGTTATTTTTACAATTCGCAATTTAAGTAAAACGCAAGTTTTAAACTATGAAAAAGGTATTATCCATTGCCGTTGTGATCGTTGCAACCCTCGCAATCACTTCTTGTGGCACTGCCGAAAAATGTCCATCTTATTCTCATGTTGAGCTTCCTACGCAACAAGGATAAGAACCAGGAGTCCAAAGTTGGACTTCCTTTTTTATACCCGCAATCCTTCGAGGAATTGGCGGGTATTCTTCGTTATAAAGGGACTACTTTTATATACAAGCATAGCACGAGGTGCAGTGTAAGTCTATTCGCGATGAAACGACTCCTAATGACTGAGGTGGAAGAACGGGAACAGTGGGTGTACATAGATGTTGTTGCTCAAAGACCTCTTTCTTTGGCCTTAGCTGAGGATTTAAAGGTTGAACATCAAAGTCCACAGTTGATCGTAATTAAAGAAGGAAAAGTTCACGCACACGCATCCCACCAGGGCGTAAATGAAGATACAATTGATATTTGGCGCAAAAGCTTAGCTGAAGCGTGAACAAGAAACTGTTTTTAAGGTTTTAAACATATGGTAGATCAACCCGACATAAAAACTAAACAAGTAGCAATACAGCGCGTTAAAAAACCGAAGTGGTTGCGTGTGAAACTGCCAACGGGTGAGAATTATAAAAATGTTCGTGGTTTAGTTGATAAATATAAGCTTCACACTATTTGTGAATCAGGCCATTGTCCGAACATGGGCGAATGCTGGGGTGCCGGTACAGCGACATTCATGATATTAGGCAATATATGTACGCGGTCTTGTGGTTTCTGTAATGTCGCTACTGGCCGTCCTCTCTCTGTAGATTGGGAAGAACCAGAGAAGGTTGCCAGGAGTGTTAAGCTTATGAAAATCAAACACGCTGTTTTAACCTCTGTTGATAGAGATGATTTAGCAGATGGCGGTTCCATAATATGGAAGGAAACTGTTGATGCTATAAGAAGAATATCTCCGAATACGACCATGGAGACTTTGATTCCTGATTTCAAAGGTGAGTTACATAATGTAGACAGAATTATAGAAGCGAACCCGGAAATAGTTAGTCACAACATTGAAACGGTTCGTAGATTAACAAGAAAAGTAAGAATTCAAGCTCAATTTGACCGATCATTATCGGTGCTCAAGTATTTAAAAGAAAAAGGCATCCAAAGGACCAAAAGTGGTATCATGTTGGGCTTGGGTGAAACAGAAGACGAGGTTTTAGATGCAATGAAGGACCTACGTAAGGCAGATGTTGATGTAGTGACTATAGGACAATATCTCCAGCCAACACCTAGGCACCTCCCTGTAGTTGAGTTTGTTACGCCAGAAGTATTTGAAAGATTAAAAGAAATTGGATTAAAAATGGGCTTCAAACATGTGGAAAGTGGACCCTTAGTTCGCAGTTCATATCATGCAGAAAAGCACTTGCTATAATGGGGTTTAGACCTTATTTTTATAAAATAAGAAACAGAGTTACTTTACTACACATGAAAAAAGGAATACAATTCGCCATTTTAGGCACTCTTTTTATTGCCGCCGTATTATTCGTGATTCCGTCACAGGAGTCCGTATACCAGCCAAGGATTCAAAACGAGCAAGGTGCTGCCGGCGCTGCTGCTTACTTGCATGGTTTGCGTGCGAACCAAGTTACTGGTGAAGTTAATCAGGAGGATATATTAAGTGCTATTGAGGGCTTGAAGAATGCACCTGAAAGTTCACTAGGTCTTTCCTGGGCTGAGCGTGGACCAGACAATAGAGGTGGTAGAACGCGTGGCTTCGCTATAAACCCAAGCACTCCCTCAGAAATGTATGCTGGTTCTGTTAGTGGAGGATTATATTTTAGCAACACATCAGGTCTGAGCTGGACAGAAGTGAATCCTGAGCAAGAAAATCTTGCCGTCATGTCAGTAGCTTACTCTGCTAATGGAGATGTTTACTATTGTACAGGTGAAGGTCTTTATAACTATTGGACGACCGGTTACGGGGCGTCAACATCATCGGGATTTCCAGGCGCAGGTGTCTTTAAAAAAGGTGCTAGTGAAACAGAATTCAGTCAATTGGCGGCCAC
The DNA here is from genome assembly GCA_913031435.1 of uncultured Cryomorphaceae bacterium. Classification (GTDB taxonomy): domain Bacteria; phylum Bacteroidota; class Bacteroidia; order Flavobacteriales; family Schleiferiaceae; genus UBA10364. The sequence goes on from CAJWFD010000003.1 coordinate 35,107, forward strand.
GGCAGGTTTTTCATCAATTGGTGTGATTGTTACTGATCCATCGGACAATGATATACTCTACATGGCTACAAGTGCAGGTATTCGTCGATCAAAGAATGCTGGAACTACTTGGGATAATCCTATCTCGGGTATTGGTTCCAATGGAACTTGTTGGGATGTTAATATTGATGCAGGTGGTAACATCTGGGCAACTCTTGGTGGTAGAATTGTTAAATCTACTGATGGATTTGATTCTTGGGAAGAGATTAGTAAATCTAGCGCCAACTCAACAAGTCTACCGCGTAGTGGTGGACGTGTGATGTTCGCTTCTGCTAGAAATGATGCAGACTATGTTTATGCTGTATTTATTACTTCGAATGGCGCATTAGGTGGCGTTTATCGCACTACTGATGGTGGGGATACCTGGTCAAAAATAGGTCAAAAATCTACTTATTTTGATCCTTTTTGTCGTACTGGCGGTTCATGTCAGGGGACTTATGATTTAGCCGTTGGAGTCGACGCTGCAAATAAAAATAGAATTATCGTAGGCGGTATTTTCGTTTGGGAATGGGAACTAGGACAAGGCTGGAATCAAGTAAATGGATTTGGCCCATTTAATATACATTCTGATAATCATGATGTAGTTTGGCATCCAACGGACAGCATGAAGGTATATATCGTTAATGACGGGGGTATCTATTTTTCAAATAACGCGGGTAGTACTTGGCAGACACTCAACAAAAATTATGTAACTACCCAATTCTACAATATAGGCATCTCCTCAGATCGTCATGTAATAGGAGGTACACAGGATAATGGGAGTTTCGTTATGGATGGCTCCGGAAACACACCAAATACTGGTCGTAGTTTAGGCGGTGTAGATGGTTTTTCAGGTGATGGTGGTTTCTCTACGATCTCTTGGCTAGTACCTAAAATTTATTTCACAGAATATCAAGAAGGAAGAATAGGAAGAAGCGAAAATAAGGGTCAAACATTTAGTTCATTCTGGGATACGCGTTCTGCTACTGGAATTGGTTCATGGATGACTCCTTTTTACTTGCATGAAAATAGCAATGATGCATTGAGTTCAGATTCAGTACAGTTTAAAGTAATTCAAGCAATACGATCTTTAGGATTCGCGAATGCAGGACAGGATACTTTTACGTCAAACATCAAGCCTATTCAAGAGAGTGCGTTAATGAATGCTTCTACTTTTAGGGTAACAAGTGGAACTTTACTGATTACCTCTGATGCTAATGGAAACCTAAGTGGAGATGGTGTAGGATCTTTTGATGCTACAACTGGTGACTTTACGGTGGTGTTCAATAATTCACCAGCAGTAGAAATTATCGCTAAAGTCGATGTAAGTTATGCTACTGGTTCAGAATTGGTTTTAGGTTCTAATACGAACGGCCTGCCTTTCAAGTATACTATCTCAGGTGCTTTAGGTATGGGTGATAGTGTCATCGTTCAAGATCCTGTAAGCAGTATGTTTATTGTAGGTTTTAGCGGCTCAGTTTGGATGACTCGTGGTGCATTAGACTTCAGTATTACTCCGGATTGGTATAAACTAGCAAATGTCAATGGTACAGTTCAAGCTGTCGAGGTAAGTGCAGATGGAAATTATGCATGGATAGGGACGGAGAGTGGTAGAATTTACCGTATTTCTGGACTTTCAAATGCACGCTCGTACACGTCTTCTGATCTAGATAGTGGTCAGGTAGATGTTCAGGTAGACTTGATTCAAAGTGTCGCAGGACGAAGGGTAACGAGCATCTCTGTTGATCCTAATAACAATGACCGTGTCTTATTTACTTTGGGTAATTACGGAAATCAGAATTTTGTTTACTACAGTACGAATGCTACTTCGTCTAATGCAAACTTTATTGTTAAAGATGGAAACCTGGGTAACTTCCCCGTCTACTCTTCTACGTTTGATAAAGGGGAAAGTGCAAACGTGATTATAGGAACGGAATTTGGTATTTTCTCTACTGATAATATCAATGTAACGAGTCCTTCATGGAGTACTGATAATTCAGGTCTTGCGAGAGTGCCAGTATTTACGCTGAAACAATACAGAACAAACAAGAGCAGTACCAACGATATAGAGGTAAAAGAAGGTGATATATTCGCGGGTACTTTCGGTCGTGGTACCTTCCAAACAACTAGTCTAATGACTTCGCGTCCAATCAGTGTTCCAGAGAATAGTGGGTTAGATCTTACGGTTGAGGGAATGAAACTTTTCCCTAATCCAGCAGTAGATTATACAACGTTGGAATTGGAGTTGTCAGAAGGAAGTTATACTGCTGAGGTGGTAGACTTGAATGGCCGTACGGTTCGGACTAGTATAATAAATGCGAGCACTTCTGGTCGTCAAGAATTCAAATTGAATGTTACAGGCCTAAGCAATGGTCTATACATTATTGGGATTCAAGGCAAATCAGATTCATATTCAAGATTAATGATCGCTCATTAATTAAACATAACAAGCAAAAAAGGCTCCGCAATAGCGGAGCCTTTTTTGTTTGATACCATCTGAGGTTATAACTACGAAGTATATTTATCACATGGATATTGAATTCTTAAAATACCCTATAGGCAAGCCGTCTATTGACTCGGCTGCAGGGGAGGAGCGTATAGAAAGTAGTATTGCGGTGTTGGGTCGAATGCCAAACCAACTTATGGCTTTTGCCAAAGATATGTCAGTGGAGCAATGGGATGAGCCATATAGAGATGGAGGATGGACTCCTAGGCAGTTGGTACACCATATGGCAGATTCCCATATGAATGGATTTAACAGACAGCGATTGGCGGTTACAGCGATTGCTACCCCCGAGGTCCCTGGCTATTCACAAGATACTTATGCGTTGTTACCTGATTACACCACCGATCCTTTCCTTAGCGTGATATTGCTCGCAAGTCTCCATGAAAGATGGGTGAGTTTTTTAAATGGAATAACGCCTGCAGGATGGGAGAAAAGTTATTTCCATATGGAGGAAAAGCGTGAATATACCATGAAGGAAAGCGTACAGATGTATGCGTGGCATGGGCAGCATCACTTGGCACACATTAGGTTAGTTATGGACAGAGCAGGAATATCTACATAGGAACCTGTTCTGTTTAAGTATCACAGTTTTAATTCTTTTAGTGAAGTCACCCTTTGCGTAATTATCCCATCAATTACTTTGAAATAAACCGGAAGCTCACGTAGACCTAAAGATTGGATGATGATACTTCTAGACCCTCCGAGATCACTCAAATGTGTTCCTTTTAGTTCATCTACCACAATTGCTTCGTACCACTCACCTAGCGGACTGCGCTGTTGAGGAAGACCGTCTAGAGAAAGGAACATCCAGTTGTTGATATCATTTGATTTAGCGTATCCTTTCAACTCGGTTCTACAAGGTGCGCACCATGAGGCCCAGATGGCAATGACTTGATTGTCAAGGCTCATTTTCGGAATATTGGTCAATGCTCCTTGGGGCGTTTCCAAGGTCAATTCAGGAAATGGATGGCCAGGAATAAATTTCTCAGCTGCCTCTTCGACGATTAAAGTGAATTGATAGGTTTCTTCAAATTCATTGACCCAGAGTCTGAAGGCAGCGACGTCAGCACTTCCTGCGTAAGCGGAATCCAACGCGTCAGCCATGTTACTCAATGCATCTCTATCCACCATATAGTCGATCACAGGCTTGTTGCCAATTCTATGGTAGATGGCCATTAGATTAGATAGCAGTGCTGGCGCCTTCATGATGCTGTCAACAATACGACCACGATAGACATCCGCATAAGTAAAGAAGGCGCTATCTAATGCCTTTAGACCATTGAATGTGCTACTGTCAATGTAGGTTTCTTTTATTACGTCTAAACTGTCTATAAACCTTAGAAGGTCAAGCTGCATTTTACGTTGAGTGGCAAGCCAATTATTTTCTCTGTCTCCGCGTATGTAACCCTGACGGTTAATATGTAAGTGTTTTGTTTGTGGTCCTACAATTGCGTGTACCACCGGCAGCTCGCCTTCGAGAGGAATGAAGCTTATCATTCTCAAGGTATCGAAAGCAATCTCAAAAACATCATTGCCAGATATACCGAGCGTATCTACTGTATTAAAAGTGCCGTCGGGTTGACGCATCTGAACGGTATAACTACCCTGCTGAGTTGAGTCAAAGTGAATAAGGGTATTGCCCTGTTTTGTACAAGAATGTAGGAACAGTAAAACCGTGATAAACCCAAGCGAAAAAATGAGGTTACGCATCTAATTTTTCCCTTAATAAGGCACTTGCTTTTTTAGGATCCGCACTTCCCTGACTGTATTTCATGACTTCACCCATGAACAGTCCAATCAAGCCTTTTTTTCCTTCTTGGTACTCTTTTATTTTATCTGGATAGGCACCTAATGCTTGATCTACCCATTGGGACAATTGATCCGCATCGCCCTGTTGCAACCATCCATTTCTTTCACAAAGTAATTTTGGGTTCGCGTTGGGCTCAATTAATAGGGCAGGGAAAAGTTTTTGATTTGCAGTTGTTGTAGAAATTTGACCTTCATCTACAAGGGCAATAACTGTTGCAAGCTGTGCGGGTGATACCGGAAAAAGAGCGATGTCCACACTTTGTTCGTTCATCCAACTTTTAATTGGACCAATCATCATGTTTGTCGCTGCCTTATAGTTCGTGGTATGCATAATCATCTGCTCAAAAAATAAAGCAAACTCCTTATTATCGGTTAGGACAAAGGCATCGTATTCACTTAATTTAAGCTCTTGAGTATATTTTTTAAATAGCTCGTAAGGGAGCAGTGGCATTTGCGTTCGGACATCATTTACATAGCTCTTAGGAATAACGACAGGCACAAGATCTGGCTCAGGGAAGTAACGATAGTCATGTGCGTCTTCTTTGATTCGTAAGCCAATAGTTTTATTCTTTGCTGCGTCATAAGTACGTGTCTGCTGTTGTATACTCTCTCCAGACTCGATCATATCTATTTGACGAATTACCTCATAATCGATTGCCTTCTGAACGTTACGGAAGGAATTCATATTCTTCACTTCTACTTTAGTTCCAAACTTTTCTACTCCCTTTTTTCGGACTGATATATTAAGGTCACAACGAAGAGATCCTTCCTCCATATTGCCATCGGAGATATCCAGGTAACGCACTAGTTTTCTGATTTCACTTAGATAACTGTAAGCTTCTTCGCCATCTTTAATTTCTGGTTCTGAGACCATTTCTAGCAATGGAATCCCCGCACGATTTAAGTCAACTAGGGTGTTGAATGGGTCAATATCGTGTATACTTTTCCCTGAATCCTCTTCCATATGGATTCTGGTCAGGTTGATGTTCTTGTCAGTACCCTTTGCAGTTTTAATACGAATGAAACCACCGGTACAGATGGGAGTAGTATCCTGGGTGATTTGATAGCCCTTTGGAAGATCTGCATAAAAGTAATTTTTACGCGCAAATTGATTCCGTTCTCTAATGTCACAGTCACAAGCGATCCCCAATTTAACGGCGTAATTGACTACGTCTTTATTGAACATTGGCAATGTACCTGGGTGACCTAGGCTAATGGGGCTTACTTGCGAATTGGGTGAAGCACCATAAGAGGTAGCATCGCCACAATAAGCCTTGCTTTTTGTGCTTAACTGAACATGAACTTCAAGACCAATTACGGGTTCGTAAGTGTCGTAAATACTAGGCATAGCATGATGGTTAGTCGGCTAATTTACGCTTTTCGACTTGATTTTTTAAGTCGATTATTAGAGACATACTCAATCCTTTCTACCATTGCTTCAAGCAGGGTAGAATTGTCATAGCTTGAGACAGGTTCTGTGTCCCAAACACTTAGTGTTATTGGCGAATTTGATTGGGAAATAAGTGCTTCAATTTTAGAGACATCTTTCGTGGTGCAATGCACATGATAGTTGTAAGAAGCACTTCTTTTCTCCATGATTTTCAGGTCTTTAGAGCTGTAGTTGTAATGGTCTTTATAACTTAACATATCGACGCTGGATAGCCCTATTTCATTTTTAAGATGGTCAGAAAATTCATCATTATTAGCCAACCCACTCACCAGGAGTCCGGGAAGACGTGTTCCTCGTATTAATTTGATTTTTAATTTAAAATGAAATAAATCCGTTTCCATGGAATATCCATTCGGTATGGCGTTTCCAAGTACTACAATCGCATCACATTTCGAATGAGGGACCTGTCTTAACCTACCTGTGGGCAATAATGTATCCATCCAAAAGGGAGAAGAACTTTTTGTACAAACGACCTTGAAATCAATATGTAACGGGTAATGTTGTAATCCATCATCTAAAACCAGTATAGGTTTATTCAGTTTCTGCAAAGCACAATATTGCGCAGCGAGAGTACATGCTTTTATTCGATCTTTTCCAATGACCACTGGAAAGAATTCCGAATGAAATTTAGCTTCGTCACCTACGGCTTTTGCGGTATGTTCCGTATGTACCAGGGTCGCAACTTTATTCAGCTCGCCTCTATAACCTCTACTTACAATAACAGGTGAATAGCCTGCGCTAGACAGCGCCTTAGCAGTCCATTGAACCATGGGTGTTTTTCCAGTTCCGCCTGCTTGGAAATTACCGATGCAAATTGAAGGCACTAGGGTAGACGTTGTTTTCTTCCCGCGCCACAACTGATCAAGTTGCTGTAAGGCAAAATAAACAGATTGAAATGGCCACGAAAAACGACCCAGGTAATTCCTTCTATTTGAATCTATCTGGATCACTTCACAAGACCAGCCTCGCGCAAGAGTTCCTCTTGCTTGTTTAGATCGGTTGGTTTTATCCAATGAGCACCCGTAAAACGTTTAAAATAGGTCATCTGCCTTTTTGCATATCTACGGCCGAATTGCTGGATCAGCTCTGTGGTGCGGTCGATGTCATATTCACCTTTGAAATAAGGCCACCATTCTCTATATCCTACGGTTTGAAGCGCGGGTAGTTCCTGATGTTCTGCTAAGCCGCGAGCTTCATCCTCAAGACCTTGGGTGATCATGCTGTGTACACGTTCGTTAATTCGACCGTATAATTCTTCCCTATCCATTTCTAGTACCCAATTCACGATTTTAAACGGACGTTCTTTAGGTGTGTGGTGTAACTGTTCACTATATGTTTTTCCAGAAGCATAGATTACTTCAAGGGCACGAATTACTCTACGGGAGTTTCGCGCATCTACTTTAGCTGCATGTTTTGGATCTTTTTCACGAAGTTCTTTCATCAATTCCCACAAGCCTTCTGTTTCTGCACGTGCCTCTAGTTCGGCTTTGATAATGGCATCTGTAGGTAACGGATCTAAACCATGAAGTAACGCGTCAATATACATTCCGGATCCACCGACAGCAATAACGACATCATGCTCTTTATAAAGCTCCTCTAACTTATCTAAGGCGAATTGTTCAAATTGACCCGCTGTTGTTCCTTCCACTACACTACGATCAGCTAAAAAGTAATGAGGTACGCTTGCGAGTTCTTCTTTAGAGGGAGGGGCAGAACCTATCGCCAGCTCACTGTAACATTGACGACTGTCCGTGGAGATGATAGGGCAATTGAAATGGGCTGCCCAATGTAGTGCTGTTGCTGTCTTTCCTACTGCTGTAGGTCCACAGATGTTCAATAAAGTTTTTGTCATTTAGTTAAAGTTGAGTACCGCAGTTAGAACAAAATTTATGCTCAGCTGTGAGACTGTGGTTGCAAGAATTACAAAGTAAAGAATCAGTTTTTGTAACGTTGTTAGTGGTTAAATCTACGGTAACTATGCCTGTAGGTACTGCAATAATGGCATACCCTAAAATCATAATAACGGAAGCTAATAGTTGGCCAATCACCGTTGAGGGCGCAATATCGCCATAACCAACCGTAGTTAGTGTCACAATTGCCCAATATATACTCAATGGGATAGAAGTAAATCCATTTTCTGGTCCTTCAATAGCGTACATGAAGGTTCCCATGATTATACATAGCAGCACCACAGTGAAAAGAAATACTCCAATCTTCCTACTGGAACGCACGAGACTTTGTAGTAGTAAATTACTTTCAAGTAAGAATCTGCTGAGTTTAAGTACACGAAAAATACGGAGTAACCTCAGTGAACGAATAATAGTAAATGTTGCGGATCCTGGCAGCAGTACGCTTAAATAGAAGGGCAGTATGGAAAGTAGATCAATCACGCCGTAGAACGATCGTGTGTATAATTTCGTTGAAGGGCTAGACCACAACCTTAACAAATATTCAATGGTAAAGATTAACGTTGTAGTAGATTCTATGATCCAAAATATTTTCAAGTACTCGGAGACTTGAAACCTTGGTATACTTTCGAGCATAATACTAAACACACTGAATCCGATAACCACGAATAATGCGATGTCAAAAGCCTTACCAGCTCTTGTATTGGCCTCGAAAATAATGCGGTAAATAGAATTACGCAGCGTAGATTTGATCATATGTGGATTAAAGTACGTAAATTTAAAAGGAACACTGTTACTACCATGACTGCTTTACCCAAAGACATTTCAAGATTGCAAACTGCGCTTCTCCGCTTTGAAAAAGGAGAGGTGTTGCAATCGTTAGGAGAGGTGTCTCAGCGTGCGGAAGCTATTCATAAGGCAACCTATTTGGGCAACCTTAAGCATACCAAAGTGTCCATCTTATTCTCTGCTCAGAACGAATTGTTTACGGTGAATACCACTATTTGGTTGCACTACAATGGCGAGATATTTCTGAAAGATGATGTGAAATTACCCGTAGAGAGAGTTTTAGCTATCTATTTTTATTAATAGTAATCTTCATCACTTTGCGTGTCATCATCACTTTTTTCTGGTAAAGCACCTGAATCTAAATCATCCAAGCCATATAGCGCTGTAAGTTCTGCTTCAGACATTTCTGAAGGATCTGCCGTTGCTTGGGTTGTTTCAGTAGGCTTCTTCTCAGGTAACTCTCCCACACTGGATAGAATTACAAAATCTTCAAATCCTTCTTCCTCGTCTTCTTTGGTCTTTTCGATGTAGAAGATGTTCATGTCTAAAAAATTATAGACATAAAGACCATGAGAGGTGGCTTTAAAGAAATCGCTTACCGTGATGGTTTCCATGCTTGAACCATTATCATCCATAGCAAACATCGGGAGTTCTTCGCCTTGATCCCATGTGGAGGTGCTGTAGAAAAAACTTCCCATTTCTCCTGATTCAAGTCCGAAGCAGGTAAATAGCTGTTCGTGAAGTGACCGCATTGTCGCACTTCCCTTAATACGCACTTCTTTTAAAATTGTTTCTTCTGTATCAGCAATGACCCTTAGAAATACTTCCATAATTATATATTCAGTCCTAGTTTCTTTGCAGCGACATCCATTTTTTGGATGGCAGCGTCTTTTTCATTTGGAATTTCGCCTTCCAAAATGGCCTCTTTTATCAATTCTTTAAGCTGCCCAATTGCTCTACCAGGACCAATATTGTAACGTTTCATGATTTCCTCACCGCTTACGGGCGGTTGGAAATTTCTGAGATGATCGCGCTCTTCGACTTCTTTGAACTTACGTCGTACCACCTTAAAGTTGTTCAAGTATCGACGTTTTTTTCGTTCATTTTTAGTGGTTAAATCTGCCTCACACAAGAGCATTAAATCTTCTACATCATCACCGGCATCAAACAACAAGCGGCGTACAGCGCTGTCAGTAACATCTTGATCTACCAACGAGGCAGGCCTAGAACTCATTTGCACCATTTTTATGACATATTTCATGCGAGCATCGGTAGGGAGGTGTAAACGCTTGAAGATTTTGGGGACCATTCTTCCTCCAAGAAATTCATGACCTCTAAACGTCCAACCATTTGGTTTAATGAATTTTTTAGTCTTAGGTTTTCCTATATCGTGTAGTAAGGCAGCCCAACGCAACCACAGATTCGGTGAAGTCTTAGCTAAGTTATCTACCACCTCTAGGGTATGGTAGAAATTGTCTTTATGAAGGTGCCCTTCAATTTCTTCTACACCCTGTAACGCTTGTATCTCAGGTAGAATATGTGGTAATATACCCGTAGTGTATAGCAAGCCTAGTCCATAGCTTGGTTTACTAACTTCCATGATTTTATTCAACTCTTGACTTACGCGTTCCGGCGCAACGATACTCACTCTATTTCCTAGTTTACGTATGCTTATAAGAGAGGCACTGTCGATTTTGAAATTTAGTTGAGCGGCAAATCGAACAGCTCTCATCATCCTTAGCGGATCATCATCAAAAGTTTTATCGGGGTTTAATGGAGTGCGAAGTAGCTTTTTCGCTAGATCAGCTATGCCGTCGAAAGGATCTATTAATTCGCCCCAAAGATTGGCATTAAGACTAATAGCCATTGCATTTATTGTGAAGTCCCTTCTATTTTGATCGTCTGCTAATGTTCCGTCTTCAACGATGGGATTCCGACTGTCTCTCTGATAACTCTCTTTACGGGCACCTACGAATTCAAGATCTACACCCTTGTGGTTCATATGTGCGGTTCCAAAACTTTTGAATACACTCAGTTTTGGTCGAGGCGATAACTTTTTTTGTACTGCTTTAGCCAATTCAATTCCACTACCTACAGTGACAAAGTCAAGATCCATTTTAATAGGACGGTCTAAAAACTTATCCCTTACAAACCCACCAACCACATAACAGGGCATGCCTAACTCATCCGCTGTTTGTCCTACAGTTGAGAAAACATCTCTATCCAAAAAGTCAGCATATGAAGTCATTAGGAGAGCGTTGAAGGAGATTTCGCAAAGTAAATACCAGTCAATAAGAGGATGATTAGTAGTACATATAAAACAATGTTTATTCTTTTTATTTTCGAAAGCCAAAAATCTTCTTTCTCGTTATCGGTAAGGATAACAGGGTACAGCAATGGGAATAAGAGTATGCTTTCATTCCACCACTGCTTGTCATTTTTATGGTTAAAATTACGCTTGTAATAGTCCAACCAATGCCCTGGGTTCTTTTTGTTTTTCACCCGGAGGTACTGAAAATGTAGCGCCCATTTGTAGCTGTATATAGCGATAAGCAGTCCAGCGGTAAGTAAAAACTGTAAGGTGTTTCCAGTGCTCATTTAAGCGCGAAGTTTTTTGATTTCATCATAGCGCCATTTAACAGCGCGGAACATCCAAAGACTATATTCCAAGCCCAATACTCCGTCAAAAATACCGCCTTTTACCACGTAGTGCTTGAAAAATCTGTAGGAAGGTTTAATAGTAGTGTGCCAAGCTGTTATCTCTCCCGTTTTAGCGTCGTAGTCTATGGCTTGCCGTTTGGCATATTGTTGAAACTTATCACGCCAGTGCTCTTTACTCTTGTACGAGTAATGCTCCACAGAGCCCTCAATCAATACTGCTTGATCTAGTATTTTTTCATGAACCATTAGTTCATTAAACAGCATTCCAGTGGGCAACAATCGTGTTATTAGATCTCTTTGCAAGCCACTAAATTTCATTTTCTGGCCTTTGAAGTAATGAACTCGTTTGAAGGCCCTAGGCATTTGATCGGTTTCCGTTACGTTTCGTTTGAAGTGCCTAATGCTTTGGATTAATTGATCAGTCAGTACCTCATCGCAATCAATGACTAATATCCAGTGGTATTGACATTTTCTCAATCCCCAGTTTCTCTGGTGCCCCCAATTCTCTAAGGACTTATAAAAGACTAATGCATCATATTTTTCTGCAATATCCACCGTGCTATCCTTTGATCCAGAGTCAATTAATATGATTTCGTCTGCTATAGCTTGGACACTCGCTAAAGACTGTGCGATGATGTCGGCTTCATTGTAACTGAGGTATAGGACGGAGAGTTTAGTGGGCATCAGACCGCTACATTATGTGTTCTTAAAGCATCATTTAACGAAGTTTTCTTATCGGTACTTTCTTTGCGTTTACCTATGATTAGGGCACAAGGCACTTGGAAGATACCAGCAGGGAATTGTTTAGGAATAGTCCCTGGAATGACTACGCTTCTCGATGGAATACGTCCTTTATATTCTACAGGTTCATCACCGCTCACGTCAATAATTTTGGTCGATGCAGTAAGCACAACATTCGCTCCTAAGACGGCTTCTTTTTCTACATGAACACCTTCAACTACAATACAACGAGAACCTACAAAACAATTATCTTCAATAACAACAGGAGCTGCTTGCAAGGGTTCTAATACACCGCCAATTCCAACACCGCCACTCAGGTGAACATTCTTGCCAATCTGAGCGCATGAGCCTACTGTAGTCCAAGTGTCCACCATAGTACCAGAATCTACGTAAGCTCCAATATTAATATAAGATGGCATCATGACTACTCCAGGTGCTATAAAACTCCCATGCCTTGCGACAGCATGAGGAACTACACGAACTCCTTTTTCAGCATAGTTGCGTTTGAGAGGGATTTTATCATGAAATTCAAATGGACCCACTTCGATGGTCTCCATTTGCTGTATTGGAAAATAAAGAACTACGGCTTTTTTGATCCATTCGTTCACTTGCCATGTACCATCTTTAGGCTCCGCAACCCTTATGGCGCCAACATCTAAAGCATTTACGACTTGGCGTATGGCATGTTGAATCTCTTTTTCTTGAAGTAAATCGCGGTTGCTCCAAGCTTGTTCTATGGTACGTTGTAATTCTAGCATGTCTTAATATCTCTATCTACAAACTTACGGCTTTCGTTAGGCTTAGGCTACCTTTGTAACATGGCTAAAATTGTTTCACTTGATATCGGAGGAAAAAGAACAGGAATGGCGGAAACTGACGCCATGCAAATGATGGCTTTCCCCTTAAAGACAGTTCTAACGGAACATTTGTTAGAAGAGTTGACAACCTATATTACATCAGAGCTTCCTGAGGTTATCGTGATTGGTGATCCAGACGGTATCGAGGGCATGTCTACGGATAGTAGTGAGTTAGTTTCTGCATGGGTGTCAAAAATCAAAATCAAATGGCCTTTGATTAATGTCGTAAAAGTGGACGAAACCTATTCTTCTCAATTGGCTTCAAGGATGCTCTATGAGGGAGGTATGAGAAAGTCAAAAAGAAGAGAAAAGGGAGCTGTGGATAAAGTTGCCGCTTCCATTATTTTGGAACGTTATTTAGAACAGCGATAACTATCTTTGCCATCATATATTATCCTCATGATTCTACCCATAGTTGCATACGGCGACCCAATATTAACAAAAGTTGCTGAAGAAATAGATCAGGACTATCCAGGTCTTAAAGCTTTGATCACAAATATGTACGAGACCATGTACAATGCTCAAGGCGTTGGTTTGGCAGCACCTCAAATCGCGAGAGGAATACGCCTCTTTATAGTGGATGCCAGTCCTTTTGCAGATGAGGAAGAAGAGGATTTTGAGTTATTAAAGAGCTTTAAGAAGACTTTTATTAATCCAATTATTATTGAGGAATCTGGAGATGAGTGGGAGATGGAAGAAGGCTGTTTAAGTATTCCTGATGTACGAGAGATGGTTTACCGCCCAGAACAAGTAGTAATCGAATACTACACGGAGGATTGGAAGCTCGTTGAAGAAACTTACTCGGGATTAGCTGCTCGTGTTATTCAGCATGAATATGATCACATAGAGGGTGTGCTTTTTACGGATTATGTTAAGCCCCTTCGTAGAAGACTTATTAAGGGTAGGTTGGGATCTATAGAACGCGGCGATATTAAAGTCGAATATCCAATGAAATTCCCGAAACGTCGATGAGGTGTATTTTTTTACTGAGTCTTTTTATAATGTCATGTGCAAATGGCGAGTCTAAAGAAGTTGAAGTTGTTTCGATAAAAGCCATGGATAGTCTGGGGCCAGATTCCACGTTATATTTTCTAGATAAGATAGATAACGGTACGGCGACGCTGGAAGAACTAGATCGCGCCAGGCCTTACTTTATTCAAAGTGATAGTTTGATAAAAACCGAAGCTAAGTATTTGATGCAGGCTGGCTTGGTTCTTATGTCAGGCGACAACGGACCATTATATGGTTTGAACTACTTGATTTTTTTAACTAAAAAATTTCCGATGCATAAGTTTGCCCCTGAGGCGTTGATGCAATTGGCCTTATATTTTGACACAACGCTAGGAGATAAGGAGCGATCAACAGATTTTTTAAAGTCGTTGATTGATCGATACCCGAAACACGAATTGCTGCCTAGTGCAAAATCTTTACTAGAATTAAACCAATCTGGTGAGCAACAAGAATTAGAAACTGTAAGAACTTGGTTAAATAATCAATAATGGAATTAAGAACTGTATTATCTATCACAGGGAAACCTGGACTATTCAAATTAATTGCACACCGTAAGAACGGAGTAGTTGTAGAAAGCTTGTTGGATGGAGCTCGCGCTTCTATTCCTGCCAATGCTAATGTGAGCTCATTGGGCGATATAGCCATTTACACTTATGAAGAGGAGGTTCCCTTGAAGGATGTGTTTAAGGCAATGTCGAATGTTACAGAGGGTAAGGAAGCATTGTCACACAAGAGCTCTAAATCTGATTTAGAAGACTTTTTTGGTGAGGTATTGCCCAAATTTGATCAAGAACGTGTGTACGCAAGTGATATTAAAAAGGTAATTCAATGGTTCAACATCATCGTTAAAAATAATCTTTTATCTATTCTAGATACCGAGGATACTCCTGAAGATGATTCAATAACTCCTCAAGAAGCGGTTGCTAAATAAGGCCATCATGAATTCACGTCAAGATAAACTCGAGGCTTTTGGTAGATTATTGGACATTATGGATACGCTGCGCGCAGAATGTCCATGGGACCAGAAACAAACCTTTGAAAGTTTGCGACATTTGACGGTAGAGGAAACTTACGAGCTAGCGGATGCTATTGAAGAGGGTAACCTTGAAGAGGTGAAGAAGGAGTTGGGAGATTTGATGCTACATCTCGTTTTTTATAGTAAAATGGGTAGCGAAAGTGGTGCTTTTGATGTTGCGGATGTATTGCACAGCGTTAGTGAGAAGCTCATTCATAGACATCCCCATATCTACGGTGATGTAGAAGCGTCCACTGAGGAGGAGGTTAAGGCCAACTGGGAAGCTATAAAATTGAAAGAAAAGGGTACATCGAGTGTGCTACAAGGTGTCCCTAAAGGTTTGCCGTCGCTTGTGAAAGCCATTAGAATTGGAGATAAAGCACGTGGTGCCGGCTTTGATTGGGAAAACCCAGCAGATGTGTGGTTGAAAATAAAAGAAGAGATCTCTGAATTTGAGGTAGCTCATATATCTGGTAATCAAGACGATACGGAAGGTGAGTTAGGTGATTTATTGTTTTCAATAGTGAATTTTGCACGATTGAATGATTTAGATCCGGAATTAGCTCTGGAACGGACCAATAAGAAATTTATTTTCAGATTTACATATTTAGAAAAAAAAGCCAAGGAGATTGGTAAGTCGTTGAAAAGCATGACATTAGAAGAGATGGATGTGTTCTGGAATGAAGCAAAGACCCTTTAAGTACTTAAACTCGATAATTAAAGTTAAATCAAACTTTATCTGAACTAGTGGTGTAGGTTTTGTAAATACGTTGATAACATGTACTTTAGAGATATGAAAACTTTGTATTTAGTACGTCACTCAAAAAGTTCTTGGTCTATTAATGGCATTTCGGACAGAGATCGTCCATTGAAAGGCAGAGGTATTAAGGATGCACACCTAGTGAGTGCGCTTATAAACCACCAGATCAAAGGGAATGCTTCTGTGCAGCTGTATTCTTCCCCCGCAACAAGGGCGCTACATACGGCTCTGATTTTCGCTAACAACTTTAACATAGATGTTTCTAAAGTAGATATTAAAGAATCTCTTTATGACTGCAACATGCAGGCATTCTTATCGTGCGTAAAGCGTAGTTCTACTTCTGCGGATATTGCATTTTACTTCGCCCATAACCCAGCCATCACTGAGTTTGTGAATACAATGACCAATGCTGAAATCAGTAATGTTCCTACAACGGGGATAGTAAGTATACGTTTTGATGTTGATCACTGGTCAGAAATCCTTCCAGGCGCAGAACTTATCCAATTTGAATATCCAAAAAGACATAAATAGATCCATGCAAGACGAGCCTCAGTTTTACAATAGGGATATCAGTTGGTTACAGTTTAACGAGAGAGTTCTCCAAGAAGCTGAAGACGAAAATGTTCCGTTGATTGAGAGAATCCGATTTTTAGGTATTCACTCTAATAATATGGATGAATTTTTCCGGGTACGTTACTCCTTTATAAGAAGGCTGAAGTTATCGGGTGAGGAGCATATGGATGATTACTTTGAGGGATATAGTGCTGGTGAGCTGTTGCGTAAACTCAGTGAGATTGTGACCAATCAGCAGCGTAGATCCCAAGAGATCTACGATAGTTTAGAAAAGGAGTTGCGGGTCCACGGGATAGAAATGATCAATGAGACAGAACTTACCGCTAAGCAGTCCGAGTTCGTCAAGCACTTTTACAAGAATGTTGTCGCGCCTGCTTTGACGAACCTGATGGTAAGCCAAACAAGAAATTTCCCCGAATTAAAAGACAGGAGTATATATCTCGCCCTTCGCCTTATCAAGGGAGAGGACCAGCAGTTCTCGATTATTGAAATTCCTTACGGGGTCGGTGGTAGGTTCGTGGTATTACCGAAATATGGCAAACAATATGTCATGTATTTAGATGACGTTTTGCGACACAACTTGGTCAGTATATTTCACGCTATTAATTACGATACTATTGAGGCTCATACGGTTAAAATCACTCGAGATGCGGAATTGTCTTTAGATGATGACGTCAGTAAGTCTTTTATGGAGCAGGTGCAAAAAGGTTTGATGAATAGAAAGGAAGGCGATTTAGTAAGATTTGTATATGATAAAGCAATCTCTGACCAAACATTACAAGCCTTTGTGAATGGATTGGAAGTTTCTGCCTTAGATACGCTGATTCCTGGAGGGCGATATCATAATAAAAAAGATTTAATGCAGTTCCCAAATATGGGCGTAGAAGGTTTGGAATATAAGAGACTTCCACAGATATCTCATCCGGATTTGGATATTGATCGAAGTATTATCAACGTCCTCAAAAGGAAAGATGTTTTACTGTTCACACCTTATCATGAGTTTAGTCACGTTATTCGATTACTAAGAGAGGCCGCTATTGATCCTAATGTGAAAGAGGTTAAGGTAACCTTATACCGTTTAGCTGACGAGAGTAGGATTATTTCGGCATTAGTGAATGCTGCTAAAAACGGGAAATCCGTCACGGTCTTTATTGAGCTTCAGGCGAGTTTTGATGAATCTAATAACATTAAATGGACCAATAAGCTTAGAAGCGAAGGTATTAAAGTAGTCAGCGGTGTTCCTGGTTTAAAGGTTCATTCCAAATTGACTTTAATTCGTAGGGATGAGGGCGGAGAAAAGCTAGCTGATTATTGTGTGATAGGAACAGGGAATTACCACGAGGGAACGGCTAAATCATATACGGATTATCATCTACTGACAAGTGATAAACGGATAGCAAAGGAAGCACGTAAGGTGTTCCAATTCATAGAGTCCCCCTACAAACAATATAAATTTAAGCATCTACTGGTGAGCCCTAATGGAACTCGGGATGGGCTCTATGGACTTATAGATCGTGAGATAGCAAATGCTCAGGAGGGTAAAGTCGCGAAATTTTGGTTAAAAATCAATAGCGTTAGTGATCATGGAATGATACAGAAATTATATGAAGCGAGCGATGCTGGAGTTCATGTGCGCATGGTTGTAAGAGGGATAAATTGTATTGACTTTGCTGATCCGAAAGCTAAAAACATTCATGCTGTGAGTGTTATAGATCGTTTTCTTGAGCACACTCGTGCGTTTTGCTTTCACAACGACGGATCATCAGAATATTTTATTTCTTCGGCAGATTGGATGGGTAGAAATTTAAATCGTCGGGTTGAGGTAACTGTACCTATTTATGACCCATCCATTCAGCGCCAATTGCGAGACCATTTTGACATCCTCTGGAAGGATAATACAAAGTCTAGGGTATTTAATTCTGACCAATCTAACGAATATCGTAAGATCAATGGACCTAAAACTCGTGCTCAACTGGAAATGCATGAGTATGTTAAGAAACAATTAATGAAGGGATAGAATGATTGTAACAAAGCTAGGTGCCATAGATATAGGGTCTAATTCTATAAAATGTTTACTGGTAAACGTTATCTATAAGGATGGTTACACGCATTATAAAAAAGTAAGTATAGTACGTTTGCCTATTCGATTAGGTGAAGATGTGTTTACCTATGGCAAGGTTCAAAAAGAATCTAAAAGACGCTTTATAGAAGGTATGCTGGCTTTTACTCATATATTAAACGTGCATGGCGTTGAGTCTGCTCGTGCAGTGGCCACTTCTGCTATGAGAGAGGCGAAAAACGGTGATAATATAGTTCGAAGGGTACTACGGAAAACAGGGATAGCTATTGAAATAATTGATGGAGAAGAAGAGGCGCGTTTAGTGTTTTCCAGTAAGATTTATGACGTAATAAAGGCAAAGGAAGATAACTTTGTTTATATCGATGTAGGAGGCGGTTCTACCGAAATTTCAATTATTGAAAACAAAAAAGTATTGGTTAGTCATAGTTTTAAAATAGGTGGAGTCCGATTGATGAACGATTTGGTAGATCAAGAAGAGTGGCAAGACATGGAGGCATGGCTTAAAATCCACGCAGCAAGAATAAAAAACAAAGTAGCTATCGGTGCGGGGGGTAATATCAATAAGCTTCATAAGCTTAGTAGAAAACCTGTTGAAGTGCCGTTGACTTCTAATTATTTGGAAAATCAACTGGAAATAATGTCTAAGTTATCTCTTGACGAACGTGTAACTGAACTTGGGTTAAATTTTGACAGAGCTGATGTTATCATTCATGCATTACCCATTTATTTAAAAGCCATGAAATGGGCAGGAACGGGTAAGATGTATGTACCTAAAATAGGGGTGTCTGATGGTCTGATCAGAGATTTATACCACAAAGAATTTAAGGCAGCAGTTGAAGATGGTTTCTCAATGATGTGATAGACAACAACAATCATAAATGATATGATTAATGGTTCTCTACTCTTATTTTTGAATTTGACTTAAATAACATAACCATGGCTGTAACAATTGCTACCGATCAAGATTTTGATCAACTTTTAAAGAATAATAATCGTGTCGTTGTGAAGTACTTCGCAGATTGGTGTGGTGCATGTAAAATGTTTTCTCCCAAGTACAAGAGGGTTTCTAACGAGGATGAAATGGTTAATGTACTTTTCCTAGAGGTTAATGCTGAGCACAATGAATTGGCGCGAAAAGCTGGTGGAGTAGACAACCTTCCCTTTTTAGCTTCCTTTAAGAATGGGATGTTGGTTGAAGGTTCGGCTGCGAGTAAAGAGGAGTATTTAAGAAAACTAATCGACCTTACAAATTGATATGAAGTAATATTTGACAGTTTTATGAAAATCCCTTTAGCGCATTAGCTCAAGGGATTTTTTTGTTTTATCCATTGCCTGGAAAACGAAAGGGGCCCGCCAAGACCCCTTTCTACCTAAACCGCCATGAAAACCTGTTTGCACAGAAGCTTTCATAAAGTGATAACCGCATTTTATTAAAGTGGTTCATTGTCCCACACCAAAAAAATAAAATGCTCAACGTTAAATGGAGATTGGCTCAAAAAAAAGCTGTGCGGTCTTTTAGGACCGCACAGCTTTATATGAGACGTAAAAAAATTATTTTTTACTCATGTATTCAGCTACGCCTTCGTGACTTTCCTTCATGCCCTCTTGGCCTGGAGTCCAGTTTGCAGGACAAACTTCACCTTTTTCTTCGAAATATTGTAATGCATCAACCATACGCATTGCTTCATCTACCGATCTTCCTAATGGGAAGAAATTGACTAGTTGGTGCATGACAGTACCTTCTTTGTCAATCAAGAATAATCCACGGTAGGCAATCATCTCACCAGTGGCTTGAAGGTTACCATCATCATCATAAGACCACTCTCCGTTTAAAACATCGTAGTTGTGCGAGATTGTTTTATTGGTATCAGCAACGATAGGATAAGTGACTCCTTGGATGCCCCCTTGGTCTTTATCCATTTGCAACCAGCCCCAGTGGCTTTGCTCTGTATCTGTAGATACTGCAATAATTTCAACACCTTTAGAATTAAACTCCTCTTTACGCGCCTGAAAAGCATGTAATTCTGTAGGACAGACGAAAGTAAAATCTTTCGGATAGAATAATAACACTACGTATTTACCAGCGTAATCAGATAGTGTGAAGTTTTCAACGATTTCCTCGCCATTGATTACTGCTGATGCAGTAAAGTCAGGGGCTTTTTTTCCAACTAGTACAGCCATTTTATTTTATCTTTTAATTGTGAGGTAAAAGTACAATAGACATCGTTTAGCTGGGTAATAAAGTTGTTAGGTTTTATCTATCTATGGTCCGATAAAATTGATCAGAGCACAAACGCACTGAGTGTGATGCCTAAAGCAACGAACAAAAGTTTGATGGCGTTGAATTGATGATTCGCAGCACTTTCAAACAAGATCGTAGTGCTAACATGTAATAATAAACCCGTGGCAATACCCAGAATCGGTATTGCGATACTCTTGAGCGCACTAGTCTGCTCGGCAAAAAAAGCGCCTAATGGCGTACTGATAGCGAAGAGCACCAAACAGCTTATTACAGCAAGGTTTGATAGTTTTGCACTTCTTAGTGCGGAGGCTACAAGCAGCGCAATCGGCATTTTATGGAATGCGAGAGACCATAGAAAACCTTGTTGAAAGTCGGTATGATGCGCGTGGGAATGATCACTCTCTGCTCCCAGTGGCATACCTTCAATAAAGGAATGAATGAATAGACCGAGCAGTGGGAGTAAAGGCAGTCTGTGTTCATTTGAGTGAAAGTGGCCATGCTCTAAACCTTTACTCATGAAATCTAAGCAAAGTTGAATTCCAAATCCAAGTAATACCCACCAACCTGCCGTCGTTCCTGAACTGAAAACCTCAGGCATCATGTGAGTTACAATGGTTCCAAAAAGAAATGCGCCGGAAAATGCCAACAACATTTTAAAGGTGTTGCCATTCGTTTCTATTGCCCAGGAAGCGGCTCCTCCTAATGCTACGCTGCCTAAAAGTACGATCCAAGTCATCATGATTCAATTGGTTTTTGAGCGATTATGATCATTCTATCACTGCTTTGTGGATCGTAATCACTTAAATAATAGTCTCCTTTGATGCCCACAACTTTTAAGCCTGCTTTAACCATTAACTGACTTAGTTCTACGGCTGAAAAAGCCTTCACACGCTCTTCAAAGTTAAATATTTCACAATCCTTTACGATACGGATGCTTTTTACTATCGTATCCTCCTCTAGGATTCTCGTAATAGAATAATGTGCCAATTCTGTTTGGACGCTATTTTCTGGAACCAGATTCAACGCTATTTTAGCACTATTCATATAGTCTAATACCAGTTTACCGCCTGGACGCAATGAATTTGACATATTTGTGATGGCAGATTGATGCATGTCATCATTTTCGAAATAGCCAAAACTCGTAAAAAGATTGAAAATCCAGTCGCAAGAATCAACGGACAATGTCTCCAACATATTTCCTTTCTCAAAACGCAAATCCTTATGCTCAAACCTTCGAGCGTATTGTATACTTTCTTCACTCAGGTCAATTCCGACAGTTATTAATCCTTGCTCAGATAGTACTTTTGCGTGTCTTCCTTTTCCACATGCCATGTCGAGTGCAGTCTGGCCAGGTATGACCTTCAAGTTGGAACACAGTTCTTCTATAAATCCGCGTGCTTCGTATTGATCCCGATGCTTATACAAATCGTGATAAAATTCCGTATTAAACCAAGTGGCATACCAAGGGTCAATCATGTTATACAAGCTGTATTAGGTAGGGTTGAAACATTTTGATGATCGCGATTAAAATTACACCAATCAAAACTTTTCGTGTGATTGCGTTTGCTTTGGGATGTTGAATGATCTTTTTGGTACCAACCCATGCTCCCATACTCGTCCCTAAAGCGAGTGAAAGTCCATAGGTCCATGCTATGGAACCACTCCAAGCGAAAATAATAAAAGCTGGAATAGTCATGATGAAGGCGGTAAACAGTTTCATGATGTTGCCATCTCTCAATGCGTATTTCGCCATCAAAACAGCTAACGATAAAAAGAAAATTCCAAAACCCATTTGAATAAACCCTCCATAAAGACCTAAACCTAAAAAAGTCAACCAGGTTTTAATGTTTTTTCTATTCTTAGAACCGTCTGTCTGAATCAGCCATTTTTTTGGATTAAAGAGCATGGTAATCAGTAGGAAAATCATGATGATACCAATACTAATTCGCATCAGGTCTTCTGGTATATCCACGGCGAGCCATGCACCAGTGGCAGATCCTATGATGATAGGAGGGAGAATAAAATAACTTTCTCTAAATAAGTATTTTACTCTTTTTGATTTTGGAAGGGAAGCCATAGCACTCGAGGTATGGAATATGGCTCCGACACGATTCGTAGCATTGGCAGTATTAGGGTCTAGTCCCACCCACATGAGCAGCGGTAAAGTTATGGCGGAGCCATTTCCTGCGACAGTATTTATTATACCCGCAGCAAAGCCTCCAATGACTAATACAATTAATTGTGGCCATTCAATCATGGCGCTAAAGTTAGCGTACATTTGTACCATAAACAGCTAAAGGGTGCCAGAAAACAAAGATTACCGCCTAGTAATAAAAACGCTCTTCGGGCTTGAGGATGTCCTCAGCAAAGAGTTACTCTCCTTAGGCGGAAGAGAGATTAAAATATTAAATAGAGCAGTTTCTTGTGTGGGGGACCTTGGGTTCGTCTACAAGATCAACATAGGCCTGAGGACCGGATTGCGTGTTCTATTGCCTTTAGCAGAGTTTAAGATGGACTCTGTGGATGAATACTACGATAAATTAGTAGATATTCCTTGGGAGAAACACTTTGGTTTAGACAAGACCTTTGCCGTGGATGTGGTTGGAACGAATGAATTGCTCAACCACAGTAGTTTCGCGGGTTTAAAAGCTAAAGACGCCATTGTAGATAGGTTTAGATCCCAGACAGGCGATCGTCCATCTGTAGGAAGAGTCGGACCAGATGTACCTGTCCACATTCATATTTATTATGACACCATAAGAGTATATTTAGACTCTTCAGGAGAGTCCCTGCATAAACGTGGTTACAGATTAGCTGCAGCCCATGCTCCAATAAACGAAGTTCTAGCCGCCGGAATTATTCTTCACAGTAAGTGGAATGGGGGTATGCCAGTATTGGATCCAATGTGTGGTTCAGGAACTTTTCTTGTCGAAGCAGCCTTAATAGCACACAACATGCCGGCAAATGTTTATCGTGACTCATTTGGCTTTACCAAATGGCTAGACTACGATGCGGAGCTTTACGAGACCATTAAAAATGGGATGTTAAAACGTGCAAAAGAGTACGATGGAAAGATCTTTGGCAGAGACCTCGATACGTTTGCTCTTGACGCGGCCGCAGATAATATCGAACGTTCTCTTTTTGATGATGTTATTAGATTGAAGCGAGCGGATTTCTTCACAACGGAAGCTCCGGCAAGCAAAGGATTGATGTTGGTTAACCCACCCTACAATGTTAGAATTGCAGCAGATACCCATGAGTTTTATAAGCAAATGGGCGATACGTTAAAACAACATTATGCAGGTTGGGAAGTGTTTTGGATTACGTCCGACCTTGAAGCAATTAAAAGTATTGGTTTGCGTCCATCTAATAAATGGAGTTTATATAATGGCGAGCTAGAATGCAAATTGTTAAGGTTTAGTATGTATGAAGGAACTAAAAAAGTTCATAAATTGAATCCTTAAAACCTTGATTATGCGCCCATTTCTAGCTACGGTCCTCTTTCTATTCTGTTCTTCATTGTTTGCTCAAAATTACAGCAGCAACTACCGTAGGGTTAGTCGTGAAGTAGAGAAAGTAATGTCTATTTCGTCTGATATCATGGATGGTGTCATGACTTATGACAAGAAGAAAAAAGTGAATGCTTTAGTTGCGTTACAGTTTGATATTTGGAGAAAAAGCAAACGATCCTTTGCGAGACTTGATGAGGATTCTGAAGCACAACTTCTTGCTGTGACAACGGAAAACATTCAGTCTATAGTAGAAATTAATGACGGACAATTGCAAGCGTGGTTAGAGGACGACATACGATCTGATTACGGACATACTTATGTTGCCGTTTTAGGTCAACTCTACGGTGAGGTTCTTCATGAATTAGAAGTATATGCAACGCAAAATGAGGTAAATGTTAGGGCTTCAGATATTGTAGAAAGGTTCGAGGCTCAATTGAATCTATTGGCCTATACTACGGAGTTAAAAAAAGGAGCATCTTCCGTAGATAGCTTGATTGTAGTTTTAAAAAACGAAATTGGCCGTACGGATCTTTCGGTGATGTATAAGACCCAAAAAGAAATAGTAAAAGCCTTAAGTAAACACTTACGTGGTCGTGGAGAAGAGCTGTTTTACAACGGCCAAACGGATTTACATGAGGCGTATCAGAAATATTACTTTGGACTATTGGAATTGGCATCGGCTGATCTTTTAGCGGACCTGACCAAGATGAAATACGACTTGGTAGAGTCTAGCAGTATCGCTGCTTCCACGGAGTCAAGTACAAGAAGAACATTAAGTTTCTTCGATAATGAAAGGAAATTACTCGCTAAAAGAGAGGCTCGCTTTGTGAATAGAAACCTTCCTAAGGCGCCGAAAAAATAGATGCTTGTTGCTGAAGTCATTCTTCCATTACCATTAGATAAACTATTCCATTATGCTATTCCAGCGGAGTGTGATCAGAAAGTAGCCTCTGGAATGAGGGTTCTTGTACAATTTGGTAAACGCAAGGAATATTCAGCACTTGTGGTAAGGGTTCTAGAGGCTCCGGCAGATACCTCCTTGAAGTTTATCATCAATGTACTTGATGAGCAGCCTGTGGTGCTGGAAGAGCAGCTTCTTCAGTGGTCGTGGATGTCAAGTTATTATATGTCTCCTGTCGGGGATGTAATGAATGCAGCGCTTCCTCCAGGTTTGAAGTTGTCCTCCCAAAGTATTTTAGTTTTAGATCCAGAGGTGTTACCTGATGAGGGACGGATGACGGATCACCTCTATAGATTATATGGCGCCCTGCAATCTAATGATAAGCTCACATTAGAGCAGGTAGGAGATATTTGCGAAACTAAAAACCCAATGCCACTTGTTCAAAAAGCGTTAGAGCAGGGCTGGGCATTACTTGAAGAAGAGCTTAAAAAGGTTGCTAAAGCCAAGCGCAGGAAGCTTGTACGTATTCATTCTGATTACATAAATGACCTTGACGCTGCATTTGCAAAAACCCATAGATCGGAGCTACAAACAACAGCATTGCTGACTCTAGTGGCAGCTTGTGGTAGTGATAACGTGTTTCAGGATAAAAGAGCCTTACAAGTAAAACATAATCTTGGAAGTGCATACTTTTTAGCCTTGGCGAAAAAAGGGATTTCCGAGGAAATTGAAGAGATAGACGGAACTACAGCCGCTTCATCCCCTGATACAGAAATACAATTAAATGCTTCTCAAATCCAAGCTTTGGAGGAGGTGAAAGATGGTTTTGAAGCCTCCAAGCCGGTAGTTTTGCATGGTGTTACCGCTTCAGGTAAGACCGAGATTTATATAGAACTCATCAAGGACGCGTTTAAAAATAATAAGCGAGTTTTATATTTATTACCGGAGATAGCCTTGACTACTCAGCTTATTTCACGTTTAAGAATTCACTTTACCGTAGCGGTCAGTCATTCTAGGTTTACCCCAGCAGAGCGCCTTGCTGCATGGCGAGAGTCTCTTACCAGAGACGAGCCGTTGCTAGTCATAGGAGCAAGGTCGGCCTTGTTCATGCCCCTTCCTGATTTAGGTCTGATCATCGTTGATGAGGAGCATGAAAGTAGTTTTAAGCAATACGAACCTTCACCAAGGTATCATGCTAGGGATACCGCGGTTTGGATGGCAAATCAACATAGGTGCCCAATTTTACTAGGATCAGCAACCCCAAGTCTTGATAGTATGTATAATGCCCAACAGGGACGTTATCATTTAGTCCAGCTCTTCAAGCGTTTCTACACTGCTCCTTTGCCAGAATTAGAGGTAGTTGATATGCTAGGAGCTAAACAACGTAAAGAAGTCAAGGGAAATTTCTCCATAGAGCTTATTGATGCCATGCGCGAATCGTTAAGTAAGAAAGAGATTATCATTTTGTTTCAAAACCGACGCGGTTTCAGCACCTTCCAGCAATGCCAAACCTGCAGCCACGTAGAAGGATGTACGAGATGTGATGTGTCGTTAACCTATCACAAGGCCCCGCAACAATTAAAATGTCATTATTGTGGATACCAAATACCTCCAGTGATGAAATGTAGCTCATGTGGCGGTGAGAGTGTATTACACAAAGGATTTGGAACGGAACAAATAGCAGAAGAAGCCGTGGAGTTGTTTCCTAAAGCTTCAGTGAAAAGAATGGACTTAGATACGACCAGGGGGAAGCATGCTTTTGGTGATTTAATACGTTCTGTAGAAAATGGTGAAGTTGATATTTTGGTTGGGACCCAGATGGTCACAAAAGGTTTAGATTTTGATCGGGTGGGCTTGGTTGGTATAATGAGCGCCGACAACTTGTTAAGCTATCCCGATTTCCGAGCAAATGAACGGGCGTTCCAGGTTATAGAGCAGGTAAGCGGGAGAACTGGAAGAAGAACCGCCAGGGGTAAGGTGGTCGTTCAGGCCATGAAGCCCAAGCACTCCATTATTCAAATGGCCATGAACCATGACTTTAATGGAATGATGGAAAAAGAATTGGCGGTAAGAAGAGAATTTGGATATCCGCCGTTTCTTAGATTGATTACCATTACTTTAAAACACAGAGATCAAAACTTATTACAACGTGCTTCAAAAGATTTTGCTCGTTCGTTACATAGTAAAATAGGTGATCGTTTTTTAGGCCCTGAATTCGCACCTATTGCTCGGTTAAAAAACCTTTACCAGATGCAAATTATTGTCAAAGTAGAAAAGGGTACCGTCGGTGTGAAAGTTCGAGAGCGAATCAAGAAATGTCACCAGCAAATATTGCTAAGTCCAGATTATAATAGAGTGAGGGTACAATTCGATGTGGATCCTAATTCATAGCACCTCATGATCCTAACACATTTTATATAAAGGGATCGAAGGTACTCGGGGTTTTTGCAATAATGTTAACCAGCTCTTTTGTGGTTGGATGTTCAAAGGTCAAATTTCTAGAATGAAGGCATATGCTTTTGTCTCTTTCTCCTCTTCGTGCTCCGTATTTCACATCTCCTTTAACAGGATGTCCTATCGCACTGAATTGTGCTCTGATTTGGTGATGTCTTCCCGTATGCAGGTCAATTTCCACCAGCGAATATCGATCACCTGTGTTTAGTACTTTGAAAGATAATAGTGCTTCTTTGGCTTCTGGCTCAGGTCTTTTAAAGACAGTGGATTTATTGGTTTTACTATTTTTCTTAAGATAATGTTGTAGATCTCTGCCATCTTCAATTTTGCCTTCTACCAGCGCCCAATACTGCTTTTTTGTTTCTCTATTTTTAAAGGCAGCGTTCATGCGTTCTAATCCTTTAGAGGTGCGCGCAAAAAGCACAATACCTGTAGTAGGTCGGTCAAGACGATGGATCACCCCACAGAATACGTTTCCAGGTTTGTTGTATTTATCTTTGATGTAGGTTTTGATCAGATCAGGGAGTGGTTTATCACCGGTTTTATCACCTTGAACAAGGTCTCCAGCTCGCTTATTTAGAGCAATTAGGTGATTGTCCTCGTAAAGTATGTCTAATAGTTCCCCCAATTTTAACTTGGATAGCTTTCGTTGTCATTCGGGAAATCAACTGATTTTACATCTCGCACGTATTGTCCAATGGCCCCTGTGATCTCCTCATAAAGGTTAAGGTAGCGTCTTAAGAATCTAGGGTGAAACTCATGTGTCATTCCAATGAGATCATGAAAAACCAGAACTTGACCATCAACTCCAGGACCAGCACCTATTCCAATGACAGGAATGGATAACATGTCTGCTACCTCCTTCGCTAATGGTGCAGGAACTTTCTCTAGAACTATGCCGAAGCAGCCTGCGGCTTGTAAAGCTAAAGCGTCCTCTTTTAATTTATTAGCTTCTTCTTCTTCCTTCGCTCGAACACTATAGGTGCCAAACTTATAAATGGACTGCGGAGTAAGTCCAAGATGGCCCATTACGGGTATTCCAGCCGTAAGAATACGCTCTATTCCTTCAATGATCTCTATACCACCTTCAAGTTTTATAGCATGTCCACCGCTCTCTTTCATTACACGAATGGCTGAAATAAGGGCCTCTTTTGAATTGCCTTGATAGGTTCCAAATGGCAAGTCGACGACGACTAGGGCACGATCAACTGCTTTAATTACGCTAGAGGCGTGGTATATCATTTGATCCAAAGTAATAGGTAGGGTCGTTTCATGACCGGCCATCACATTGGATGCACTGTCTCCAACGAGTATGCAATCCACCCCAGCGGCATCCACCATTTTAGCCATGGTAAAGTCATAGGCGGTCAACATCGAGATTTTCTCGCCTTGATCTTTCATCTGCTGAAGGCTGTGGGTAGTAACCTTTTTAAATTCTTTCATTGCAACGGACATACTGCACGGTTTTTGTTAAATAACGCTACAAAGAAAAGCAACTCAACCCATAGGTTGTATTTTTGAGCGATATGAAAAAAATATTAATTCCCTTTTTTGCTGTTTTCCTGGCAGTATCCTGTGATAACACTCTGGAAATCAACGCAGATTATGATGTCGAGAATGTAGTTTACGGTCTACTTGATAAAGATCAAGATACCCAATGGGTGAGATTACATAGAACTTATTTAGGTCAAGATGGATTACTTGCAGGTGCAACACACAGTGATAGTTTATATTTTGACACTGCTGCGATCTATTTATCTCAGTTAAATAATGCAGATGCGGTGGTGAATACTTATGAATTTTATCGAAAAGACACCACGCTGCTAGATCCAGGTACATTTACAACAGATAATTACAGATTATATTGGACCGATGCGCCTATAGATCCGGTCTATCGTTATAGAGTTCGGGGGTTTATCCCAGGTAATAATAATTTTGAGTCTACTACGCCAATTGTAGGATCGGTTGACATAATAAAGCCTAAGGGATTCCAGAAAATAACGTTTGGTATTAGTGATGCTGAATTCAAATGGGATGCAGCGAAGAATGCTCGTTTATATCAAGGCTACATACACTTTAACTACAAAGAAGCTTACAGATCTAATCCAAGAGACAGTTTGATTAAAACTTTAACTTATACTCTGCCGGTGAGAACGGGAAGCAATATAAACGGCAGCGGTACATTTACTTCGGAGGTTAGTTATCAGGCCTATTTTCAGTTTTTAAGAAATAATATAGGAACGAGTACTGAGCTAGTCCGAGTTTTTAAGTCTATCGATGTGGAAGTATTTGCTGCTGCGGATGATTACGCGACCTACATCAACGTATCTCAACCCTCTCAGGGTATTGTACAAGAGAAACCATTATTCACTAACGTAGATGGTGGAATTGGTTTGTTTTCTTCTCGTTCAAAGGGGACTAAAGACAATGTAAAGCTCAGCACTTCCTCGATGGATAGTTTATGGCGTGGCGTATTTACCTGTGATATGGGATGGTTGGATTTCCAGGGTATCGATACCTGTATATGTGTCGACGGAGAGAAAGTCTGTTTCTAGCACTGTTTACTCTTAGGACAATCTGTCACATGAAGTATATCAATTACCATCATTTTGACATGAATTAAAGTGGTATTCTGCCATTTTGAACATGAATTATTCGTAATTCAGCTGTGGCACAACCCTTGATTATAAGCTCTTGTAACAAACAATTGACAAACAAAATAATTTAAGAAAATGGGTAAAATCATAGGTATAGACCTTGGAACCACCAACTCTTGTGTTTCTGTAATGGAAGGAAATGAGCCAGTGGTTATTCCGAACAGTGAAGGAAAGAGAACTACTCCGTCCATCGTTGCTTTTATAGAAGGTGGAGAGCGTAAAGTGGGGGATCCTGCAAAGCGTCAATCTATTACCAATCCAGAAAAGACGGTTTATTCTGTAAAGCGTTTCATGGGAGAGAAATTCTCTAACGTTAAAAAAGAAGCTAAAAGAGTTCCTTATAAAGTAGAAGCTGGCGATAATGACACACCACGTGTGAATATTGACGGTAGACTCTATACTCCACAGGAGATCAGTGCAATCATTCTTCAAAAAATGAAGAAAACTGCAGAAGACTACTTAGGTACGGATGTAACGGAGGCTGTTATTACTGTCCCTGCTTATTTTGATGATGCACAGCGTCAGGCAACAAAAGAAGCTGGGGAAATAGCAGGATTAAATGTACGTCGTATCATTAATGAGCCTACTGCTGCTGCATTAGCTTATGGCCTTGATAAAAAGGGTATAGATCAAAAAATCGTAGTTTTTGACTGTGGTGGTGGTACCCATGATGTAAGTGTATTAGAGCTAGGTGATGGTGTATTTGAAGTTAAATCAACGGATGGTGATACACACTTAGGTGGTGACGATTTTGATCAGGTGATCATAGATTGGTTAGCGGAAGAGTTTATGGCTGAGGAGAGTATTGATCTTCGCGATGACAACATGGCGCTTCAACGCTTGAAAGACGCTGCTGAAAAAGCAAAGATTGAGTTGTCCTCAACGACTGCTACTGAAATCAATCTACCTTATATCACTGCAACAGCATCAGGACCTAAGCATTTAGTGCGTCCGTTGTCAAGAGCCAAGTTTGAGCAATTGGCTGCAGAGCTTATCGAGAGAACTATTGCTCCAGCCCGTAATGCATTGAAAAGTGCAGGCTACAGTACTTCAGAGATTGACGAAGTCATATTAGTAGGAGGTACTACACGTATTCCTGCAATTCAAAATGCAGTACAAACTTTCTTTGGTAAAGAGCCTTCGAAAGGAGTAAACCCTGATGAGGTAGTTGCGATTGGAGCATCTATTCAAGGTGGTGTTCTTGCCGGTGATGTGAAAGATGTACTTCTCTTAGATGTTACGCCGCTTTCATTAGGAATTGAGACGATGGGTGGTGTAATGACTAAATTGATCGAGTCTAACACTACGATACCCACGAAAAAGTCTGAAACGTTCTCTACTGCTGCGGATAATCAACCTTCAGTTGAGATTCATATTCTTCAAGGTGAACGTCCAATGGCTGGAGACAACAAGACTATCGGTAGATTCCATTTAGATGGTATTCCGCCGGCACAGCGAGGTGTTCCTCAAATTGAAGTCACTTTCGATATTGACTCTAATGGTATCCTTAATGTTAGTGCTAAGGATAAGAATACCGGTAAGGAGCAGAATATCCGTATTGAGGCTTCTTCAGGTTTATCTCCTGAGGAAATCGACCGCATGAAGCAAGAGGCTGAAGCTAATGCTGATGCTGATAAAAAAGTGAAAGAGGATATTGACAAGCTTAATGCAGCGGACAGTATGATCTTTCAAGTAGAAAAGCAAATGAAGGATATTGAAGGTAAATTACCTGAAGATAAAAAAGGTCCTATTGACGCCGCTCTTTTGGAGCTTAAAGCTGCCCATGCTGCTAAAAACATCGCTGGTTGTGATGAAGCTCAAGAAAAACTAAATGCAGCATTACAAGCAGCCTCAGCGGAAATCCAAGCAGCAATGCAGGGAGCTCAAGCAGGTGATCAACCAGAGTCAGATTCTGATGCAGAAGAAGCAGGTGCTGATGATGTAACAGATGTCGACTTCGAAGAAGTAAAGTAAGTTTTCAAACTTCTTTTTAAGATAGAGCCTTCGCACTTAAAGTGCGGAGGCTTTTTTTTATCTTCGAACTCTATCATTAAAAACTAAGCAATTTTATGGATTTAGTTCGCCTCAACGATTTTTTAGCAACTATAGATGGATACATTGGCGGCTCAAGCTGGTTTGTGTTTGCTTTATTGGGCTCTGGAGTTTTTTTTACGATTTATTTAAAATTCCCTCAGATAAGATATTTTTCACATGCAATAGCTGTCGTTAGGGGTAAATTCGATCGTAAAGGAGCGAAGGGTGATACTTCACATTTTCAATCATTAACAACTGCCTTGTCCGGTACTGTCGGTACGGGAAATATAGCTGGAGTTGCCTTCGCTATTCATCTAGGTGGACCAGCTGCTTTATTTTGGATGCTCGTTACTGCGGCTCTAGGAATGACCACGAAATTTGTTGAGGTAACACTTTCTCACAAATACAGGGAGTTCGCTGCGGACGGAACAGTTTCTGGTGGGCCGATGTATTACATGAAAAATAAACTTGGGATGAAATGGATGGCAGGACTCTTCGCAGTTGCCGCCATCATCAGTTCTTTTGGAACGGGTAACATGCCGCAGGTAAATTCAATCGCGAGCTCGTTGAAAGCAACCTTTGGTATTGAAGAGATTGTTACGGGTGCTGTTTTATCGGTTCTATTAGGTTTAATTATTCTCGGAGGAATCAAGCGTATAGCTGCGGTAACTGAAAAATTAGTTCCAATGATGGCTGTGATCTATGTGGTAGGGGCTCTTTCTGTGATAATCATGAATTATGAGAATATAATCCCCTCATTTATCAGCATTTTTGCAGACGTTTTCAGCGGATCTGCGGCTTCTGGTGGCTTCTTAGGAGCTACCATTGCATATGCCTTTAATAGAGGAGTTAATCGCGGATTGTTTTCTAATGAAGCTGGACAAGGTTCTGCGCCCATCGCCCATGCAGCAGCAAAAGCTGAACACCCTGTGAGTGAGGGAATGGTTGCGATTTTGGAGCCATTTATTGATACTATTGTGATATGTTCTATCACAGGATTAACCTTATTGAGTTCAGGTGTTTGGAACGAGAAACATGTCAACGATTTTAGCTTTTCTGATATGTTATTGGTGGAAGGAGAGTTAAACGAGGAAACAGACGCCAGCGTGCTGTTTGATTATTTCAACTCCAATGGAGACATTAATGAATTTTCAGGCGATCTGGTGGTAACTGATGGAATTCCTAGAGGTATTACAGTGTTGCACGCACGATCCATCGCAGAAGAGGTAACCATTTCAAATGGAGAAACACTTTTTACGGGGGTTTTAACTGTTGATAATGGGAGGCTACAAAATCCTTCGGGTTATTCTTTTCGTGGGAAATCTTTAGTGCATAGTGCGCCGTTAACCGCAATAGCATTTAATAAGGGACTTTTTGGGGATTACGGACAATATATCGTCGCGATTGGGTTACTGCTTTTTGCATTTTCCACAGCTATTTCATGGAGCTATTATGGGGGGAGAAGTGTGACTTATTTGTTTGGTGTTGAATATGTTAAATACTACAGAATACTCTATGTTATTGGTTTCTTTTTGGCAGCAATAATCGATACTACGATCATTTGGACTTTTGCTGGCATAGCTATTGCTCTGATGACCATTCCGAACCTATTAGGGATCTTCTTGTTAAGAAAAGACATGAAGAAAAGCATAGAGGAATACAAGGAACATCTTGATAAAAACTTTCAGACTAAGATTTAATACTCAATTGAGTGAACGCTCTTAAACCCTTGACGTGCGTGGCTATCTTATAGACTGTACTTTATTATATTCGTTACATAATTTATTTTGATGAAAAATTACATATTAACAGGATTGTTTTTATTGGCTTCATTATCATCGTTCGCTCAAAGTGATACGGCTACGTTTACTAGAGGTGCGTATGGTGTTCAAGCAGTTTTTCCTGTAAACATAAATTCCCAATCTTCGTGTGCAGATACGTTAGGAGTATCAATACCTACGGGTCATTGGATCTCTTCTATACAACTGTCTTATCAAGTTGAAACTACAGGTGGTTTCTTTGGTGGCAGTGCACCAAATGATGTTGGAACCTACGTAGAGCTTCAGAGTGAGAACTCAAAAGAGGCTGCCCTTACTTATGGTACATCTGGTACGAATGGTACTACTGAAATATTGACTCGTACCATCACTGATTTTAACGGAGCAGTAACAGATACTTTCCTGGTCTTTAAGGTTCACGCATTACGTCAGGGCTTTAATACGGTTTGCGATACAAATTCAGCAATGTTTACGGACAGTACGTTGACAATTATTGTTAATCATTATCCAGCTCCTACATGTTTCCAGCCTACAAATCTATCTGTGGATTGGACCATGAGCAATCAAGCTGAATTATCTTGGACTTCTGGCGGTGCGTCGTCTTGGGAAATTGAATATGGTGCACCTGGTTTTGTTTTAGGTAGTGGCAATAGAATCAGTGTGTTAACAAATCCATTTATACTATCAGGTTTAACGGCATCAACTTCGTATGAGTTTTTTGTTCGTGACTCTTGCGCCGTGGGATCAACGAGTATATGGTCAATCTCAGCAGAGGATTCCACGCTGTGTGCTCCGGTTACTTTTACAACGTCGTACCTGGAAGAGTTTGATAATACAACGGATTGGGTTCCAGGTACCGGCTTTGATAACGATGGATCAACTATAGCGTCTTGTTGGCAACGTAACCCGACCAGTCCTAACGGTGGACAGGGCTATGCCTTCGGGGTTGGAACAGATTCTACAGGAACACCAGGTACGGGGCCTTCCTCTGACCGCAGTGGTACAGGCCAATATATCTACGCTGAAGCCTCAGGTGCTTCTAACCAGAGTGTAGCGACGATAACCTCGCCTCTTATGGATCTGACTGCTTTGTCTGTGCCAGAACTTAATTTCTACTACCACATGCGTGGTGCTCAAATTAATGAGCTCAAAACGGAGGTTTGGTCGAAAACATTAGGTTGGGTTGTGATGGGGAGTATTAATGGTCCTCAACAATTGGCTCTCTCTGATACTTTTCTATTGAAAACATATACGCTAAGTCAGTTTGCAAACGATACTGTTTTAGTTAGATTTTCGGCCGCTAGAGGGTTTGGAAATGATAATCAAGCAGATATAGCTATTGATGACTTTGGATTTCAGGAAGCTCCAACTTGCCCAGATCCATCTCAACTTTCCGTGGTTGCTAGAACTTTAACTTCTGTAACACTAGGATGGACCGCTGTAAATGCGACAACCTGGGACATTCAGTATGGCACTCCCACTGCAGCCTTAGGTGCTACGGCGAACACTACCACTAATGTAACCTCTAATCCTGGCACGATATCAGGTTTAATCTCAGGAGTAACCTATCAGTTTTGGTTAAGGGAAGTTTGCAGCCCATCGGATAAGTCAGGATGGATAGGACCTATTTTAGGAACGACCCATTGTTCTTCTGTTACTGCACCTTGGTCAGAAGATTTTGATTCAACTATATGGACTCCAGGCTCTGGTACATATAACGCAGGGGATACACTTGCGCCTTGTTGGTCACGTTCACCTGAAGCAGATACGCTTCCATCTTCTGATTTTGCCTGGGGAATAAGAGGTTCTGCTACTTTTACTAATCAGACGGGGCCTAACTCAGATTTTAGTGGTTCTGGAAACTATGCATATACAGAAGCAACAAGGGGTGCTCCAAATCAAGAAGCGTTTTTAGAATCTCCATTACTTGATCTTAGCTTACTATTAAAGCCAAAAGTTAGTTTCTACTACCACATGCGCGGTTTCTACATTAATACATTGAAACTACAAGTTTGGGTAGATTCTACACAAACCTGGAATACATATTTTACCCAGCAAGGTAACCAAGGAAATCAATGGGTTTATACGGAGATTGATCTTGCGGGTTTTGCCGGAGATACAATTGCACTCAGATGGTCTGGGACAAAAGGAAATGGCGCGCAAGGAGATATCGCTATTGATGAAATTGTTGTTGACGACCAGCCTCTATGTCCTGATCCATCAGCATTTGCAATGACAGATGTCACTTCTTCCTCGGCTACATTCACTTGGACTACAGGTGGTTCAACTACATGGAATCTCGTGGTAGGTACAGCAGGGTTCACACCGAGTGCAACAGGTTCTACCAACCTTACGGCTACAACGGGTGTTGCCACAGGGTTACTTTCGGGAACCAGTTATGATGCTTACGTGCGTGATACGTGTGGCGCGTTAGGAGCTTCTTTATGGATTGGCCCCATCACATTTAACACACTTTGCGACCCATATACGGCACCTTATACAGAGGACTTCGATAGCACAGCATGGGTCGAGGGAGGAAACTTTAACGCTGGTCTCATAGACGACTGTTGGCAAAGGGGGGATACCACGGAGTATTTCTTTAAAGCAGGTCAAGGAGCTACCCCAAGTAATAATACGGGGCCTTCAGGAGATCATACTTCCGGGTCAGCGGGGTACATTCATTCTGAGGCCAATACTGGTTTCGGAGGAAGTACAGTGTTCGATAATAGCATTACCTCACCATTGATTGATGTTAGTCCATTAACTACTCCAGAACTTTCTTTCTGGTATCATATGTACGGATCACTCATTAATAAGCTTGTGATTCAAGGGCGCTCTACTGGCGGTAGTTGGACTACATTGTCTACCATCACAGGACAGCAGCAGACGGCATCAACAGATGTATGGAAAGAAGCTGTAATTGATTTAGCTACTTATGCGGGAGATACTCTTCAAATTCGCTGGGTAGCCTACAGATATCAAGGTGGTCAAAACCGAGTAGACATAAGCATAGATGATGTGGATATTCATGAAAAACCTAACTGTCCTAAACCGACACTTTTTTCAGCATCTAATACCACCAGTACCGGGGTAGACTTGAGCTGGACAACTGGAGGTGCTTCGTCATGGCAAATTGAATATGGTACTCCTGGTCATTCTGTTGGTTCAGGAACCTTTATGGGTACGACAGTTAATCCATATACATTGACAGGTCTTCAAGCCAACACCACCTATGATGTTTATGTACGTGACTCATGTGCCGTTGGTGATGTTAGTCCATGGGTTGGGCCGATAACCTTAACCACGTTGTGTGGTATGGTGACAGCACCATGGATAGAGGATTTTGAAGGATTGGGTTTTGACGCCACATCTGGAGATATCGACCAATGTTATACCACGAGTTCAAGTACAACCTACTTTTGGCAAACTGGTCAAGGAGCTACACCAACAGCAAATACAGGTCCAAGTGTTGACCATACTTCAGGTACTGGTAAATATGGATATATCGAGTCTAATTTTGGATTTGGAGGCGATGGCGATGCTGAAATGATTTCTGCTGAAATTGATTTAGACACATTGAGTACTCCGGAACTTAGATTCTGGTGGCATGCTGCTGGAAGTAACCTAGATGAAATGGAAATTGATGTCTACAGCGGAGGTTCATGGTCGACAGAACTAACAATTAATACCACAAACTTTACCTTCCAATCCTCACCCTCAGATCCTTGGGAAGAAGCGGTAGTAGATTTAACATCCTATGTTGGTGATACTATTAAAATTCGCTTTACGGGCTACAGAACATCCACTTTTGGATTCGCTGCTGTTCGGGCTGATTGGGGTATTGACGATATTAAAGTAGACAACGCACCAACTTGTTTGAAACCAACGTTATTGTCAAGTACCGCTAACACTACGACGAGTGTAACCATAGGTTGGACTACTGGAGGTGCATCTAATTGGCAAGTGGAATATGGTCCAGCAGGATTTACAGCTGGTTCTGGAACGTTAGTTTCAACGAGTACTAATCCGTATACGATTACAGGATTAACCCCATCTACCTTTTACGACTTCTGGGTTCGAGATTCTTGTAGTGCAACAGACTTGAGTGACTGGGCAGGCCCATTATCAGCAGCAACTGCATGTGGAAACGCCGTTGCGCCTTACTTTGAAAACTTTGATTATGGCTTTGACGGCGGCATAGACATTAATGGTGCAAATGGTGGACACAATATTGGAGCAACAATCAGCCCATGTTGGACCCGAACTGATACCGACACAAATTATCGATGGGGTGGAAGAGACGGAACAACTGCGACGGGTAATACTGGACCAAACGGAGATAACACCAGCGGCACAGGAAGTTATGTATATACTGAATCTAGCTATTCTTCAGGTACACCTACTGCGACGCTTACCTCGCCTAGTATCAATTTAACTGCGCTAACTGCTCCAGAGATGCATTTCTATTATCATATCTATGCGAACACTGGATCTCAGGGAACGCTGGTGTGGAGTATAAGAGATATTGCTGCGGGTTCATGGGTCGCGTTAGACTCCATTTCAGGTAACCAAGGAAATCAGTGGATTGAGGTCGTCGAAGATTTAAGTGCTTATGTAAATAAGACGGTAGAAATCAAGTTCACAACAACGAAGTCTAGCGGGAACACACCACAACAAGGAGATATTGCTTTAGATGATTTAAGCATTATAGAGGCTCCAACTTGTATTGATCCCACGGCGGTAATTGCAGTGGCTTCATCAGCAACATCTGCGGATGTTAGTTGGACTTCTGGTGGGGCAACGGCATGGCAAATAGAATATGGTTCTACAGGTTTTACTCCTGGTTCTGGAACTATCGTCAATGCGTTGACGAATCCTTATACGGTCAGCGGATTAACTCTTGGTGCTACCTACGATTTCTATGTTCGTGATTCATGTGGTGTAGGTGATGTCAGTGCATGGGTAGGCCCATCTTCAGCAACGTTATTTAGTTGTGTGGGTGGCTGTGCTTATACACTGGAGTTAACAGATGATTATGGTGACGGATGGACCGCAAACAATCAAAACACGACGTTCCATCAATTGGCTATAACAGCTGGTACTGTGACCACGAACTTTACAATGAGTTCCACTTCTGGAGCTGCAGCTTCTTCGGAGACGTTTACGTTTAATGTTTGTGATGGTGACACCTTGTATCTTGATTTTATTGATAACGGTAATTGGGAGAGTGAATGTGGTTTCACACTTTCGGATCCTAATGGAGTAGTGGTAGCGACTGTTGCTGGAGCTGCCAATGCTGGAGACCCCGGAGCAATGGCCGCTGGTATACAGTATCAAGGAGCTGCGAATTGTAGCTCACCATGTCCAGCTCCAGTCCCAGCATTTACCTACACTGATACCTTCTTGAGTGTTGATTTCGATGCAACTACTTCTACAGGTGCAACGTTAACTTTTGCTTGGGATTTCGGTGATGGTAATAATGGCTCAGGTGATTTACCAACCCATATTTACAGCGCTGGTGGCACGTATATAGTAGAACTTACAGCTACTGATTCTTGTGGTCAAAGTGTGGCATTCTCAGATACCTTAACGATTTGCGATGAGTTGGTAGCTGTTGTGACTTATACCCAAAGTACTTTTAACATCACTTTTGATGCATCTGGTACTACAGGAGCAACAGGCGCAACATGGGATTTTGGTGATGGAAATACTGGGACAGGATTAAATCCTACTCACACGTATAGTGGTTCAGGTAATTTTGCAGTTGATGTGACCATTACGAATACTTGTGGAGCTACTGTAGATACTACTATTTACGTTACTATGTGTGTTCAGCCAAACGCAACATTTAGTGCAAAGATACTCAGTGCCGGTGGTGGTGGAATGATCGTTCAGTTCGATGGAACTAATTCTACAGGAGGTAATAGCTTTGCTTGGAACTTTGGTGATGGGAATACCAATTATTTCTCGAATTATCCCCTTCACACGTATTCCGTGAACACAACCAGTTATGTAGTCTCTCTAACTGTTTATAATGCTTGTGGAGATGCAGATACCTACACGAGGGTGTTAGGTGATGTCTTAGGAGCTCCGGAGTTGGTGTTTACAGACCTTAAGGTTTATCCTAATCCAGCTACATCTGTACTGGTTTTAGAGAGCACTTCTGCTGTAAAAGGTAAAGTTACATTGACGGATGCTTTAGGACGTACTGTGATAGAACTGGATGCTAATGGCGATACTCAACAACATGTTGATGTTAGTGATCTTAGTGCAGGAATGTACGTCTTGCGTATTATTCATAATGGGCAATTCTTTCAAGATAGAATTCAAGTAGTGAAATAATAAGAGGCTACTTCTCGACACAAAAAAAAGCCACCTCAAACGAGGTGGCTTTTTTTTGTGTGCTAAATGAGGTTATAGTTTTTTCACAAACTCACTTTTGAGCATCATTGCCCCGAAACCATCAATTTTACAGCTGATGTTATGGTCACCGTCAACGAGTTTTATTTTAGAAACTTTAGTACCGGGTTTGATTGAACGTGGCGCACCTTTTACGGGTAGCGATTTTATTATAGAAACGGTATCCCCATTTTTCAGGACGTTACCATTAGCATCCTTAACTACGGAGCCTGACGAGTCGTCTTCTGGGTTCCATTCGTGTGAACATTCGGGACAGACCAAGAGGGAGTCCATAGCATAGGCATAGGGACCTTTACATTCTGGGCATGGTGGCAGCGTTTCTGACATAATAGCGTAGGTTAAGTTATTCTACCAAGGTAGCTCATCAAAGATTAGCGGTAACCCCTCCAGAAGATTCCCGCGGTAAGTAAAGTGAGTAGAGCAATACCGTAAAAGGCGGTATGGGCTTGCCCAAATTGGAGCGCTACGAAACCCAATAAAGCACCTACTACATACCCCATGTCTCGCCAAAATCTATAGGCTGACATGGCTTTTGGTCGCCAAGAAGGATGGCTGTTGTTACTGATGCCTACTAAAAAAGTAGGATAGACCATGGCTGTGCCAGCACCCAGGAGGATGTAAGGCAAAATTAAAACTGGATTATAGCCTATCGCGAGTAACGAGCATCCTTGTATAGCCATTCCGCTAATGATTAAAACTTTGAGATCTCCTTTATTCGATAATGGACCAGTAATTAGTTGTCCCATACCCCAAACAGATGCGTGGATTCCTGTGAGCCAACCTACTAACGTTAAGGGTGAACCTTGGGTAATCAGCAGAAAGGGAAGTATGGCCCAAAGAACACCATCATTTGCATTGTTTACTAGGCCTGCCCAAGTGATATTCCTAAGCTTAGCTTCTTTGAAACTGGTATGTAGAAATATGTTGTCACTTTTAACAGGAGGAATTACTGTATGCAATTTATGCTCTAGATCCACCCATGGTTGGGTATCGGGCACAAGGAATACAGCGAAAATTGTAGCAATCAATCCTATACCAAGTGCACCATAGAGTACAGGAGCGAGTATTCCGTTCTCGTGCACATAGTATGCTCCAGCGAACGATGATGCACCGACAGCGAGGTATCCGGCACTTTCGTTAAGCCCCATGGCAGTCCCTCTTTTTGCAAGCCCCACAATGTCAATCTTCATCATGACCGTGGTAGACCAAGTAAATCCCTGACTCAATCCTAGCGCTATATTGGCTAATATGATAAGCCATCCGCTGCTAGCATGTAATAAAATAAGTGGTGCTTGAAGTGCAATGAGCCAACCCAGAATCAGCGTGCGCTTACGTCCCATGTCGCTGATTAGTTTACCGGTAA
Source organism: uncultured Cryomorphaceae bacterium (assembly GCA_913031435.1). Classification (GTDB taxonomy): domain Bacteria; phylum Bacteroidota; class Bacteroidia; order Flavobacteriales; family Schleiferiaceae; genus UBA10364. Next base: position 76,645 of record CAJWFD010000003.1, read on the forward strand.
AGAGATTTGCGACTGCTTTGCTAGCTCCAAAAACAGCCACCATTAATAAGGACGCTTCTAGACTACTTAGTTCCCAATCCTTCGTTAATTCTGGTAATAGACTCCGTTCAAATCCTACCATAGTACCTACAAAGGCACTCATGAGTACTAAAAGTGAAAACAAGCCTGCATTTTCATTCAGGCCTAATGACTTGGTTCGCCCCATGATAGTGTGTCAAGTGTAACTCGTTATTTTGCCGTGGAAGTCTTACGTATTTTAATACCAAACCAAGCGTATATCAGAGTCATGATGGGAGATATTAAGTTAAAAAAGGCAAACATGAAATAATCTCCGGTTGCAACGCCTAAAACCGAGCTTTGATAGGCACCACAGGTGTTCCAAGGAATAAGAACTGAGGTGACAGTACCACTATCTTCTAACGTTCGACTCAAGTTTTCAGGAGCTAATCCTCGCTTAGCATAAACATCTTTAAACATTCTGCCAGGAATTACGATGGCCAAATATTGATCGGAAGCGGTTACATTTAAAATTCCACACGCCACGAGTGTACTGGTAATCAGAGAGGCACTATTCCTAGCGAGTCCTACTATGGCTGACGTAATAACGCTTAAAAAACCAACAGCCTCCATGGCGCCGCCAAAGGCCATGGCAGATAAGACCAACCAAACAGTACCCATCATACCGGACATTCCCGAGCTGTTTAAGAGTTCCATTAGAATTGGATGTTCGGTAGGAATGTTTATGGATCCATACACGCTACGCATGGCGACTTCGTAGATAGGAAAGTCACCGGTACCTAGTGATCGGAGTAAGGGTTGTTGAAAAATAAAGGCAGCTATTAAGGCACCTATGATACCCATCGCAATGGCTACTAGTGCATCAACTTTCCTTGAAATAAGAATAATAACGCCTAAGGGAACAGCAAATAACCACGGGTTGATGTTGTAACTATGGCTGATTAGGTTTTGAATTTCGTTGACTTGCGCAGGATCTAAAGCACCGTCTTTATAGCCAAGTCCGAGGATCGTAAAAAGTATTAATGAAATAATCATGCTCGGTACCGTGGTGTATAACATGTAACGGATATGTGTAAATAAATCCGTTCCTGCCATTGCAGGAGCAAGGTTAGTGGTATCGCTGAGTGGACTGAGTTTATCTCCAAAATAAGCTCCGGAAATAATGGCTCCGGCTACTACAGGCGAGGGAATCCCAATAGCCTGACCGATCCCCATTAAAGCGATTCCAACAGTGGCAGTTGTTGACCAAGAGGATCCTGTACTTAGGCTCACTAATGCGGAAATGATGGTAGCTGTAGGTAGAAAAAAACTTACGTTGATTAAATCTAGACCATAATAAATCATAGCTGGCACAATACCACTGACCAGCCAAGTTCCTGCAAGTCCCCCTATGAGGATTAAGATGTATATGGCTTGTGAGGTGTCTTTGACATTAGATTTTATTTTATCGAAAACAACATCAACACTAGAGCCATTAGCGACCCCAATAACAGCTGCAATGAGCGCAGCAAACATTAGAATAACTTGGTTAGATCCATCTAAGGCTCCGTCCCCAAAAACATATCCAACATTGAACCATAGCATCAGCATTAGCGCTACTAAAGGAGATAGCGCAATAAGAATTTGAGAGACAGTACTTTTTTGTTCCATGGATTAGAATCTTTCCATCGCAAAGTAATGTATTTAACTCAGCGCCGTAATGATATCTTGCTTGGTTATGATCTGATGTCCCTCATCAAATTTAACAAGAACTGCCCGATGTCCATCTTTAACAATTTTAGCAATATCGTCTATACTCGCAGTCAAATCTACTATTGGATAAGGAGCGCCCATGATATCTCCAACTAAGGTGCTGTTCGATGGATTATCTACCAAACTTGAAAGTATTCTATGGTCATCAATAGATCCTACAAGAGTACCATTTTGCATCACAGGAATTTGAGTAATATCATGTAGTTTCATCAATAGAGCTGCATTACTAAGCGGCTCTGTGTCAGTAACGGTGAGCAACGGTAAGTGGCTGTGACCGTCAATAAGATCTTTAGCCACTTTATTTCCTCGCGAAAGAAAACCTCGGTCATGCATCCAATCGTCATTATAAACTTTACCAATATAGCGTGAGCCATGATCATGAAATAATACTACAACAACGTCATCTTTAGTCAGTTTATCTTTGATTTGACGTAAACCTTGAAAAGCTGATCCACAGCTGTATCCTATGAATAACCCTTCTTTTATAGCGAGTTCCCTGGTCGCTAAAGCACCGTCTTTATCGGTTACTTTTTCAAAGAAATCAATCACATCGAAGTCGACATTTTTAGGTAGGATATCTTCTCCTATCCCCTCTGTGATATAGCTGTAAATCTCTTTTTCATCAAATTCCTTGGTCTCGTGATACTTTTTAAATACCGATCCGTAGGTATCAATTCCCCAGATTTTAATCGCTGGATTTTGTTCTTTTAGATATTTACCTACTCCAGATATAGTTCCTCCAGTACCTACTCCAACTACAAAGTGAGTGACTTTCCCTTTGGTTTGCTCCCAGATTTCGGGACCCGTACTTTCATAATGGGCTAGACGATTATTCAGATTGTCGTATTGAAACGGATAGAACGAATTCGGTATCTCGTTATTCAACCTAGTTGCAACGCTATAATAACTCTCAGGATGGTCTGGAGCCACGTTTGTGGGACAGACATAAACTTCGGCACCCATGGCGCGAAGGATATCTATTTTTTCTTTTGATTGTTTATCGGAAAGAGTACAGATCAACTTGTATCCTTTGACAATTGCAGCTAAGGCAAGTCCCATACCGGTGTTACCTGAAGTACATTCGATGATGGTTCCTCCGGGTTTCAATTCACCTCTTGCTTCCGCATCCTCCACCATTTTCAAAGCCATACGGTCTTTGACACTGTGACCAGGATTGAAATACTCCACCTTCGCATATACAGGGCATGGAAAATCTTCCACGATCTTATTGAGTTTGATCATTGGCGTATCGCCAATAGTTTGAAGGATGTTGTCGTAAATAGGGCGCATAAAAAGCGAGTTATAATGAGATGGCTAAGATAAGCCAAGTCTACTTGGATAGGGTATCTAGTAGTTAAGAGAATCGCATACTTTTAATGGGATCAATTTTAGAGATCCACTTTACAGGGACTCTCAGAATGAAAAACGCGACGATAATGAACGTAAAATTGGCCCCAATGATCCACCACCAGTCCATTAGGATAGGTGCCGTAGAGATATAATACGTAGAAGGATCAAGTTCAATGATACCAAAAGTTTGCTGCAAAAAACTTGCGCCAATTCCAATAAGGTTCCCCCAAAAAAGTCCTTGAAATAGAATTCGGAGACTTAGCAATTGAAAAACTTGGAGTATTAATCCGTCGCTAGCACCAAGTGACTTGAGTGTACCTATCATTCTAGTGCGGTCTATAATTAAAACGAGCAGTGCAGTAATGAGGTTGCTTATCGCTACAATTAACACGATTCCCAGGACTAACAGGATATTCGTATCAAAGAGTTCTAGCCATCCAAAAATAGCCGGGTGTTTATGTTCGATGGACTGAACTTGTATGTCGTAGGGCACTATAGCGTTCCAATAGGCTGCCAATTCTGACCTTTGGTCGTCACTGTTGAGTAAGACTGAATACTGCGAAACACTGTCATTTCTCCATCCCTGGAGTCGTCTTACATCATCAATGTTCATGAGGATATGTCCCCTGTTAAATTCATCGAGTGCTGTAGAATATAAACCTTCAATTCTACTCTTTCTGAGTCTAGGTATTTCACTTTTATTGTTGATAACAACCAGCATAGCTGTATCTCCAATGGACAATGAAAGCTCGGAGGCTAGCGTCGTGGAAATCATACAGCTATATCTGCCTTTAGGTCCTTTGCTCACGATCGTATCACCATTCGCATTCCATTTAGAAAAACTTAACCATTGGGCAGCTGAGTAGCCTAATATTTGTACGCCTTCAAAAGCGTCAATTTCTGGGTTAACAAGTAGGGCGGACTTCTCTACTTGAGGGTAAACGGCAGCCACATAAGGCGCATTTTGAAGAACATTTAACAGGCTATCTTCAAGTAAAACAGGGCTCGTATCGGAGGTACGTTGCACAGAATAAGACTGCAGTGTTATGTCTCCTTCTAAACGACTAAACTGCTGCATTATAGATTTTTGAAGTCCCTTACCTGAAGTGATAGATAGGACAACCAATGCCATTCCAAGGGCTGTGGCGGCAATACTGAGTTTAATCAGTGGACCAACCACGGAGGGCCCCTGTGACTTTCGTATCTTTTGTGCTATGAAAAATGCTTCCTTCACTATACCGCAAGTTAAGTCATCAGTCTCGTTGTTGTTGGCTTTTGTAGTGCTGTTTTCACCAGCATTGATGGCGCAATCTAATGTATACGCTTCCGGGGTTGCTCAAACGGGGTTGTACTATAACATGCTTTCGGGAAAAAGAATTGCAGTCGTGGCAAATGCAACATCACTGCTTCCAAACGGAACTCATACGGTAGATCACTTGATCTCAATAGGTGCGGAGGTTCATGAAGTATGGGCGCCTGAACACGGATTTCGTGGTGATGCTGATGCTGGTGAATATGTCAAAGATGGTAGGGACCCTAAAACGGGTATTGTGATTAGAAGTTTATACGGGAAAACAAAACGACCAGAGTTAAGCTGGGTAAAGAGTGTGGATTTTGTGGTCTATGATATTCAAGATGTCGGCATCAGGTTCTATACCTATAGTACCACACTTAGTTATGTTCTTGACGCCTGTATTGAGGCTGGCGTTCCACTATTGGTTTTAGATCGGGGTAATCCAAATGGCCATTATGTGGATGGACCTGTTCTTCGTCGGGGATTCGAAAGTATGGTGGGATTACATCCTATACCTGTGGTACACGGACTCACTATGGGAGAATATGCTCTTATGGTTTATGGTGAACGTTGGGTGCCTTTCGCAGAAAAAGAGGTATTACGCGCCAAATTTGATCGTTCTGGAGGACTTACCGTTATTCCATGTAAGGATTATTCGCACAATAAGGTTTTTAAAGAATTTCAAATCTCCCCATCCCCAAATTTACGAAGCATTGAGGCCATATGGCACTATCCATCATTATGCTATTTCGAGGGTACGCCAATCTCCTGCGGGAGAGGAACAGATGCCCCTTTTACTAAGTTTGGAGCTCCATGGTTAGACGGAGAACAATTCCCCGCAGTATTTACACCACTTCCAGATGGAGGTGCTAAGTATCCGAAGTTTGAGTCGCAAGAATGTCACGGGCAGCAGTTATTGCAAAAAATAGACGAGCCTGGTGATTTGATTAATTGGCAGCCACTTTTTAGTGCTTATAAGTTTTGGGAAACTCTATCCCCAACAGTCGAGGCTTTTTTTAATCCATTTTTCGCTAAACTATCCGGTTCTGAGAATCTCCAGCACGCATTAGAATCTGGTTTAACCATAGCACAATGGCAAGAATCGTATCAGGCGGAACTAGGGGCTTATATGGGGAAACGTCGTACTTACTTGCTTTACAAGTAGACGTACGTAAAATAAAAGGCCCAACATGAAAATGTTGGGCCTTTTGTTTTCTTAAAAAGAAGGTGTTACCACTTCTTCATGTTTTTTTCGAAGTCAGCTCTATAGTTAAAAGGCTTTCCAATAGAATCATAGTAACTCTGACCAATATCGATAGCCACATTTCCTTGTTTTTTAGCTTCTTTTGTTTTCCCTGCAGCCTGCAAGATCTCTGCCTTTATCCAGTTCGTATACCAGCTTTTTCCATCCAACTCTATGGCTAAATCAATAGTTACCATGGCTTTATTATGGTCTCCAGTCTCGCTGTAATAACGTGCGGCATTTCTATAAGCACGATTCGCTGTTGATAAAGCTTGGGATACATTCTCAGCGCTTTGTCCTTCGCTATCTACTTCGATCGGGAGTGAAACAGCCACATTGGACCATTCTATCACGACTTTTCCTCCATCCTTAGACAAGTTTTTAAAACCTATTGAGAATGTTTCGTCAAAATCTGATTTTTCAGGAACGATCGCTATTCTCATGATATCTTCCTTTTTATCATAGCCGTCAATTCCCCAAAGCGTACTTTGTTTACTCAGAATAAGTGTCCAGCTTTCTTTGTTGGGTATTGTAAATAAAGCATATTCTCCTGCATCTACATTTCTTCCTTCGATGATTACGGGGTTAGAAAACGAGATTTTAGTTGCGCCATTAGCACCGGTACGCCAAAGTTGGTCGTAGGGTACCAAATCACCAAAAATATCGCGTCCATTCACAGAAGGTCGTGAGTAGTTAACTGAAACATCAGTGAGTCCTATTCTTTGTTGGACGGTACTCGTAGGAGAGGGTTGTGGTAGTTCTTGTGCAAAACAGGGTGCAGTCATGCCTATAGCAAGTACACTTAAGATCCATTTTTTCATGATTGATTCTACTTTTAGGGTGAACCTAAAAGTAGTACAAAAAGAGAATGCTTACTCAATAATAGCCATCATTTTCAACGCTGCGACAGCGGCTTCCGTTCCTTTGTTTCCATGGATGCCACCACTACGTGCTCTGCTTTGCTCGATGTTATTGTCAGTTAAGACGCAAAATATGGTAGGAGCATCATAGCTTAAGTTGAGTTCTGTGACACCATAGGTGATACTTTGGCATACATAATCAAAGTGTTTTGTCTCACCTTGAATGACGCAACCTATTACGATGACAGCGTCAGGATCTTCTTTTTCATGCAACTGCTTGGCAGCGTAGGTAAGTTCAACAGCTCCAGGAACGTCAATAATGATAATACCATCATCACTGACACCATGTTCTTTTAGTGTCGATACCGCAGCCTGGGAAAGACTTGAGGTAATTTCTTTATTCCATTCTGCACGAACAATTACAACTACTTTGTCCGTTCCCGAAGGAACGTTTTTGTCGTTAGTACTGTCCAAGTTATTGTGTGCGGTAGCCATGGTGTGGAAGGCCTATTTAAGTGCTGCAATTACACTTTCAATGCCAGCCGCTTGACGAGACTTTGGATAGTCATCTGCAATGCGTTGGTATAGTGGAACTGCTTTATTTGCATCGCCTTGAGCTTCTAGAGCTAGACCTGCTTTCCACAAAAAGAGTGGAGTTGTAAAATTGTTATCAGTGGCGTTTGCTGCTTTTTTGTAGTAGTCCGCGGCATCGTCCATTTGTCCTAATTCTGCAAAAGCATCTCCAATAACGCCTTTTGCCATTGCCGCAGTAGCAACGTCAGATGCGCTATAGCCATCTAGAACCTCTATAGCGTCTTGGAAACTTCCTTGAGAGAAATAAGCCAATCCGGCATAATAATGGGCACTGTTACCTGCAGGAGTACCACTGTATTCGTCCATGATGTCTAAAAATCCAGCATGATCGCTGTTTCCGTTTAGTGCCAAAGCCATGGAATCCGTTTCAAACCATTTTATCGCCTTTGACATCTCTTTACCAGCCTCAGCACTGTTTGGAGCAACAATATATGTGGTGTAGGCAAAAACTGCTAGAACGAGAAGAACTACTGCGCCTATGGCAATACCTACTTGTTTAGCATTTTTTTCTAAGAATTGTTCAGTCTTAGTCAAAGTTTGTTCTACGTTTTCAAATCCTAGGTTGTCTTGTTGATCAGACGCTTTCTTCTTGGCCATTGTGTAAATTTCTTCAGTCCGCCAAAAATAGTATAAATTTTGACTACTAGATGCCTATTTTCGTAGCTATGAAAAACCTTATTATCGAACAGCTTGAATTAACGCACTTCAAGAACCATAGGTCCTCGCATTGGGAGTTCAATAGTAAGGTGAATATTATTTCAGGAAATAATGGCAATGGCAAGACAAATGTGCTTGATGCATTGCACTATTTGAGCCTGACGAAGAGTTATTTGAACTCCTTAGACAGCCAGAACATAACCCATGGTGAGTCCATGGCTTTACTCAAGGCTAGACTTAACAGAAAAGGAAAAAGTCATCTCATAGATTTAGGGCTAAAAAAAGGACAAAAAAAGAAAATTCGTATTGATGGAAAAGAGATTGACCGACTAGCGGATCATGTAGGCTACCTTCCTGTGGTGATGATAAGTCCTATGGATAGAGACTTAATATTAGATGCCGCGGAGACGAGGAGGAGATTGATAGATGCGACCATTTCTCAGAATAATCGTAGATACTTGGACGCTTTGATGACTTATAATAAGGCACTTACGCAGCGCAACACTACCTTGAAGTATTTCGCCTCTAACAGAGTTTTTGATCGAGACATGCTGTCCTTATATGACGATCAATTAATCACTCAAGCAGCTTTGATTTATGCAGAGCGCAATGCTTTTGTAGAAGAATTGACCCCGATTTTACAATCGTATTACGAAGTGCTCTCAGGGGGGAAAGAGCAAGTTGGAATAACTTATAAAACTGCACTTCATGAGGCCGATATGCGGACTTTGTTAGATCAAAAATTAGATAGAGATAAATTACTTCAATACACGTCAAGTGGCATACACAGGGATGACTTGGTCTTTCATCTTGGTGAACACCCCATAAAACGTGTGGGGTCCCAAGGACAACAAAAGAGTTTCTTAATTGCATTGAAATTGGCTCAATTTGAAGTGGGTAAACGCCATCTTGGAATGGCACCAATTTTATTGCTTGACGATATTTTCGATAAATTAGATGAAGGAAGGGTAGCGAATCTTCTTACCTTAGTCAATACAGAGGATTTTGGTCAAATTTTCATCACCGACACCCATCCTCAGCGCATGCAGATATTAAGTGAGACTCTTAGTCTACAACACACCACTTTTGAAATATTAGACAATGGCGAAATTCAGAGCCTCTAACGAGCAAAATATGGGAGATGCTTTGTCCATGTGGCTGGACCGTTATCGTTTGCGTAAGGGTACAGAAAATACGGAGGTATTACAGGCTTGGGACGCAATCTTAGGACCCTCTGTGACTAGGCAAACAACAAAGAAAAAAGTACAAAACCGAGTATTAGTGGTTCAGTTAGATAGTGCTGTAGTTAGAAAAGAACTTCTTATGGTGAAATCTAAAATCATTTCCTCAATCAATGATCATGTGGGAAGAAACGCTATTGACGATCTGCATATCTTTTAAGGTTAAAAGTCCTCAAGCAGGTCAGGGCGTCTACTTTTTGTACGCTGGTAGGCTTGTTCCTCTCGCCAAAGTTCAATCGCTTTTAAATTTCCGGACAAGAGAATCTCAGGCACTTTATGTCCTCTAAAGTCTTCTGGCCTACTATATACAGGAGGTGCAAGCAGATTATCTTGAAAACTATCTGTTAGTGCAGAGGTTTCGTTGTTTAACACGCCTGGAAGTAATCTTATTATGGAGTCAGCAATCACCGCTGCAGCAAGTTCTCCACCACTCAACACGAAATCACCTATACTGTATTCGTGTGTTACCCAATGGTCTCTAACGCGCTGGTCAATCCCTTTATAATGTCCACAGATGATGATGAGATTTCCTAGAAGACTTAAGGCATTCGCATCACCTTGCTTGTATTGTTTGCCATCAGGGGTCATAAAAAGTACACCATCATAAGTACGTTGACTTTGTAGTTTCTCGATACACGCTACTAGTGGTTCACATTGCATGACCATTCCAGCTCCACCACCATATTGATAATCATCAACTTGCTGGTGCTTCCCTATGCCATATTCACGAAGATGATGCACGTGAATCTCCGCAAGTCCCTTATCCGCTGCACGTTGTAAAATGCTATGTGAAAAAGGGCCTTCAAGAAGTTCTGGAAGCACAGTTATGATATCTATACGCACAATCTATTTTTTTAATCCGATTTCTATCAACCGTTCTTCAAGATAGTCCCCCGCTGTGATATCATCAAATGCCTTTGGACGTTCGGCTGTTACGCTCATGGGCAAAGTGTTTAGCGGCATCTTACCAACCGGATGAAGGAAAAAAGGAATGCTGTAGCGTGAAGTACCCCATTTTTCTTTGGGTGGGTTAACGACACGGTGGGTAGTAGATTTTAACATACCATTAGTGAGCCTTTGTAGCATGTCACCCACGTTTACAACTAAAGACCCTGGAATAGCGGTAATACCGACCCATTCGCCTTTCTTGTTCAGCACTTCAAGTCCTTCCGCGCTGGCGCCCATTAATAGAGTTATGAGATTGATGTCTTCATGTTGTCCTGCACGCACACTGTCTCCAGGATCCATGGTAATAGGGGGATAATGAATTCCCCTGAGTATACTATTTCCTCCAGGTACCCAGTCTTGAAAGTAATCTTCATCTAACTTTAAGAAAATGGCAATAGCTTTGAGCATTTCAAGTCCAATAGCTTCTAATGCTTCATACGCAGTCTTAAAAGCTGGTGAAAATGTAGGAAGTTCATGAACAGCAACATTATCATGGTATTCAGGACTACTATACGCAGGATTGGGTTGTCCTACTTGCCAGAATTCCTTAAGGTCAGCAGCACTCATTCCTTTAGCGTGCTCCTTGCCAAAGCTCGTGTACCCGCGTTGTCCAGCTAATCCAGCTATTTCGTACTGTCTTTTTAATTTAGACTCTAAAGCGAAAAAAGAAGCTACTTGAGCGTAGAGTAATGATTGTGTTTGTTCATCAAAACCATGATTTTTGATGGTTACAAAACCAATATCAGTGTAGGCTTTCCCTAAAGCAGCTACAAATTCTTGACGGCTTTGATCTGACCCTGAAGACCATGCGCTAAAATCGAGGTTTGGAATAACAGACATATGAAGTTGATTACGATTAGTCTTACAAAAATAGCTACCTTTTTGCACCTTTTAGGAACCTACCCAGAGAACAACAAGAAGTTATGAACGAAATGCACCGCGGAGCTCTATTAGAGCGCTTTTTAAAAGCTCGCGCGATCGAAGATAAAATGCTAATTTACTTGCGACAGGGCAAGATTTCAAAGTGGTTTTCCTCCTATGGGCAAGAAGCGCTCTCTGTGGCAGCAGCAATGTCTCTAGCAGAGGATGAGTATATATGTACTATGCATCGAAACCTTGGCGTATTTATCGCTCGCGACGTTCCTTTGCGTCGTCTTTTTGCTCAATTTCAGGGTAAATCAGAAGGTTTTACAAAAGGACGTGACCGTAGTTTTCACTTTGGTACTCAAGAATATCACATTGTGGGGATGATTTCTCATTTAGGTGCGCAATTGGGATTAGCCTGTGGCTTGGCATTAAGAGAAAAGCAACTAAAAACGGGTAAATGTGTTTTAGCGTTTACTGGAGACGGAGCATCTTCTCAAGGAGATTTTCATGAAGCACTCAATGTAGCTGCAGTATGGGACTTACCGGTAGTTTTCGTTGTCGAGCGAAATTACTGGGGCTTGAGTACTCCTGAGCACCAGCAATTTGTGTTCGATAGTTTTTTACAAAAAGGTCCTTCTTATGGCATGGAAGCCAGGTCATTCGATGCAAATGATCTCAAAGGTGCTGCAGATGAATTTGCGAGTGCTGCTGAATATGCCCGTGCGAATTCAAAACCTATTATTCTGGAAGCATGTACGTTTAGGGTACGTGGTCATGAGGAAGCGAGCGGTACAAAATATTATCCTGACGGAATGATTGACCAGGCGATGAAGAAAGAGCCATTGGCGATCATTAAAGGTCAATTACAAGATTGGGGTATTACCGAAGATGAATTAGTTGAAAAGATCAAAGGTTATAAAAAAGAAGTGGACGTAGCATTTCACGAGGCCTTAGCTCTGCCAGACCTTACTTACAATAAGCAAGAGTCTTTAGCGGATTTATTCGCTAAGGTACCTAGCCACCCTGAATCTAGTTTGAATCCTTCTACAAGTGAGCTTCGGCTAATTGATGCCATTCACGATGGCTTAAACGAAAGTATGAAGCTTTGGCCAGAACTCATTTTAATGGGACAGGACATTGCAGATTACGGAGGTGTTTTTAAAGCTACAGATGGTTTCTTAGCCAATTATGGTGCAGAACGCGTGAGAAACACTCCACTTTGTGAAAGTGCCATTGTAGGCACTTCATTAGGCTTAAGTATTGGCGGTGGGAAATCCATGATGGAAATGCAATTTGCCGATTTTGTGACCACTGGTTTTAATCAAATTGTAAACAACCTTGCAAAGCTTCACTGGCGTTGGGGACAAAATGTAGATGTGGTAATCCGTATGCCTACAGGTGGAGGCGTTGCAGCCGGTCCGTTCCATAGCCAAAGCACGGAGGCTTGGTTCACACATGTCCCTGGGCTTAAAGTTGTTTATCCAGCTTATCCAGCTGAAGCGAAAGCACTTCTGATGTCAAGTCTTCACGATCCAAATCCAGTACTGTTTTTTGAGCATAAGGCGTTGTACAGAACGTTGAAAGAGCAGGTTCCATCCGGACCTCAGTTTGAAGAACTTGGCAAGGCTAAAGTCGTCCACAAAGCGGACGATATAACCATAGTTACCTACGGGATGGGTGTGCATTGGTCTTTAGAGACCATCAAGGAGAATAAATTAGAATCATCCGTGGAAGTGATCAACTTACGCACGTTAATACCTTTAGATTTTGATACCATTAAAAAAAGCATAGCCAAGACGGGTAAAGTGTTGATTCTTCAGGAGGATATAGAGATTGGTGGTTTTGGAGAACACATTAGCGCTAGAATAAGTCAGGAGTGTTTTGAACTCTTAGATGCACCGGTAAGACTTGTGGCTTCAGATGCCACTCCAGTGCCGTTCGCCAAAGAGTTAGAAGATGGTTTCTTGGCCAAGTTTAAATTAGAACAAGCGATAGTAGACCTTTTGGAATACTAAACATATTAGTCCAACGAAAGGATTGAGCAAAAAAACAAACCCCCATGAGGCTAGCCTCATGGGGGTTTGTTTTTTCTTGTTGATGTAGATTACTCTACAATCAACTTCTTAGTATTTTTATGTCCAGCAGATTCTACGGTGTAGAAATATATTCCTGGAGCAAAACTGGTAGCGTCAATAGTGTAAACGTGACGTCCAACATCTAAACGACCTAGGTTCGTAACCTTAATAGTACGACCCGTAATATCCACTATACTCAGTGTAAAGTTTGCAGCTTCAATACTCTCGATAGCAATCTTAGTCAAAGTGTTTGTTGGGTTAGGATAATTCTGTCCTACCGTAAACGACTGTTCCTCTAATTCTTGAATACCGATGTTGTTCGGATAAGGAGCTCCTAAATAATAAAAGTCAATTGGATTTAGAACACTAAAAGTACCAAAGTCTTCGATAGGAGAGTAAGTCATGTGCAATTGATAAGTGCCGTCGGCGTTATCGAAAGCGTAATCAGCAACATTACCCCAAGTAGCATCTCCGTAAGTACCCATAACTGTTGCAGGACCTTCTAATGAATCACCCTGAACGTTATATCCTTGACATCTCCAATCTGGGAAGTTATTTTCTGTACCAGTAACGAATGATGTATCAGACTCAAACCATGAGAAAAACATCATTTCACGGTCAGAACTCATAGAAATATGAGGACGGTTACACTCTGGTACAGGACCATTGGTTGGGTCAAACTCATATTCAAAAGTAAATACTTGAGAAACAACATTACATTCCCATGTCAATCCACCATCAGCAGTAAAAACGTCTATCAATAGGTTTATAGCTGGATAATACACAAAATCACCAGCGACAGTCCCTCCAGTTGGAGTCGTTCCGACACCTGGGAAAACATGGACAAACATATGCGGGTTGCCATTTGCATCAACCGCCAAATCATGACCTCTAGTTGAAGAAGTAAGACTGCCAATACTCCATCCGCCAGTAATAGTAGAGAAAATAGTCTTCAAACTATCTCCAGAACCGTTGTCTATAAGGTTGTCCAAGTTAGGACCCATATTAGATCCCCAAGTCATACCACCATTTGTGGTTTTTACTAAATATGGATGAATCACTTTGCTTGGTGCTATGGTGCTGTCATAAGCCTCTATAGATATAAAACCAGTGGTTCCATTGTCTGCAAAGTAAATATTACCATCGCCCACAATCTTACCGTTCGTTGGGTCATTCGTTACAGGCATGTATGCCTTGTATTCAGTAAGAGCCATAGAATCTGTAGTGAAGTCCATTACTCCTTTCCAAACGATAGCAGTATCTGTATACTCATCTACGGTATAGTTTGGCTGATCGAAACTCAGTCCCCAGAAGTTACCATCTGCGGTGTATGAATTATCTAAAGTCAGGTGACCGCCTGTAGTATCCACAACAAAGTTGGAAACAGTGTTGTCCATTTTTTGAGAACCTACAAGTGCACCACCCCAAGAGTCGTTTGTTCCAGCAAGGGTTGGAGCCCAAGCAGTCACAGAAGCGTTCAATGGATTCGTATTATTTGCAGCATTCAAAATCCCAATCCGTGGGTAACGAGCAAAACCTGGGTAGACGTAACCACTTTGATTAGGATTCCAAAGTGGACCGGCATTTGAAGTCCAAGTTGACCCGCCATCAGTAGAGTAGTCGAAACGAAGTGATCCAGAGCTGTAATCACCATTTGAATTATAATCTGAACGATGAATAAAGGCAATGGTATTTAAGTCTTCATTAGCGACTAAGTTTGATTTTGGTCCAAATCCTGCACCATAAACATTCGGAGCTGTGCCAATAGCGACAGCGGAAGCTTGTTTGTTCGTTGATGTATTTACGGGAATGCCATCAGCATGTGTAGCAGAATACATAGCAGCGTTGCGGCCAAGGTCAATACGTGCTTCCTGCGCGGTAGCACTAGTTATACCAAGTCCAGCAAAGGCTAACATTAGTAGTAGAAGTTTTTTCATGGGATTTCGTGTTTTAATATGAGTTTGATAAATATAATGGGAATTTTCAAGAAAAGAGACCTTTATAAGCTTCGAATAATTGGATTGAGATAGGATGAGATTCTAAAAATGAGTAATCGGCAATAAAAGCATCATTTTCTTCCAAGATTTGCTTGAAGGAATCAGTGAGTTCCTCTGTGTTATCCACCATGAGGGTACAGGAGTCCTTGAGTGCAGAAGCCCCGAAAACAGGACGAGATATGGCCCAAATACCAGCTTTTCTTGCCTCTATTGTGGTTATACCGAACGTTTCATACTCGCTAAACAATACATGAGCTTTGTGGCTTGGTAAAATGGCGAGCACCTGATCATTACTGATCCGCCCATGAACGTAAACATTGGGTAGGCGAGATGCCATTGCCTCTAAAAGCCCTAGATCTGGTCCGCCACCATAGAAGTGCAATTCAGCTTTAACCTGTTCTAAGTTTTTAAAGGCTTCTAACACAACATTTTGACGTTTCACCTTAAAAACCACATCTGCAACCATGCAGAAACTAACACTTGGTCGTTCTTCATGATTGGATATCATTACTTCATGTTTTTCAACAATGTTTGGGATGACTTTTAGGTGTGCTTTGGGTGCTACAGTGTGAATACCTTCTTCGAGTACTGCACTCACGGGTAGGACAAGATGAACATGTTCGAAAAACCACTTTGCTAGTTGTTTTTTCCAAGGTTCTAACTTCATCAAGTTGACCGGTAACAATCCAGACCAGTGCTCTGAATGGACCACTTTTATGCCTCTTAATCTTGCGTACCAAAGCATAGGAATGAGATCTGGAGCAAAGCAGTGAAAGTGTATGATGGCAGGCTTGACAGCGTTTACTGTGGAGATAAATGTACCGAATTTAGCTGCAAAGGTCATTTTCTTAGCGCCGAAGATGGTACTGTTGTTAGTTTGAATAGGAGGGAAGTGATCATTTATAAACCCTAAGATGTGTGGCTTATCACCCGTAGCATCGATGTGCTTTTTAACAAAAATGCCATGCTGGGTGTCCTTGTGATAAGGGTACCATTTAACCACATGTAAGATCAAAATATCGTTCTGTTCCATGGGAACAAGTTAACTATCCTATGGAAGAGTAACAATGCTAAAACCGAGTGTGTTTTTTGATAAATAAAGTAGAGTAATAGGAGTTTAACTGCCCATATTTGAAATAATGACAACTTAATGTACATAGTACACTTATTCGCATTGTGCTAAATCTTACATTTAGGCTCAGGTTCTTCGGAAGAAAACCGCAAAGGACTAATTCACCGCTTTCTTTGTACTTAAGTGGTGTTCATACAAGAAAAACATTAACAATGGATATATCTACTATTGATCTGGTAGTTTTCACCGTCTACGCACTGGTCATTCTTGGTATTGGCTTTTTCGTTTCACGCGGTAAAAAAGGAGTTGAAAAGAGTGCTGAAGATTACTTTTTAGCAGGTAAATCACTTCCGTGGTGGGCAATTGGAGCCTCACTTATCGCAGCAAACATATCTGCAGAGCAATTTATAGGAATGTCAGGATCAGGTTTCGCGCTTGGTTTAGCCATTGCATCTTACGAATGGATGGCAGCCATTACGCTCCTCGTTGTAGGAAAGTATTTCTTACCCATTTTTATTGAAAAGGGATTGTATACCATTCCTCAATTTGTGGAAAAGCGATTCTCTACCAATCTAAAGACAATTCTTGCAGTTTTCTGGATAGCACTGTTCGTCTTTGTTAACCTCACTACAGTACTGTTTTTAGGAGGTAAAGCATTGGATACTATCCTTGGTACAGGAGATGGTTCTATGTTGATTAATGCTATTATAGGCCTTGGGTTATTCGCAGCGGCCTATTCTCTGTGGGGAGGTTTAGCGGCAGTTGCCTGGACTGATGTTGTACAAGTTATTATTTTGATTTTTGGTGGCCTTTTGATGACTTATTTTGCGTTGATCAATGTGACAGATTCAGGCAGTTTTATAGATGGAATGAAATACGTCTATCATGCTGCGCCTGAACGCTTCAGTATGATTCTGGATAAAGGAGAAATCATTACTCCAAATGGAAAAGATGCGTGGTTTGATTTACCTGGAATTGCGGTTCTTGTCGGGGGTATTTGGGTAGCCAATTTATATTACTGGGGTTTTAATCAATACATTATTCAACGCACTTTAGCCGCGAAAAACTTGAAAGAAGGGCAAAAAGGAATTGCCTTTGCAGCCTTTTTAAAACTAATCATACCGGTTATCGTAGTCTTGCCAGGTATCATAGCTTATGTAATGAACCTGGATGCTTCGGGGACTTTAGATATGGCCAAACTGGCAAATGAAGGATTTATATCAGATTCAGGCCAGGTTGCAAACGACAACGCTGCACCGTGGTTGATTAAAAACTTCATTCCGTCCGGTCTGAAAGGCTTGATACTTGCAGCACTCGCCGCCGCCATTGTATCTTCCTTAGCCTCTATGTTAAATTCGACTTCGACCATATTCACAATGGATATCTACAAGTCACTGTTGAATAAGGATGCTTCGGATAGGACTATGGTTCGCGTAGGACGCCTTTCAGGTTTGGCAGCACTCATTATAGCGATGTTAATAGCGCCTAAATTAGGTTCACTAGGTCAAGTATTTCAATTTATTCAAGAATACACGGGTGTAGTTAGTCCAGGTATTTTAGCGGTATTCCTCACAGGATTGTTTTACAAGAGGGCAACGAACAACGCTGCAATATGGGGAGTGCTATTATCCATCCCAATGGCCATGTACTTTAAAGTAGGACCCAATGAGTGGTCAGACTCTGCTGTATTCGTCACCCTACCTTTCATGCATCAAATGATGTTTACTGCTATTGGTAGTATTCTTGTAATCATGGGGATTAGTGCAATAGAAGGCAATAATACTGATGCGAAAGCCATTGTTCTTTCTAAAAAACTATTTGCTACAGATCCTTCGTTTAATGTTGGCGCAGTGGTCGTAATGGTCATTACCGCTTTTCTGTACGCGTTCTTTTGGTAGATAATCTTCGGAAAATCACAATACTAGAACGGCAAGTCTTTTAGCTTGCCGTTTTTTTATACCATTAGTATAATTTTTATCACTTGTATATTGCACAAATACGCGAAATGCGATTATATTTGCCGCCCACCAGGATGGTGATTGTAGCTCAGTTGGTTAGAGCGCCGGTTTGTGGTTCCGGAGGTCGTGGGTTCGAGACCCATCTTTCACCCTTTAGAAAAGCCTTGCAGTAATGCAGGGCTTTTTGTTGTTGTACCCTATCTGTATTGGCTTCGCCAACATTCATTAACCAAAGTGACGGGCTAAACTTACTCTAAGTTAAAACTTATACGATACTTTAAAAATTCAATGTGTCACTTTATGGGTTCAATAGGTCACTTTACCACACCTTAATACTTACCGTAAGCTATATCTGAGGAGTATAAACTGATTTTATTGAGCGGGGGGAACTGAGTATATTGAAAGCTTTTATTTTTTTATATTGTTGTCAAATCAACATCCAACTGCCTCACTTCAGATTAATTATCACAACTAAGCATACTATGAAAAAGCTACAAATTGCTCTTGCCTTGTTGATTTCAGCAAATATGGCGTTCGCACAGGGTCTCGAAGTTAAAACTAATCCTGTGGGTTTTGCATTCGGTGTAACCAATCTAGGGTTGGAATATGCCTTTGCCAAAGATCCCACTTTTTCTGTTTGCGTAGCGGGATGGCATATTAACGATAACTTAAAAGAGTGGAATGAGATTGAATGGAATGCTGGTGCTTCGTTGGGTTTCAGGAAATACGTCTTATCTAAATCTGATGACCACGGTTTATATATGGGAATAGCAGCGCGCTATATAGATAGCGACCTTTCCGAGTATAACAGCACTTACGACCAGAACGGAGAACCTGTCCGTGACGTTAATGGAGACCGTGTTTTAACCTATCGCACTGAACCTAAAAGTTATTCTTCTGCAGGATTTACATTAGGCTACAAACAAGTATTCTCAGATAAATTTACAATTGATGCACTGATTGGTATTGGTCGTATTCTTTGGAGAGAAGACGATGGTAATGTTCCAGCAGAATTTATTGGAGGATTTAATTTTGGCTATAGATTTTAAAAGACTTTATTCCAAATCTGGCAAGTCCTCAAAATCTCGCTGAGGCACTTCTAATCCTCTAAGGTAAACTAACTTGTAGTTAGCTCTGAATGAGCAAGTAACTGCTGCTATTGTATCATCTGCTCTAATACTTAGTGCTATTAATCCCTTTTAGAGTATACATATTGGCGTTTCTGTCGGCAAATTTTACAACTTTCTTATTTAGAACCAATCCAAATAGCTATATTTGTAAAATATAAATAACGAAAGAAATGAAAGCTACAATTCACACTGTTTGTGCAATCTTATTGGGTTTATTCTTCATATACAAGGGCATAGATAAAATACCGATTAAATTAAAAGAGGTCTCTTCTGAAGAAATAACTGCGACTATTATAGAGAGAAATTCATACGAAGCACCCGTTGGATACAAGATCACTATGAATACAATGCGTCAATCGGGGTTCATCAGGGTCATATCACTTTTTCAGATTTTCGCAGGTGTACTTATGATAATACCTAAAACGAGGCTGGCTGGTTTGTTGATTTTAGTACCGATAATATTAAATATATTCTTGATGCACTTGTTTTTTGACAATAGAATTGGTGAAAACATTCTGACAGGGACGATTTTAACTTTAAACTTAGTCTTGTGCTCTTATTATTATAAAAGAATTCAACGGGTACTCATTGATAAATAAATTAGTTCTAACGACAACATTGAATAATACTAGAGCTGAGAGGAGAAAGGCCGAACGAGTTTGAGGAGGATGTGAGTAGAATACTAATGGTAATTGAATTGGTAAATCTATATTAGTGGCATTAAAACTACTATTTATACTCAGCGTCGTAGTCAAGTAGAAGAAACAAATAAAATTTAATATGACTACAAAAGCTAAACAAGCAAAAAAACCGATCCAACTAAGGATTATTTTTATTCTCAATGCTTTGATGATGTTTTTGCCTTTTTTGGTGCATTTCTTGGTTACGAACAATAAAATTGAAATGGACGTAGTTCCAATGTATGTTATTTACACAGGAATAGCATATATTATTTCTTTTGGAGCATTAGTTTACTGCATCCTCATTAAGAAGTTTTTTGCATTTAGAACTATGTTTGTTATTAACCTTCTTATTGCACTTCCTGTGGGTGTAGATGGCGGAATGGTTGTGGCTATTGTGTCATTTATTTTATCACACACAAAGCAAGTGAAATCTTTTTTCAATGCCAGTTAAGTATTGATAATAGCTTTTTCTTAGTTGGTAATATAGCTTTGAAAAAGTAAGATATATAACCTCCTTCAACTTTGTTAAGTCCTCAACATCCATGATTTTCACTGCGCTGGCCCTTTCTTTAAGATTTAAAACTCTAATGGAAAAAGGGGCTATCCTAATCTGTGGATCACTTAAAAACGCAAAAGGGGGTATAGGAAATAATAGATGTACTTGCTAGAGAATAATTAAACTCAAATATTAAAAAACAGAAAGAAAACAATCAAATTAAAACAGATTGTTATTAATATATATAGTATGTGTCAAGAATCTAAAATTATTGCTACCGTTAAAAACGGAGAATTATGTATGTGTAGAAGTTGCGAAAATTTTAGCCTTACTTTTAATAATATGCTTTTTCGATTTGATAAAAGTGAACTAATGCAATTTAGAGATTATGTTTCTAAAATTGATATAGACTACTGGTTAGCACACCCTGCATTTGAAATGCAAAAAAGGAAAATCCTTGTAGAAACCTTTAATCAAGATTTGTTTTTAATTTTTGATGAATATGAGATGGAACAGTTAAAAACACTCTTAGGTATCAATACGTACGACAAGCAAGCGCCCTTGTCTGCGGGTGACATAGACTATCCTTTCTGTTTAAATTAAACTCTCTACTTTCTTAATAAGGATAAGTTTCCAGTTTTAAGGATTATTTTTTTAACGGTATCAAAGGGTGCTAATTTAATGGATACCCAGTAATCGTTAGATGATATAGCTTAGTACAAGTAAGATATATAATCGCCTTCATCTCAGGCAAGTCCTCATCATCCAACTGCTTCACTTCTAATCCTCTTAAATAGGTGAGTGATACTTTCATGTTACTATAACCCATTACTTGTTTTAGCTTGAGCAGAGAGCCTGTTTGTATTAAGTTGACAATTGATTAACCTCTGTCAATTGATAAAGTAGTACCTTAACAATCAGCGAATTAGAAACGCTTTTAAGTTTATGATGAATTTTATCAATAAATGGTATCCAGTTATAATTGCTTTTATAGCTTTAATGTACTCGGTTGGCTTGGGTCTGACGGGAGATACTGAAGCCGCACAATATTCAGCACATTGGCCTGGAACAATTTTGCTTTTTGCCATAGCAATTCGCCAACGCAGGCTCACTAACCCTAAAAAATATTATCGATGAGTTTTGAAATGTTCGCAGTGGGCGCTGTATTATTTGCGGTCTATATCTATTTGACCATTTGGAATGTAACCCATAACAATAAGAAACAAGGTCAAGAATATGAATCAAATAAGGCTGACTTGCCTAGTGATGAATTAGATTCTGATGGTATGGGTAATTTTAGCCGTTTCCCAAAAGAGGAAAAGTAATAACATTTCTAACGGAATAGTATGATGGCCCTCGCTTCGGTGGTGGGAGGGGGGCTAAAGCTCGGGCAAGTCCTCATCATCCAACTGCTTCACTTCTAATCCTCTTAAATAGGTGAGTGATACTTACATTTTACTGTAACCCATTACCTACTATTTATGGGGTTCCAAATAGTAACAATATTAGAATCATCATCTGCTGATTTAACGTGCACTAATTGCTCATTTTTTTTATAAAAAGTATTAACTATAATATCGCTATTTCCAAAGTCATCACTACTTCCTTTTTCTATCCTTAAGGTATCTCTAGAGTTTTTCAAAATTGCTGTATAAGAGCACATACAACAATTCCTTACAACGATTCTCTCCTGTTTCAAGTCCTTGACACTGTAGTGGTTAATATTTAAATTTATATAAAATAGATAAGAAGTTTTTGAGAATGCTTTGTAAGTGTCTTTGTCATTCTCTGTCCTCTCTAGAAATGAAAGCTCATTAACCCCATTTGTCCATTTAGTATTATAATTCATTTTAATAAAGTCTTGGCTATAAGCCGAGAGTGCAACCAATAATGCTGCAATGGTAGTTAGTAGTTTCATAGTTGTATTGGGTTGTGATAAATCTAATGAATATGAAGCTGTTTCCCGTTCCATTCTGACTTTACAACTCTAGTAATTCCGCAATATCCAACTGCTTCACTTCTATTCCCCTTAAAATAGGTCAAGGATACTTTCATATCGCTATGTCCCATTACTTGCTGTAGGGAAACAAAAAAAAGCCCCTTGCAAAGAAGAGGCTCTGTAAAAAAATGATTTCACTTCCAGTATAAGAAAGTGCAACCTACTGCTTCTTTTCGTTTGCGGCTTTTTTCATAGCCTCTCCTATTTGATTACTTGCACTAAAGCTAGCAACCATATTGTTTAGCATTTCACTACCAGCCTGTGGAGAGTTTGGCAAGAGAATCAAGTTAGAGTTTGTCTCGCTTCCAATTGACTGCAGCGTATCGTAATGTTGTGTAACAACTATTAGCGCTGAGGCTTCTTGGGAGTTTATTCCAACCTTGTTTAAAACCTCTACAGATTCTTCTAAGCCACGAGCAATCTCTCTTCTTTGGTCTGCAATTCCTTGACCCTGCAACCGCTTGCTCTCTGCCTCAGCTTTTGCTTTCTCTACTATAAGAATCCTTGCAGCATCACCCTCAAACTGTGCTGCAACTTTTTCTCTTTCAGAAGCGTTAATTCTGTTCATTGCCTCCTTTACCTGAGCGTCTGGGTCGATGTCGGTCACCAGCGTTTTGATTATGTCATAACCATAATCCATCATCGCTACGTTTAGTTCTGATTTAACTGCAATAGCAATATCGTCTTTTTTCAAAAACACATCATCTAAAATCATTTTAGGAACCTCCGCTCTAACGACATCAAAAACATAGCTCGTTATTTGGTCGTGAGGAAAGTCTAGCTTGTAAAATGCGTCATAAACCTTTTCGTTGATTACTTTATATTGTACAGAAACCTTTAGCTTCACAAAAACATCATCTTTTGTTTTTGTTTCAATTATAACATCTAGCTGTTGAATTTTCAGACTCAGCTTACCGGCCAGCCTGTCAACGATAGGTATTTTTAGCTGTAATCCCGACTGCCTAACACTGTGAAATTTTCCAAATCTTTCAATTACTCCTGCCATTTGTTGTTTAACCGTAAAGAAAATTCCGAAAAGAATCATAAGTTTTTATGTTTTATAGTTTATACTAAAGTAAGCTGTTTTTGATTTGTTAATCAAAAGTTGACTGGTTTTAACTTTTAATCCTCTCAAGTAGTTCTGGAATTCTATTTCATCCCGAAACTATTGCACCTGCGTCTGATTGTAATTTATTAAATGCGAAAATTGAAAACAGAACTTTATCTAAGTCCTGTTCAGGAGAATCATAATCAATAGTAATAATCTCTTTCCACTTTATTAAGTTATAATTAAGGACTAACTCAACTTCAGAGTTAATCGTATTTAATAACGCGTAAGAATGATTCGTTTTATACCATTTACCTCTGCGTTCTAAGTAGAACGATTTATTGTCTTCAGCTAATTTTAATGTATGGCCTTTACTCCAATGCCAAATTATTTCACCAAATAGGATTCCGTTTTTAAAAATATTGCTTTTCGTACCCAAAAAGTTGGCTTTAATCACCTCGCATTTACAATCAGAATGTTCATATGATAAATCTGATTTATACCATTTGATGCCTTTAGCTGATAAAATAACAGAATCGCCTTCAATCACTTTAAATGCTGACTGTGATTTTTTGTCTTTAATGACCTCCATAAAATTATT